>JAMWCT010000082.1 GCA_023819525.1 Candidatus Omnitrophota bacterium
ACAATTTGTCTGGGGAACAAATTTAGATACTGCAACTAATGATATTAGAGATAGGATTGAGCTTGCAAAACGTCTTCTACCCGATATCCCTGAAGAGATGGATAATCCTTTTATTTTTAAATTCAACACAGCTTTTATACCGATACTTTTTATCGGGATAACTGCAAAAGAAAGTTATCCCTATCTTTATGATTTGATAGATGAACAATTAGCTGATCCAATTAGACAAATTCCCGGAGTTGGAACTGTTCAGGTTATTGGAGGGTTAGAGCGGCAGATAAATATTTGGGTAGATAGAAAAAAACTTCAAGGCTATGGGCTCTCAATTTTAGATATCAAAAATAAATTAAAGCAAGAAAATATATCTCAACCGGTAGGTAGTTTAAAGTCAGGTCTTACTGAATATTTAGTTAGGTTACCTGCAGAATTCACTTTTGTTGAGCAGATGAATAAGGTAATTTTGGGCACTTACAATTCAAAACCTGTATATTTAAAAGATGTCGCAAAAATTGAAGATGGTTTTAAAGAAGTAGAGATGATAGTAAGACATAATCGTCAAAGAGGTCTTCTACTAATGGTTCAAAAACAAACAGGAGTAAACTCGGTAGAAGTTGCAACAAAGATAAAAAAAAGATTAGAAGTACTAAAAAAAATTCTTCCTTCTGATGTAAATATGTTTATTATTTTTGATACCTCTTCTGATATTACCAGAACAATAAATACACTTAAAACCTCAATAATGTATGCAATATTTTTTGTAATTTTAATTGTCTGGCTTTTTTTACGTCAAATAAAAACCAGTTTAATTGTTGCCTTAACCATTCCTTTTTCGCTTTTAATTGCCTTTATTTATCTTTTTTTAGCAAACCGAACTATAAACATAATAAGTCTTTCATCTTTGGTTATTGCTTCTGGAATGGTGGTTGATAATGCAATAGTAGTGGTGGATAATTTTTTTAGAAATTTGCAGAAGGGTAGGAGAACCGCTGAGGCGGCTATTTTTGGTACAAAAGAAGTATCTTTGGCAATAGCTGCATCTACTTTAACTACAATTGTTGTATTTTTGCCAATGCTTTTAATTAAAAAAAGTGTGGTTGGAATTATGTTTTCTGAACTAGCAGCAATTGTTACTATCACGCTTTTAGCCTCTTTGTTCACCGCTTCTACATTTACCCCTATGCTATGTTTCCAATTTTTTAAAAAATATAAATCAGAAGATAAATTAAAACAATCCAAATTTATTGAAATAACAGAGATAATATCTAAGAGAATAGAATTATTTTATTCTGAGCTTTTGGGTTTTTGTTTAGGGCATAAAAAATTTATAATTTTTTTTGGGTTCGGTATTTTTATTTTTAGTTTATTTTTTCTGCGATTTGTTGGAAATGAATTTATTCCAGAACAAGATTCAGGTGATGTTAGAGTTACAGTAGCTTTACCTGTAGGAACAAGAGTTGAAGAGACTGAGAAAGTCGCGAAAAAAATAGAGGATATTTTTGACGAAGAGGTTAGTGAAAAAAAACTTATGTTTATAAGAGCAGGAACAGCCCCATCACATACAAAAGCTATGTCAGCTGCTGGAGAATCAGGTTCACATATAGTTACAGCCGGGATGAAGTTAGTTCCTAAAACAGAAAGAAAACGCTCTGTATTTGTAATAGGGCAAGCAATACGAAAAAAAATAAATCAAATCCCAGGAGTCTTAAAGGTAGATTTAGCTTTAGGTAATCCTTTAGGAAGGTTGGTTTTAGGCAGAGGAGGAAAAGCAATTCAGGTTGAGATTATTGGTCACTCATTTGAAAGTACAAATTTTTTGGCAGAAAAAGTGAAAAAGATAGTCGAGAATACCGATGGTGCTGTAGACGTAACAATCTCCAGAGACCTAAGACTCCCTGAATTCAAGGTGGATATAGACAGAGAAAAATTGGCTATTTTAGGGTTAAATGTTTCTATAGTAGCGGATAGTTTACGCACCTACATTGCGGGAACAGTTGCTTCTCAATATAGAGAGAAAGGTCAGACTTACGATATTTATGTCAGATTAGATCAACAAAGTCGGACAAAGCCAGAGGATATAGAGAATTTAACTTTTATTTCACCAACAACCGGCAAACAAATAAGACTTTCGAGTTTTGCAAAAGTGTATGAGGTAGTTGGTCCAATTGAAATAGAGAGGTTAAATAGAGAAAGAGTAGTTAAGGTTGAATGTAATGTTTTTGGAAGGCCTGTAGGTAAAGTTAGAGAAGATATACAAAAAAAATTAAGTAAATTAGTTATACCAAAAGATATAATGATAAATTTTGGAGGAGAAGCTGAAGAACAAGCAAAAGCTTTTAGAGATTTAGGGGCTTTGTTTTTGTTGTCTTTGATTTTAGTTTATATGGTGATGGCAGGACAATTTGAATCTTTGGTTAGTCCTTTTGTAATTATGTTTTCAGTTCCATTTACGTTAGTTGGCGTGATTTTTGGTTTCATCATAAGTGGCACAACATTTAACATCATTTCGTATTTGGGAGTGGTTATGCTTGTTGGAATTGTTGTAAATAATGCCATTGTATTGATTAGTTACATTGATATTTTGCGTAAACGTGGATTATCTATGTTAGAGGCTGTAAAGCAAGCCGGGAAGGAACGCCTAAGAGCAGTGCTAATGACAACTTTAACCACAACAGTAGGACTTTTACCTATGGCTATATCAAATGGAGAAGGTTCAGAAATCTGGAGACCTTTAGGTATTACAATGATTTCAGGATTGTCTGTATCTAGTTTTATTACACTTTTATTTATTCCTACACTCTATGCAGCAGTTGAGGTTAAAATGAAGAAAGATTCTATACAAAAATAAAATTTTTTTTATAATATAATATTTTGTATGGAAAAAATGGTGATGATAATTTATAATGAAGCAATTGAGGATGAGATTATGGAGATTTTAGAAGATAAAAATTATAGTTATACAAAAATTGCAGGAATTTTTGGAAAGGGTAGAAGTAGTGGTATGCATTTAGGTGATGACATTTGGCCGGGAAGAAATAATATTTTATTTGTTGGATGCACTACAGAAGAAAGTAAAAATTTAATTTCAAAAATAAAATTATTGCGCAAAAAATTGGCAAAAGAAGGACTTAAGGCTTTTACTTTTAAAATTGAGGATTTTACATAAATTTTATGAGAAGTGCTAAATTTTTAATTTGTTTGATTATAATTTTTTCTCCTTTTAAAATTTTCAGTGCCCCTTGTTATGGAACAAAGATACCTAAGCAGCATAAAATTTTTATAGGATTGCAGACATATAATATTGTTGATAGGGATTTAGAAAATAATATGGGTAGTGTGCGTAGTTTAGAGAATTTTTTACTTCTTTCTTACGGGGTATTTGATTGGTTTTCGCTGGATTTAAAAATTGGTGCAGGAGATATAAGACAAAATCCTTTGGATAGTGATGAAATTGATTATCCAAGAAGTTTCAGTGGCGGTTATGGGTTGAGAATACGCTTATATAACAAAAACAACTTTAAAAGTGTATTTGGATTTCAACATATTAGTGTTCATCCAAAAAAAGTAATTGTAGGTAACAGCGTAAATAGGGCAATTTTAGATGGTTGGCAAGTTTCGTTTTTAGCTTCTTATGATTTTAAATTTATTACTCCATATATAGGAGGGCGTTGGTCAAGAGTTGATTATATTCATAAAGTTAATAATGAAAGGAAGCGGATTATGTCTGATCCCGACAGATCTTTTGGGTTTGTTTTTGGTTTTGATATTCCGATTGATGAGAGGTTTTGGTTAAATTTGGAAAGTCAATTTTTTGATAGCCAGGCTTATAGTTTTTCAATTAACTATAGCTTCTAAAAATGAAAACGATAAAAGTAGTTGCGGCTTTAATTAAAAATAATGGCAAAATTCTTTTATGTAAACGTAAAGAAAACGATCATTTTGGACTTTTATGGGAATTTCCGGGAGGAAAAGTGGAAAGAAAGGAAACCTTAAAGGCGGCTGTAGAACGTGAAATAAAAGAAGAATTAGAGTTAGAAGTAAAACCACAAAGATTGGTAGGTGAATTTTTTGATGAAGATAAAGATTTAAAAATAGCAGTAAGTCTTTTTGTTTGTAAGATTATAAATGGAAAACCAAAAGCAAAAGAATGCGCTGATTTTGGTTTTTTTTCTATTAAAGAGGCTAAAAAATTGCCCCTTGCTCCTGTAGATAGAAAAATTATACATTATTTGACAGAAGTATAAGTTGTGGCAAGGTTCTTTTTAAAATTTTATTTTACTGATACGGTTTCTGGAAATCAAAGTTTTTGTGAAAGTTAAAAATAAAGTTTAAGATGAGAGAACAATTATTTGAATTATTAAAAAAAGAAGCGGTTTTGAAAGGAAAAGTTAGACTTTCTTCGGGCAAAATAAGTAACTTTTATATTGACGTAAGACGTGTAAGTTTATCAAGTGAGGGGATTTATTTAATTTCTCATTTAGTTTGGGATATTATAAAGAACGAAGACATTACGGCAATAGGCGGTCCAACTTTAGGCGCAGATCCAATTGTAGCAGGTGTTTGCATGGTAGCACATAGTTTTAAGAAAACTTTGAAAGGTTTTTTGATACGGAAAGTTCCAAAAAAACATGGCCTTGAGCAATTAATAGAAGGAAAAGAGCTAACCACAAAAGATAAGGTTGTAGTTGTAGACGATGTGGCTACAAGCGGTTCTTCTTTGGTAAGTGCTATAGAAATTTTGCATAGACAAAAAATCAAAGTTTGTAAAGCCATTGTGATAGTTGATAGACAGGAAGGCGCGGAAGAAAATCTATCAAAAATTAATTGTCCACTTATATCTATTTTCAAAAAGAAAAATTTTATAAAAAATGAAAAGTTTAGTTAAGGTTTTTTTTATATTTTTTATATTTTTTTGTGCTTGCATAACTACTGAATATAATGTTGGTACACGAAGGCAGGATATTATTTTTTATTCTACTCAAAGAGAGGTTACATTAGGAGAGAATATAGCGCAAGAAATTAAGAAAAAATTTAAGATTTCAAATAACCCAGTAGATATTGAACGAGTTAATAGAATCGGTAAAGATATCGTATCTGTCTGCGACCGCAAAGAAATTAATTATTATTTTTATGTAGTTGAAGAAGACGATGAAGGTAAGCGGCAAAAAAATGCATTTAGTGTTCCCGGAGGATATGTCTATATATTTAAAGATTTGTTAGATATACTTAATGACGATGAACTTGCCTTTGTTTTAGCGCACGAGGTAGGTCATATCGTATCGCGACATGTAGTCAAAAAATTACAAGCAGCTTTTGGGTATAATTTGATTTTACTTGCGTCGGTTGGTTTAGCGCGCGATCCAGAGTTTACAAAAGGCCTCTCATTTGCTTTAGCGCAAATTATGGCTGCATATTCAAGAGATGATGAGTTTAACGCTGATGAGTTAGCGGTTAAATATTTAAAATTACTCAATAAAGAAGCTAAAGTCGCTATAGATGTTTTAGAAAAACTTTATAAAGAAAATAAAAAAGAAATAAGACCTCTTTCCTACTTTAGGACCCACCCTTACACTGCGGAAAGGATTCGTCATATCAAAGAAGTATTATTTCTTCCTTTGGAGGCAAGCGATTACATTAACTAATAAAAATATAAGATTTTAAAAGTAATATACCAATAAGATTTAAACTATTGTGTAGAAAGTGCAAAATAAAAGCATTGGCTAAATTTTGTGTTTTCTCATAAATGTAACATAAAAGCATACTTATTATAGTTAAAGGTAGGATATCATAAAAAGTTCTGTGTAAAAGAGCAAAAACAAATGAGGTAAACAACGCAGAGAAAAAAAATGAAAATTGCGTTCGTGTTAGTTTGTATATAAACCCACGGAAGAATAATTCTTCAGCCAAAGGACCTAAAAATATAATTTGCACAAAAAATAAATTAGCTAACATTTTGTTATTAAGAGACAAAAGAATGGTTATCGCTGGATTTATTGAAGATTCTATTTTAAAATTTTTAAAAACTAAATTACTTAAGGTAAATGCTATAAAAATCAAGGGGAAGAGCATTGTGTAAAGTTTAAATACTATATCAAAATTTAAATTTTTAAAATCAAAATTCAATTGGCTTCTCGGAATAAATTTTAATATTATTAATATAAGAATGCACTCTAAAATAAAATTTGTAAAAATTATTTTCGCAATAGGGTTTGTTTTGGGATCAAAAAATACTATTTGAAATATTTGTGCTAAAAAAATAGTTAAAAATATAAAAAAGAAAAGTTTACTTGATTTTTCTTCAGAAAGTTGGAATTTTTTTATTTTTACATTGTCAAAAAAATGTTGGCGTTTCAACCTTTTCCCTAAAAGATTTAATACATTTATTGTTCCCCAAACAAACAACAATAAGTAAAGAAAGCCAAAAAAATTAAGCAAAAATATTTGCTGTAAAGGTAATTTTTTACCAAAATTAAATCTAACTTCTGGTTCTTTAGTATCTTGCAGAGATATGATATTTAAAAAAATTATACCAAATAAAAATACACAGGCTAAAATAACATAAATATTTCTTTTTGATAGAAACTTCATATTTATTTACCTTTGAAGATAATTGGCGGAGAGGGGGAGATTTGAACTCCCGGTTCCGTTTTTGACAGAACATCCGATTTCGAGTCGGACCCATTAAACCACTCTGGCACCTCTCCTTTTTTTAAAAAGATTACTACAGATGAATCTATAAGTCAATTTTATTTTTTGCCTTTAAAACAAGTATTGTAAATTGTCTATTTAAGGTAGCCAATTTTTTTTGGCTACAGAGTGGAGGAATACCGTTGGTGGGTTATTTTTGTGTTAGGTAAAAACTTTATATGCCAATCCTCAATGCCACGCCTATTACCAATACTGTCGGTGAGAAAGTTAAAACCTCTTTCCACTTACGAAGTGGAAAACAACTTGATATTTTAGATGCGGAAAAAGGAATAAATACGCACTTAATTTACTATCGATAAGACTTGAAACTTTAATTGATTTAATAAATAAGAGACTAAAAGTGGATACCAGCTGTCTAAAACT
>JAMWCT010000083.1 GCA_023819525.1 Candidatus Omnitrophota bacterium
AAGATTGTTATTGCTCCAAAAAAAATATAAAATATATCTTTAGAAATTGTCTTCTCTCTCATTATAAAAATGGGTATTAACGCATTTATAAATAAAACCTAATAAAAACCAAAACAAAAAAGAAACCGCAGGAATATGAAAATTAAATTCAAAAAAACCATGTAAAATAACCCCAAATAATCCGGCTAATCCAGCTGCCACTATATTCTTTACAAATTCATCAGCTCTTTTATTTAATTTTATAAATATTTCTCTAAAAATTGAAAAAAGAAATAAAAAATATATAAAAGCACCAATTATGCCAATTTCTATCACTAATTGTAAATGTTCATTTAAAAGATGGTAAATGTATCTAGAAAAATTATGTTGTGTATAACTGGTGAATATGTAATTAAAATTCCCCAAACCAACGCCAAATAATGGGAAATCTTTTACAATTGGCAAAGCATCTATTAAAGGTATAGTTCTATTTAAAAGATCTTTTTGAAACTCTAAAAATCTTCTTCTTATCGGTTCAAACCCAGCTGTTGATATAAAAATTATTGTTATTAAAACGCAAGCAACTAAAACCCACCAGCTACTTTTTTTAATTAACCAACCTCTTTTAGTCAAAAAAATAAAAAATAGAAATGAAAATAGTGCAACAATAGAGCCTGCGCGCGAAAGAGATAAAAATATACTTGCACATATTAAAGCAGCTAAAAATCCAAATAAAAATTTCTTTGCTTTACTCTTACAATAGGTGGCATAACCTAAAGCTAAAGAGAAGACCATTACCATATAAGAAGAAAAATGATTTCTGTTGTAAAAAACACTAAAAGAAGCAGTCTCTTCTTTTTCTAAAATAAAATATTTTTTTGCTATACCATAAAGACAAAGCAAACTTGACCAAAAGACCAATACGAAAATTAAATTTTCAAATTGTTTTTTTTTATTAAACACATTCAAAGTCACAAAAAATATAGAAAAAAAACACAAATAATTTAAAAGCCCATGTTGAGTATTAAATTTATATATAGAAAGAGTATAAAATTTAGAGATCTCAAAATCTTCTATAAAATTTTTATAAAAATAAGTTGTTTTTGGAGAAATAACATTTAATATTTGATATGGTAGTGGAGTAATCTGAAAAATTATAATTAAAAGAAAAAATAAAAGTAACCACCAATACGATGGATAAAAAATCTTTATAGTTTCATTACTTAATAAGTATAAAAAAAATAAAAAAATTGAAAAAATACAACTTATTTGAAAAATAATAAAAGGTAGAGGTAAAAGTAAACCATAAAAAAGAGGGCTAAAAATGACTAAAAATATAAAATAAACATTAAAAATATATTTATTTTTATTCATCTAATATTTAGGTTGTCTTAGGAGGACGATAGGAATAGTGATAATAATGATAATATGCGTAGTAGCGGTCTGATTCTACTTGTATCTTATTTAAAACAGCACCTATTATTTTTATTTTTTTACCTAAAAGCTTTTTTGCTTCAAGGATTAATTTCAAAGGAGTACTTGCACTTTTAATTACAAAGACTAAACCATCACATTTATCTGCCAACAAAATAGTATCAGAAAGACCAAGTAAAGGAGGAGCATCTAAAACTATCCTTTTAAATCTTTTTTTTGCTTCTTCTAATACACTGATGATTTTTTGCGAACTTAGTAGTTCTGCAGGATTTGGAGTAGCCGGGCCTCTTGGTATTATATATAAATTTTGTATCGTTGTTTGAGCAATAGCATTATCAAAACTACACATACCAGCCAAAAGACTACTTAAACCTTCCTTTGTCTTTATCTGAAAAATTTCAGATAACCTTCCTTTACGCATATCAACATCAATAATTAAAGTATCCTCCTTTGCCAAAGCAAAAATTATAGCTAAATTAGAGGCAACAAAACTTTTACCTTCCCCGGCAGTTGAACTAGTTATAATTATTGAGTTTAAGGGTTTATCTTCTGGAAAAGAAAATAATAGAGAAACTCTTAAATTTCTAAAGGATTCAGCTACTTGAGAATATGGTTTAAGGTAAGATATTAAATCTTTATTTTCTAAGCGTCTTGTCTCCCTTTTACCCGAAGGTATATAACCTAAAAAAGGTATCTTTGTGTAAAATTCTACATCTTCTGAGGAACGTAAACTAGTATCTTGATATTCTAAAAAATAACAAAAACCTACCCCTAAAAAAAAACTTAATATTATGGCTTTTAAAATATCTTTCTGTGGTTGTGGTTTTATAGGTCTTGAAGGTGGCTGGGCTTCTTCAACAATTTCTACATTTGATGTTATCATTTCTTTTGAAACCTCTAAGTCTTTTAGCCTATTTAAAAGATCATTATATAAAGTTTTATAAGTATCTACATTTCTACGTAAAATTTTATATTCTAAAGATTTTTCTTGTAGAGAAAAAATGGCTTGTTGCTCTTCTTTTAACTTTTGTTGCAGGGCTTCTAATTGTGATCTTAAGGCTTCCATTTTAGGATGCATCTCGCCATATTTTTTTGAAGCCTCAATAATCTCTTTTTCTAATTTCGCTTTTTCTGTTTTTATACTTTCTAATAAACTTTCTTTTTTCTCACCTATATCAGGTATATTAATAATTTGATTATTTTTTAAAAAATTATTTAACTTTTGTTCTGCTTCTTCAAGACTTTTTAAAGTGCTTTCGAGTTGTTGATTAATCCAAGATATGCCATATTTGGTAGTAATAGCTCTTTGTTCTATATCTGTTTTTATAAACTCTTCTGCCCAAATATTTGCAATTTTTGCAATAAGTAATGGGTCTTTACCGGTAACAATTAAAGAAACGATATTACTTCTTTCCTGCGAGCTAATACTTATCATACCTAAAATAGCCCTGGCAGGATTTTTTGTATAAAGAAATTCTGGCTCTTTTGTCAACTTTAATCTTTTTACAACTTTTTCTGCAACTATCTGAGACTTTAGAAGAGTTAATTGTTCTTCTTTTGAAAAAGGAGTACCTTTATAGACCGCATCTTCTTTTCCACTTATCTTTGGTATAGTTGTTTTAAAAAGAAGTTTGGCACTTGTTTGATAAATTTTCGGAGTAGAAAAACTCTTAAAGGCAACAAAAGTAGGAATGGTTATTAAAAAAACACTTAATATCCATATTCGTCTTAATACAATATCTAAATAATCTTTAAAATTTAGTTCTTTTACTTCAGGTGGTGGAATCATAATTTTTTAAATTATAACCAACTTTCTGGAACAACAACAGTATCTCCTGCTTCTAATAATACATCGCGGGATTTATCGCCACTTTTTAAAATATACCCAACAGGAACTTTTATAGTCTTTTTTTTGCCATTAACTTTCCGCACAATTTTAACTGCATTTCTATCTGCAATATCTGTAAAACCTCCAGCTAAACTTATAATATCAACTACACTTATGCCCCTTTTATATGGATAATTACCTGGCTTTCTTACTTGACCAAATACTGAAACATCTTCGTATTTTTTTATAAGAACCCTATCGTCTTCTTTTAGTAAAAAATTAGATGCATCCTTTTCAAATAAATTAATAACATATTCTTTTTTTTCTCCGCCTTCAGTTCTAGTCACACTGATAGCTGAAAGATCAGCATTCTCCAAAGCACCTCCTGCTAAAAATGTTATTGCATCAAAAATTGTAAGGTCACTTCTTTCAAGTTTATATATCCCAGGATTTTTAACTGCACCGACGATAAAAATCCTTCCATACTTTTCAACAATAATTTTATCTAATGGGTGTAAATAAAAACTTTTTCCTTCTTTTTCTAAATTTACAACAAACTCCCGTATCGGTTGCTTTGCATCTTTAGAAGAACTAAATACCCTAACTACTTTTATCCTATAAGGATTTGCCTCTTCTTTTAATCCTCCGGCTAAAACTATTACATCAACTAAAGCAAGGGAACCTTTTATTTCATAACTACCAGGTTGATTTACTTCACCAAAAACAAATACTTTTGCATGCTCTTCAACTTCGACAGAAACTTTAGGATTTACTAAATATCCTTTTTTTAAAAGTTCTTCTATTTTTTTGGCAACCTCATCTGCTGTCAATCCCCCAACTTGAATTTCTCCTAAAAGTGCATATCTAATTGTGCCTTCTTCAGAAACCTTTACCGTTGCAGCTAAATCAGGTTCTCCATACACAGATATTTTTAAAGTATCGTAAGGCATAATTTTGTAAACAGGGATTTGTTCTGTATCAAATGATGCTATATCTTTTGTAGGTTTGGTTATATTATCAAACATATAAGGTTTGTCTAAATATTCTTCTGATTGCGAAGACGTTTTTTCTATCGAAACCGTAACGGTTGTATCTAAAAAGTAGTATTGTTTTAAAAGCTGAGCTATTTTTAAAGCAGCCTCTTGCGTTGAAAGATTCTCTACGTATATTTGACCTAAAAGTTTAAGCAAAATTGTTCCATCTTTTGAAACCCTTACAATTTTATTAAGATCTGGAGCATCTTTAAAAGAAATATTTAAAGTATCATCTGGCTTAATTTTGTCACAATAGCCTCTAACAACTAAAAAAAATAATAAAACGAATAAAAATAAAATCTTTTTCATTTTAAAACTCCTTTGTTAGTCTTAAAGTTATTGTATTAACTTCATAATCATTTTCTACCTTATCTGAATTTTTATACTCAAATTCGTATTTAGCAGATATATTTAATTTGTTTTTTAAAGCATATGTTGCCCCTAAACTCATTTGATATAATTTATCTTTTCTTTCTGAAGAATATGAGTAATCTGTAAAGGCTAAATTAGTTAAAAAACGTAGCCTTTTACTAAAGGGGGGCAAATAAGTAGAAACTAGTTGGAATTTTGTAGTTTTAACCCAATATTCGTTTTCATAAGCTGTTGTTTGGACATTTCTATCTACTGAAAATGTATGGAATAATCTATTAAACATTTTATAATCTAAGTTTAGGTTTATTGTTTGAGTATCGGTATTTTCTGTGCGCTTTGGATTTTCAAATCTATAACCGGCTTTTACTAACCCTGTGATTTTTGGGGTAAGTTTACCATGTATACCTCCCCACCAAGTATAAGAGACAATTCTTGCACCAGGCCTTTTTGGTGAATTGTCTACAGTGTAATCAAAAGAGGTAAGTAAAGAAGTTTTGGGAAAAACTTTAAAGTAATTAGTTAAAGAAATTTTATCAGTTGATGTATTAGAGCTATTATATCTTTTTTCATATAAATCATCTGTATGTGTGTAAGTTATATCGGTTGGAATGCGATTAAAATCCATATTTAATGTTGCACCATACAACCGCTTCCAATAATCAATGAGGCTTTCAGGTATAATTGCTTCTGTTTTTATATCGGTTAAAGAGGAGTAGTCTTTCCCCAAACCAAATTTTAGTCCGAATGTGTATTTTCCTCTAGTGTGCTTTAACAAAGTATTAAATTTTCCTTTCCCTTTTATAAAAACATTTTTTTTAGTAATATTTGTATCAGGTCCTCCGTTAATATCAAATCCTAAAGAAGTGTGGCCTTGTCTCCAAAAAAACTTTGGTCTATATTTTATAGCAACGTCAACTGTTTCAATAAAAGCGTTTACATGGTCGCGATGCGTCTTATAAAGATTATCAGTGTATTTATTTTCTGAAACGATTTTTACCGCAAAATCACTCTGAACTTTTTTTAAAAATCTTGATACCTTTTCCTTTCTCTCTTTACTTTGTTGTATTTTGATTTCCTGCTTTTTTTCTTTTTTAAGCTCTTCTTTCAATTTTAAATTTTCTGCCTCTTCTTTCATTTTTAAAGAATAATAATCTAAATTATAAGAGACAATGTCTTTGCGCGTAATTTCACCATAACAACAAAGACAACCTCCCATTATAAAAATAATTGGTAGAATTTTTACTTTTTTCAATTTTTTAATTTATTTTCCTGCAATAACTAATAAAGTAAAAGCAATAGAAAATAATAAAAGCATATTAACAATATGTATCCAGTTCATTGGAGCAATAAAGATATTTAATCCCATTAACTTTATACAGAAGCCAGCGGTAGCTGCTAATAAAGCTAAAACAATTAAAATAACTGACAAAACCCTCATCCTTCTACCTCCTTTTTCTTTCCAGTATTTATAAACATTTAAAATTTTATTATTTATAATTTCTTGTGTATCTTTATCAACATCAATAAACTCTGCTCCAATACTAAATCCTCCAATTTTTGGTAAAAAATTTACCCTTACAACTTTTGACAATAACTTAATCGCTTTTTCGTCTTGTGGAAAAAATATTTCTATTTCTATAATACTATTTAAAGGTACATATTCTTGTGTATAAAATAAAACTCCACATGCACTTATATTCCTTACAAATGAAAGCACTTTAACATCTTCTGGTTTCTTGATTATTTTATACTTTAGGAGATGGTGTACTGAAAGACGTAAAAATCTTCTTCTTTCTCTTTTATATTTTCTAAATAGAAAAATTTCTCCCCTCCTATTTTAACCTTTTTTCTATTTCTTCTAAAAAAAAGTTAGTTCTTTTGTAATTAGGTATTAGCTTTTGCACTATTAAAAATTCTTTTTTTGCTTCAGTAAATTTATCAATAGTAAAAAATAAAACTCCTAAATTATAATGCGCTTCTACAAAATCAGTCTTTAAACTTATTGCTTTTTCAAAATTAATTTGAGCTTCATTATACGACCCTTTTAGCCAAAGTAAATAACCTAAATTATTATAAGGATAAGGAAAGTAGATATTATCATTAATAGCTTTTTTAAAATACTCAATAGCTTTAACTAAATCGTTTTGATTAAGATATAGTGTACCTAAATTATAGTTAATTAAAGAGGATTTTTTTAAGATAGAAAGCGTCTTTTTATATTCATTAA
>JAMWCT010000084.1 GCA_023819525.1 Candidatus Omnitrophota bacterium
GTATTATGAGTAGAGATCTTGTTAGTGAACGAGAGGGGCGTAAACTTGCCATAGAAGAGTTAAACAAATTGCGTTCAGAAAATGTTAGTTTAAAAAGAGAATTGATTTTAGCAAATAATGAAAAGATGCAACTGCAAAACAATATTAAAGAAACTTTAGAGAAAAAAGATCAATTAGAAAAAAGAATCTCTGAAATTGATAGGGTTTTGCGCGAGAAATCTATTACCTTAGAAGAATTGCAAGACCAGATGCGCGCAGCTGTAAAAGGAGGGAAAGCTGTTATATCAAAAGAGAGTGCTTCTGTTGAATTGCCTCCAATTGTAGTAAAACCAACTATAAGTGGAGGAGTAAAGAATTTAAGAGGAGAAGTAATCGCTGTAAACGAGGAAGAGAAATTTATAATAATAGGTTTAGGTGAATCTTCAGGATTAAGGCCTGGAAATCAATTGGCTGTTTTAAGAGGAGATAAGGAGATTGCAACAGTAGAAGTGATTGAGACAAGAAAAGAAATCTCAGCAGCTGATATAAAAGAAGTGGTTAGTGGTTTTACGATCCAGAAAGGCGATACAGTAGTAAGCAAATAATAATTTTTCAAATTTTCATATATTTTTATATTTTTACTGCCAAAATAAAGGCAAAAAGTGTCTTCATCCAAAGTCACTATTAAAGAAGTAGCAAAAAAGGCAAACGTTTCTATAGCAACTATTTCTAGATATTTTAATAATCCTTCCCTTGTAAAAGAATATACCCGCAATAAAATTAAAAAAGTAATAGCAGAACTTAATTATCAACCTTTTTTATATGCAAGACGTTTGGCTGGCGGAAGACTTAATACTATTGGTCTGATTATCCCTGGTTATGAGGATATATTTCATTCTTTTTATGCGTTGGAGATTATAAGGGGGGTAGGAATGGCACTTGAAAAGGAGGGATTTGATTTACATTTAAATATCTTTAATGGTAAGGATAATTTTAAAACATCTTTGGTTGATGGGGTTATTTTTGCTGATATTATTGACAACGAAAGCCAACTTGTGCGTTTATATAATACTAAATTTCCTTTAGTAGTAATAAACAGAAAAGTAGATGATCCAGCTGTTTCTTATGTGGCAATTGACAATTTTAAAGGTTCATACCAGGCAGTAGAATTTTTAATTCATCATGGTCATAGAAAAATAGCTCATTTAGCAGGAGATCTTCGTGTTCAATGTGCGCAAGAAAGATTAGAGGGATATAAGGTTGCTTTACAAAAAAATAATATAAAACTCGAAAATGATTATATTAAAGTTACAAATTTTTCTAGAAAAGAAGCGCGCGAAAAACTTGAAGAACTTTTTTTGCTAAAAGAAGTACCAACTGCCATATTTTGCTGTAGCGATGATGTCGCAAGTGAAGTTTTAAGTTATGCTGAAGAAAAAGGGATTAATATTCCACAAAATTTAAGTGTTATAGGTTTTGATGACAATCCACGTTGTCTTTACGGAAGTCTTATGCTTACCACTGTAAGACAGCCAATATTAAAGATGACTTCTTTAGGTGTGGAGATTTTAAAAGAGATTTTAAAATCTAATACTCAAATAAAAAAAATTGTTCTTGAAACAGAACTAGTAATCCGCGATACAGTTAGTTTTATTTAGCAATATATTGTGTATATAAAATCATTAAAGCTCTACATATAGTGTTTTTTCTTGACAAAGTTTAAAGGTAGATATAAAATTCTTACGTCAACTAAAAATGATTTTTTAATTTTTTGGGGGAATTATGAATGAAAATTTAAATTTTTCAAAAAACGCATTAGTAGTTTTAAAGAAAAGATATCTTAAAAAAGACCAAAATGGCAATGTTATTGAAACTCCTGCACAACTTGTTGAAAGAGTCGCTGATGCAATTTCAGCTGCTGAGAGAAAATATGGTTTAGACAAGATAAAGATTGAGGAGGTAAAAAGAAATTTTTATGAAATTATTGCTAACTTAGAATTTATGCCAAACTCCCCCACACTTATGAATGCAGGAAAAGAGCTGGGGCAGCTTTCTGCATGTTTTGTTGTTCCTGTTGAAGATTCTATGGAGTCGATTTTTGATGCAATAAAGGCAACCGCTCTTATTCATAAGACAGGAGGTGGGACTGGTTTTAGTTTTTCTAAATTGCGGCCAAAAAATAGTGTTGTGCGGTCAACCGGTGGTATAGCTTCAGGACCAGTTTCTTTTATGAAAGTTTTTGATGCGGCAACGCAGGCGGTAAAGCAGGGTGGCACACGTCGTGGAGCAAATATGGGTATATTAAGGGTGGACCATCCAGATATTTTAGAATTTATAAAATGCAAAGAGAAAGAAGGTGAAATTTCTAATTTTAATATTTCTGTTGCTGTTAGCGATGAATTTATGGAAAAAGTTTTGAGTAATGAAAATTATAATTTAATTGATCCACATACAAAAAGTGTTGTTACTAGTCTATCTGCAAAAGAAGTATTTGATTTGATCGCAACTTGTGCGCACAAAAACGGTGAGCCCGGAATTGTTTTTATTGATAGAGTTAACAAAGCAAACCCAACCCCACATTTAGGCTTAATAGAAAGCACCAATCCTTGTGGAGAACAACCGCTTCTACCTTATGAATCTTGTAATTTGGGCTCCATAAATTTAACTAAGATGTTAAAAATGATTGATGGACATTTTGAAGTTGATTGGGATAAATTAGAAAAAGTTACTCATTTAGCAGTGAGATTTTTAGATAATGTGATTGATGTCAATAAATTCCCACTTCCACAGATTAAAGAAAATACTTTAAAAACAAGAAAAATTGGTTTAGGAGTAATGGGCTGGGCGACTATGCTTGGATTTTTAAATATCCCTTATGATAGCAATGAGGCAATAGAACTAGCAAGAAAATTAGCGAGTTTTATTTACGAATGTGCTAAAGAGGCATCAGTTCAATTGGCAAAAGAAAGAGGAGTATTTCCAAGCTGGAAAGGTAGTGTTTGGGAATCAAAGGGAATAAAGATTCGTAATGCTACCTTAACAACTATTGCTCCCACAGGAACTATAAGTATTATTGCAGGACCTACTTCTTCAGGGATAGAACCTAACTTTTCGTTGAGTTATTTTAGAAATGTTTTAGAGGGAGAAAAACTTTTAGAAGTTGATCCAGCATTTGAATATGTGGCAAAAAAAGAAAGATTTTATTCGGAGGATTTACTAAAAAGAATAGCAAATGGCGAAAGTATTCAAAATATGAAAGAATTGCCGCAACAGATAAAAAATGTTTTTAAAACTGCTTTAGAAATTTCTCCATTTTGGCATATAAAGCATCAGGCTGCTTTTCAAGAATACACAGATAACGCGGTATCAAAAACTATTAATTTACCAAATTCTGCTACTGTTGAAGATGTTAAAGAGGCATATCTGTTAACTTATAGATTGGGATGTAAAGGTATTACAGTTTATAGAGATGGAAGTAGGTCGGTACAGGTTCTTACAGTTGGGAAAAAAGAAGAAAAAGAAAAAATTTCTATACAAACAGTTTCTATGCCACGCCCCAGGCCAGAAGTTATTGTTGGCACGACTACCAAGGTAACAACAGGTTGTGGGAATTTATATGTTACTATAAATCAAGACAGTGATGGTAACTTTTTTGAAGTATTCACACAGATGGGCAAAGCAGGTGGATGTGCTGCTTCACAATTAGAGGCTTTAGGTAGGCTTATATCATTAGCATTAAGAGGTAACATTGAAATAAAAGTTATAATTGAACAGCTTAAAGGTATAAGATGTCCTTCTCCAAGTTGGGCTAATGGTAAAAAAATTTTTTCTTGTGCAGATGCTATTGCAAGAGTATTAGAAAAAAGAGCACTTGATCAAAAAGAGGTGTTAAAAATAGAAACACCTTTAAAGACAAAGAATGAAGAAACTGTTTTGGCTAAAAAGACAGTTGGTTTTAACAATATAGTAGGGGTATGCCCTGAATGTGGTTCTGCATTGCGTCATCAAGAAGGTTGTCTTGTCTGTGATGCTTGTGGATATTCAAAATGTTAACTATCTTTAAAAAATAAAAATATGATAAGACTTGTGCTTTTAAGACATGGGGAAAGTGTTTGGAATTTGGAGAACCGTTTTACGGGTTGGACTGATGTAGACTTATCAGAGAAAGGAATTAACGAAGCTAAACAAGCAGGTAAGTGGCTTAAAGAAAAAGGTTTTGTTTTTGATGTTGCTTATACTTCAGTGCTAAAACGTGCCATCAGAACTTTATGGATAGTTTTAGATGAACTAGATCTTATGTGGATATCGATTTATAATTCTTGGAGACTAAATGAAAGACATTATGGTGCACTTCAGGGGTTAAATAAGTTAGAGATGGTTGAAAAATTTGGGGAGAAACAGGTTCTTTTATGGCGTCGCAGTTATGACATAAGACCACCGGCTTTAACTAAAGACGATCCTCGTTATAGCGGAAATGATCCAAGATATAAAGATTTAAAAGAAGAAGAAATTCCTTTAACTGAATGCTTAAAAGATACAGTAGAAAGATTCCTGCCTTACTGGCATCAAGTGATTGCTCCATCAATTAAAACAGGTAAACGAGCAATTATAGTTGCACATGGAAATAGTTTACGTGCATTAGTAAAATACCTTGATAATATTTCTGATGAGAAAATTGTTAATTTAAATATACCCACAGGTATCCCTTTAGTTTATGAATTAGACAAAAATTTAAAACCCATTCAACATTACTATTTAGGAGATCCAAAGTTAGTGGAAGAGGCAATCCAGGCGGTAGTAAAACAAACAAAAAAATAAAACCTGTCTTTATCTTCACGATTAAACTTAAAATTTAAATATATTTTTATGAATAAATTTGATGTAATTGTCGTTGGTGGAGGGCATGCTGGAATAGAGGCAGCTTATGCAGCAGCCAAGCTTGGTTGTAATACTTTACTTTTAACTCTTTCTTTAGACACTATAGGAAAACTATCCTGTAACCCTGCGGTTGGGGGCGTTTCTAAAGGACATCTTGTAAGAGAGACAGATGCATTAGGTGGTCTTATTGGCAAAATTACTGATAGCTGTGCAATAAATTATAGGATACTTAATAAGAGTAAAGGAAAAGCAGTTTGGGCAACTAGAGCACAAGTAGATATGTTTTTATATCCAAAAATAGCTAAACAGTTTTTGGAAAAAACAAAAAATTTAGAAATTTTTCAAGCAAAAGTAAATAGAATTCTTACTAAAAATAACAAATTAATTGGAGTCCAAACAAATTTTGGTCATACTTTTGGCGCAAAGGCTGTAATTATATGCACCGGAACATTTCTTAAAAGTAAAATTCATATAGGGCTTGAAAGTTTTTCTGGTGGAAGGCTTTCTGAAGAATCAAGTGATGAGTTATTTGAGAGTTTAGAAAGGTTAGGTTTTTTAACAAAACATTTTAAAACAGGAACTTGCGCACGGTTAGATAAAAGAACTTTAGATTTTTCAAAAATGATTGAACAAAGACCAGATTTTGATGCTCTTCCCTTTTCATTTATTACTGATAAGTTACCTCAAAAGCAGTTAAATTGTTATATCACTTACACAAATCAAAAAACTCATAAAATAATTTTAAAAAATTTAGACCGTTCGCCTTTGTATACAGGTAGAATAAAAGCAAAAGGTGTTCGTTATTGTCCTTCTTTAGAGGATAAGGTGGTGAGATTTCAAGATAAAGAAAGGCATCAAATTTTTATTGAGCCGGCTGGTTTTGAGGTGGTTGAGGTTTATCCAAATGGGATTTCTACATCTTTGCCTTTTGATGTTCAAATTGAGTTTATTCATTCAATCCAAGGTTTAGAAAATGCAAAAGTTTTACGCCCAGGATACGGGATTGAACATGGTTTAATTGACGCAAGACAACTTCGCCCAACTTTAGAGTCAAAAAAGATAGAAGGTCTTTACTTTGCTGGACAAGTAAATGGCACAACAGGTTATGAAGAAGCAGCTGCCCAAGGTGTAATTGCCGGTATAAATGCAGCTTTAAAATTACAAAAAAAGCCAGCTTTTGTTTTAAAAAGAGAAGATGCTTTTATTGGGGTTTTGATTGATGACTTAACTACAAAGGGAACGGATGAGCCGTATAGAATGTTTACTTCGCGTTCAGAATTTAGACTTACTTTGCGAGAAACAAATGCGGCTTTCAGATTGGCAAATTTTGCATATAATTTTGGTTTGCTTAGCAAAGAAGAGTATCGGATTATTTTAGATAAAAAATCTAAATTGGAAAAACAATTACAGCAAATAAAAAACACAAAAATTTTTTTAGATGGAAAAACAGTAACAATATATAATGTTTTAAAACAACCTACGCAAACTTATGAAGATATAGAGAAATATTTAAAAGAAAAAATAGATGATAGTTTGATTAAACGAGAGATTGAAATTCAAATAAAATATGAAGGTTTTATAAAACGAGAGGAAGCTTGGTTTAAGGAGTTAAAAAATTTTGACAAAATAAAAATAGAAAATATAGATTTTTCAAAAATTCATTCTTTATCAAAAGAGGTTATAGAGAAACTAAACAAATTTAAACCTAAGACTTTAAGAGAAGCGTTAGACATTAGTGGGGTAACACCTGCTGCGATAGCTACTATTTATAATTTTATTGTGCATAATAAAAAGAATTTTATCTAAACCAATTTATCAGCCGCCAAAATGAAAAAAAACAAAACCCCCATATCAATTGCAAAAAAACCTGTTACGTAACTTTTAAAAGCGGACGTCTGGGAACACGAAAATGGACATAAGTATGGTAGTAGCAGTTTTCTTTCTTTTTCGCTTCCTTTTTCTTTCT
>JAMWCT010000085.1 GCA_023819525.1 Candidatus Omnitrophota bacterium
GATTACAATCTTATTGAAATTTAAAAATGAACCAACAAAATAAATTTAGTGAGGTTGTTATAGTTGAAGCCTCAGCTGGTTCTGGAAAGACTTTAGAATTAGCAAAAAGATACATCAAACTCCTCTTAAATGCCAACAATGAACCTAACAGTTTAGAAAATATTCTTGCGATAACCTTTACAAATAAAGCAACAGTTGAGATGAAAGAAAGGATATTAGAAATCCTTAAAAGAATTGCTCTAAATAGCTTTGAAAACCCTCAACAGGAAGAAGAAATTTTTTTGTATTTAGAGATTGAAAAAAAGATTTGCCAAAATAAAGCATTAAATGCTTTAGAACAAATTATTAGAAATTATAATTTTTTTAACATCAAAACAATTGATAGTTTTATAAACGCGATATTGTCTGGTTTAGCTTTTAATATTGGACGTTCCGCAACTTTTAAAATAAAAAATGATTGTTCAGATTTTATAAGTAGTAGTTTTGATATTTTAGTTGAAGAAGCAGTAAAAAATAAAACTTTATATAAACTTTTAGAAGAATTTTTGGAGCATTATCTATTTTTAGAAAATAAAACAAGTTGGTTTCCAAAAAAAGATATTTTAGAACTTTTACGAACATTTTTTTTTATAATTAACAAATTCGGCTATTCTTTTTATTTTTATGATGCAAAGATAGAAGATTTACTTAAAAGAAAAAAAGAAGTATTTAGAAAGATAAAAAAAATTGTCAAAGATATTCCAGAGTATTTTGAGCAACGTAAACTACAATCTATAATAAATTTTGTAAATAACAATACCCCTTGCTTTAATAGTTCTGAAATTCCAGAAATTTTTTCTAAACCCATACCTACATTTAAAAAAGAAATGCAAATACCCACTTCTTTCCTTAAAGAATGGAATTTGATTTCTAAAGAACTTACACAGATTTTAGAATTAGAATCACAAATTAAATACAACCCATACATAAAACTTTTTGAAAAGGTTTTTGAAATTTTTGAAGACCTCGCAAAGAGAAAAGATGTTTTATTTCTTGAAGAACTAAATCGTAAAGTAAGTCTACTTTTTGATGAACAGAAAATAACTGTGCCTGAACTATATTATCGCTTAGCCTCTAAATTTCTGCATTATCTTATTGATGAGTTTCAGGATACAAGTTTACTGCAGTGGGAAAATTTAAAAATTATTATAGAGGACGCACTAGCAAACGGCGGTTCTCTTTTTTACGTTGGAGATAAAAAGCAAGCTATTTATAGATTTAGGGGTGGAGATGCTCGGCTTTTTGATATTGTAAAAGAGCAATTTAGCCATTTTAACGTAAAAGAGAGGCGTCTTTTTAAAAATTGGCGTAGTCATAAAAATATTGTGGAGTTTAATAATAGAATTTTTTCAAAAGAAAATTTAAAGAATATGCTTATTTTATCTGGTATATCTACTTATGTTGATGACTTAGATGATATTATTTCTGTATTTGAAGATGCCCAGCAAGAATATAATCAATCATATTTAGGGGGTTATGTATATGTGGAGAGAATTTTTGAAAAAAATCAAGCAGAAAGAAATGGAATTATGGAACAAAAAATTTTAGAGTTGATTAGTTTTTTAAAAGAACGTTTTGAGTATGAAGATATAGCAATTTTGGCTAAAGATAACGATGAGGTTGAATTGATTACGAGTTGGTTATTACATAAAGGCATACCTGTTATTTCAGAAAAAACCTTAAATGTTATTGAAAACAGTTTAATTGAAGAGATTGTTTCTTTTTTAAAATTTTTATATTCCCCTCCAGATGATTTAAGTTTTGCTTCTTTTATTTTAGGCAAAATTTTTACTACCGCAACCGGTATATCAAAAGAAACAGTAGCAGATTTTATTTTTACTTTAAATAAAGAAAATCGTTTAAGCAAAGCCACCCTATATAGATTTTTTCGAGAACAGTTTGCAGCGATTTGGCAAGAATATATAGAAGAATTTTTTAAAAATGTGGGCTACTTATCTCTCTATGAACTGGTTATAAGTATATACAAAAAATTTAGAGTATATGAGAATTTTTGTGAAAATCAAGGATTTTTTATGAAGTTTTTAGAGTTAATAAAAAACAAAGAAGATGAATATATTGGGTTGGCTAAATTTTTATCTTATTTAGAGGTGGCTCCCTCTGAAGAATTATATGTTGATGTCGCAAAAAGCAATGGTATTAATGTTTTAACAATCCATAAGGCTAAAGGACTTGAGTTTGGTGTGGTAATTGTTCCATTTTTTAGGATTGATATAACCCCAGAAACTTTCTCTAAAAAAAGTGGCTTTTATATCAAAATAGAAAACAATAGATTAAAATTATTGCACATTACAAAAATGTATCGCACTTTTTCATCAAAATTAAATCAGATTTATAAAAAAGCATATACCGAGGCATGTATTGATGAATTAAATGCACTCTATGTAGCACTTACGCGGGCAAAATACGAGTTATACATTTTTATTCCAAAAAAAAGTAATAACGAAAATAATAAAGCGGCTAATTTAATTCCAAAAGATTTTGTTGAATATGGCGAAAAGTTTAATTATTTAAAAAAACCAAAAGATACTCAGGCCATTATAGATATTAGTCCCTCAAAGTATAAAGATTGGTTCCTTTTGTTAAAAGAAGAATTTTTTGATGCACAATATATTAAAAATAGAGAAAGAATTTTAGAAGGAATAATTTTACATACCATTCTATCGCAAATAGGTAACTGTAATGATGTTAATTTAGAAGAACTAATCGAAAAAGCAATTGCCTTTACCAAGGCAAAATTTATATTTTTTAAAAATATAACTAATTATAAAGAGAAGGTAAAAAATATACTACAGAATGAAAGTTTAAAAAATATCTTTTATGTTGATGATGGAGAGATTTTTTGTGAGAAAGAAGTAATTGATGAAAAAGGGGACATAAAGCGCATAGATCGTCTTATAATTAAAAATAACCAAGTATGGATAATTGATTATAAATCTTCTTATGAATTAAAAGAAGCTCAGTATCTACAGGTTAAAGAGTATATGAAAATTTTAAAAGATATTTATCCATCAAAATTAATACGAGGATTTATAATTTACTTAGATACCGCTAAATTAGAAGAGGTTATTTAAAATGCAAGACAGACCAGTAATTACATTTAATTTTGAGGAAAATTTTATTCAAAATTTAGCAGATTATTTGATCCAAAAAAATAAAAATAATTACAATTTAGTTAATTTTAGTAAAACTGTTTGTGTTTTTGGCGGTAAGCGTCCATTTCTTTTTTTAAATCGTGTGCTTTCGATCAAATTAAAAAGTTGTTTTATGCCTCCTAAATTTTTCTCTATAGATGAATTTATTGATTACATAATTCAAAAAAAAGGTTTTTTTTCTAATATAGGGGAACTTGATGCTTCATTTATTATTTATCGTTTAGTAAAAGATAATATCCCGCAGATAATTGAAGGAAGACAAAATTTTAGTCAATTTTTACCATGGGCTAAAGAACTTATTTCGTTTATAGAACAACTTGACTTGGAAGATATAGAAGATAAAAAATTAGAAGTTGTAGAAAAAAGTGCTTCTATTGGGTATGATGTTTCTGATAATATAAATCTTTTATTAAAAAATATAATAAATTTAAGAGATGCCTATCATAAAGAACTTAAAAAAAGGAATATTTACTCAAGAGGGATGCGCTATTTAGAAGCTTCTAAAATAATTGATGAGGTTAGTTTTGATGAATTTGATGAGATTTTATTTTGTAACTTTTTTTATTTGCATAAAACTGAGCAAAAAATTATTAAAAGTTTATTGGATAGAAAAAAAGCAATTTGTTTTTTTGAAGGTTCTCAAGATGAATGGTCTGTATTGGAGAAAAATTCTAAAATTTTTGGTTTTGAAATCAGGCCCGAAAAAAAAGAAGTTAAAAAAAATAATCTTTCAATTTATAAAGGTTTTGATTTACATTCACAAGTTTGTTTAGCCCGAGATATTCTCTCTAAGATTGATAAAAACCAAGATACTGTAATTGTTTTGCCACAACAAGAAGCTGTTGTTGTGCTTTTATGCGAAATTTCTTCAGTTGTTAACGAATTTAATATTTCTTTAGGCTACCCATTAAAAAGAAATACTTTATATCAACTTTTTATGCATTTATCTGAAGTCCAATCAAGCAGAAGAGAAAATTTTTATTATACAAAAGATTATCTTAATTTATTGCGTCATCCAATAGTAAAAAATTTAAATTTGAATAATGAGTCTTCGGTTACTAGGATTTTGGTCCACACAATTGAAGATTATTTACAGGGTAAAAAAGAGAGTTTTATTTCTGGGAGTCTATTTTTGAAATTAAAAGATATAGAGAAAGAGGATAATATATTTTTAGATACAATTGAAACTTTAAGAAGTATTGAAATATCTTGCAGTTTCGATGAATGTAAATCCATATTAAAAAAGTTACATCAAATATTTTTTACTATGTGGGAAGATATAAATAATTTCTATCAATTCGCAGATAATCTAAAACGTCTGCTTGATATTTTAATTAATAAAAGTTTAATAACTAACTTTTCTTACAATGTAAAAGTTATTGAAAAAATCTTTGCAATAATTTCAGAATTAGAAAATTTATCTTTTAACAAAGAGCCTTTTAGGGATGATGAAATTTGGGAAGTTTTTAGACAAAAGTTAGAGACAGAGATAATTTCTTTTAGTGGTTCACCGTTACGAGGTTTGCAGGTTCTTGGACTTTTTGAAACTCGTTCGCTTAATTTTAAAAATGTAATTGTTATGGATGTCAATGAGTCGATTTTGCCTAAAATTAAAATTTATGAACCACTTATCCCAAGAGAGATTATGTTAAATTTGGGTTTAAATAGACTTGAAAAAGAAGATGAAATACAACGTTATCAATTTATGCGCCTTGTGCGTTCTGCGCAAAATGTTTATCTTATATACCAAGAAAATCAAGAAAAAGAAAAAAGTAGATTTATCGAAGAGCTTATTTGGCAAAGACAAAAGGAAGAAAAAAGATTGGAAGTTTTTTCTATCCCAAAGGCAACTTTTTCCATTTCTGTTTTATCTAAAGAGTCTTGCATACCAAAAACGCAAGAGATGTTAGAATTTTTAAAAAAAGAAGTATATTCGGCATCAAGATTAAATACTTACCTAGAGTGTCCTTTGCGTTTTTATTTTAAATATGTATTAGGATTAGATGAAACACAAAACTTACTACAGGAACCCGAAGCTCAAACAATTGGAACATTTATACATCAGTTTCTTGAAGCTATATTCAAGGGTTTTGTAGGAAAAAAACCAATTATTGATGAAAATTTTAAAAAATTTTTTATGAAAGAACTTGATAAACATTTTGAGCAAAAGTTAAAAAAAAGAATGCGTTCGGATGCTTTTCTTTTAGAAAATATAATAAAAAATCGGCTATCAGAATTTTTAGAGAAAGAAAAAAAAAGGAAAGTACTAAAGATTATTTGTCTTGAAGAAACATACCAAAATACCATTACCGTTGATGGTCAAACTATTACATTTAATTACATAGTTGATAGAATAGACCAGTTGGAGAATAAAAGTATCTTAATAATTGACTATAAAACAGGTAATATTGATTTAGTATCAAAAAAACTTAAATTTTTAAAAGATATGAAGTTAGAAAGACGCCAGATAAAAGAGAATATAAGGTCATTTCAGTTGCCGCTTTATTATTATTTTATTTCAAAAAAATTTTCTGATACTTCTGTAAATGCAGCATTTTATAGCCTACGCACATTAGAACAAAAATTATTTATTGAAGATAAGGATTATCAAAATAGAGAAGAATTCATTAATATTTGTATGGAAAGCCTAAAATATATTTTAAAAGAAATATTTGATCCTAATATACCTTTTGTTTCAGATAGACAAGAAAAAACTTGCAAAACATGCTCATTTAAATTTCTCTGTCATTAAATTTTATATATAAAAAAGTATATTTTTGTTTCCTCATAAAATCCTTTGACAATGACTTAAAATTGGATACGATATAACATACATCCTACTAATTATTTTTTTGTGCATTAAGGTTAGTTTGATATATAATAATAAAAATAAAATTGTAAATTTTTTGTAATAGAGTAATAATAAGGTTTAATGATGCATGAGACAAAATTTGTGAGCCAAATTTTTGCTGTTTTAACACAGAAGTTAGACAAGAGTAGTATTCTTAAAAAAATTACAGTTACTGTTCGTTTAAGTCCTTTCAGTCACGTTAGCGCAAAAACTTTAAAAGAAACCTTTAAACAATTGGCAGAAGGAAAAAATTTTAAAAACATAGAACTGAAAGTTTTGCCCCTTCAGTTATTGTTAGATTGCAAAAACTGTAAACGCACTGTTTTCATTATGGAAAAAAAATTTATCTGTCCTTTTTGTAATAGTTCTAACATAGAGATTAAGATGGATAAAGAATTTTTTATTGAGACTATAGAGGTTGAAGATAATAAATAATAATTGTATCATTTTTTTGAATTTTATAAAATATGCAGATAGTTGAAAAAACAATATTGACACCAATTTCGAAAGGAAGGATAGTGAGACTAAAACTTTTTGCACCCCAAATTGCACAAAAAGCAAAACCGGGTCAATTTATTGTGCTTATGGTAACTGAAGAGGGGGAGCGAATACCTTTAACCATAGCAGATGTTGATAAACAAGAAAATACTATTACTTTGATTTTTCAGGAAGTAGGTTTAACTACGACACTTTTGGGTAGATTAGATAAAGG
>JAMWCT010000086.1 GCA_023819525.1 Candidatus Omnitrophota bacterium
GATTTATTGAACTTTTACGTTCCTTTTCATCCTCTTCGTAATCGCTTATAGTTGTTCCTTCATCAACCCTTCCTAATCTAGAAACTGCACCACATTTAAAAAGTAATGCTTCTGAAATTGAAGTCTTTCCACACTGAGCATGGCCAGCTAATAGAAAAACATACTTTTTTGTAAGTTCTTGCCTCATTTTTTACTCTCCTTCTTAAAAAAAATATTATAATAGAATTATAACTCCTCGTCAATGAAGAGTTAAGATTAAAAAAGTTAGATTTTTTAATAATTTTTATCTTTCTTCTAAAACCTTAGCGACAATGTTATATATAGAATCGTATACAACTTGATTAGATGCTATATAACCAACTGTATTTTGGGTTGGATATTCACCTTTTAAATTGGTAAATTTTCCACCTGCTTCTTCTATAAGACACACACCGGCAGCAAAATCCCAAGGTTGATCATAAAATTCAACTGCAAAATCAATCTTTCCTTCCGCAATATAAGAAAGTACCCTCGCAGATGAACCAAACATCCGGACATTAAAAACTTCTTTAGCCAATTCCCCTAAAACTTTTAACATACGATTTGGTGAATACCTTATACTTGAATCAAAAGAAATTGAACATCGTTTTAAATTGTCTTCCCCTGATACATAAATTTTTTTGCCATCTTTATATGCACCATTTCTTTCTTCTGCAACATAAAGTTCATCATCAACAGGCATATAAATTGTACCTGCAACAAATTTATCTTTATAAACTACTCCAATTGAAACTCCAAAAATGTTTATGCCCCTAATAAAATTATGTGTTCCGTCAAGTGGGTCTATTATCCATAAATAATCACTTTTTAAATTGCTTCTTCCGCCTTCTTCTCCTAAAATATCATGAGAACTAAACTTACTTTTAATGTTATCTACTATTATCCTTTCGGCTTCTTTATCAACATTTGTAACAAGATTTCTATCGCCTTTACTTTCAATTTCTTTTATTTTTCCAAAGTTTTCTAATAAAAACTTCCCTGCCTCTTTTGCTGCTTTTATACTTAAATTTATAATCTCACTCATTTTTTTTGCCTATAGGCATTATATATAAAGGCTCCTCTTTTAATCCAAGCATATTTTTAACATTAGCATCAATGAAAGCCCCAACAGCAACTGTTCCTAAACCTAAAGCTTCTACTTGCAAATAAATATTTTGGGCAGCGTGCCCAACCTCTATTTGGACATAACGCTTTCCTCTTTCACCATAGTGCGATGTTGTAATTTCATAATTAGCACAGATAATTATATTAGCTGCAGCCTCTTCTACCCATTTTTGACCTAAACAGCTTTTTGCCAGTTTCTTCTCTAAATTGAAATCTGAAATAAAAATCAATGCGTGTTGTAGGGGTTGGTAAAGATAAAGGCCCTTTTTTAACCCCTCAATATTAAGACAAATCACATATATTTTTAAAGGATACAAAGCGCCGGCAGAAGGTGTAGTTATTTTTCCATATTTATTTTTTCCATATGCAGCCCATAAAATTTGTGAAAGTTCTTCTATTTTTATCGGCTTGGAAGAAAAATCTCTAATTGACCTTCTTGAAGCAATGGCTTTTTCTAAAGAAAAGTTGCTTTCGGTCTTTGGGGGTGGAAGTTTAACTTGATTAGTTTCTTTAGAAAAACCTCTAATAAATATTGAAGCCATAATAACCCCTATAAGAAGCACCAGAAAATAAAACCTTTTCATTTTTAAATTATACCACTTTCCTTGCTATTTTAAAGTTAAATTTAGAGAGATAAAATTCCGCCTCCTAAACAAAAAACAAAATTAAAATTTTTGCAAAAAAGGCAAGATGAGAATTAAAAAAATTAAAACAATTAATTAGATTGTTTTCTTATTCTAACTTTTTTTGCATCTCGCCACAAATTTTGGAGATTATAAAACTCTCTTAACTCATCAGTAAATATATGTAAGAATACATCAAAAAAATCAACAAGTATCCATTTACCCGCTATATCGCTTTCGGAATGATGTATTTGATAATTATATTCTTTGGATTTTTTTAATATTTCTTGGTAAATTGCTTTAACTTGTATGGTGGTCTGGGCTGAACATATTACAAAATAATCGCAAAAATTACACTTTTCTCTTACATCCAAAATTACAGGTTTATTTGCCTTTTTTTCTAAGACAAACCTAGCCAAATCCAAAGCCTTCTTTTTACTTTCTGGGACGCTAGCGATTTTTCCTCCTTTTACTTAGTAAATTTTTTAATT
Organism: Candidatus Omnitrophota bacterium; assembly: GCA_023819525.1. Taxonomy (GTDB): domain Bacteria; phylum Omnitrophota; class Gorgyraeia; order Duberdicusellales; family 4484-171; genus JAMWCT01. The sequence goes on from JAMWCT010000086.1 coordinate 2,258, forward strand.
ATTGTTTCTATCTGGCTTTTTGTGTCTTTTTTAATATCGCCGACACAGCTGATACAAATATTTTCAAAATCAAAAATTTTTTGGGCTAATTTATTTATATCTATCTTATTGACACTTTCTAATTTAGACTTTATCTCCTCCAATGTATATATTTTATCTAATGTGATAAAATTTTCAGCAAGATAAAACATTCTTCCCCCAGGATTTTCAAGCGCCATTGAAATTTGGCCTAAAATATAATCTTTGGCTCTTGAAAGTTCACCATCTGTTACATGCTCTTGTTTTATTTTTTTTAGTTGTTCAAGTATTGTAAATAAAGCCTTCTTTATATTATTTTTATCTAAACCCAAATGTATAATAAAAGCTCCACAATCTTTAAATTTTTGTGCTTCAGAAGATATATCATAACAAAGTGCCCTTTTTTCTCTAATCTCATTAAATAGGCGCGAACTCATATTAGCACCCACTATCACGTTTAAAAGTTCTATTGTAAATTTCTCTTCACTTCTATATGATACTCCTCTAAAGCCTATGGCCAAATGCGTTTGCTGCAAAGTTTTTGTCTCCACCTTGATATTTATGCCTTCTAAATTTTTTGGCGAAGTTGTCTTTGGATAAATTTTTTTTGAAGTTTTTTTAATTTTTTCACCAATTAAAGACGACACATCTTTTTTTTCAAAATTACCTGCACAAGAGATAATAGTATTTATTGGTTGATAAAAATTTTCTTTAAAATCCAAAAGTTGATTTTTTTTAATTTTTCCAACTGTTTGGGGATAACCAATAATATCCTCTCCTAAAGAATGACCTTTCCATAGTAATTTATCTAAAAGTGACAATGAACGCCAGCTTGGTAGGTCATTATACATTTTTATTTCCTCTAAAATAACATTTCTTTCCTTTTCTATATCAGTTTCTTTAAGAAGAGGATTAAAAATCATATCTATGAGTATATCAGCTGTTTTTGCTAAATTTTTTTTTAAAAAATGTGCATAAAAGCCTGTAAATTCTTGCGAAGTAAAACCATTCAAAACCCCACCTCTACCTTCTATTTCTTGTTTTATTTTTCTGTAAGAATATTTTTTACTTCCTTTAAAAAGCAAATGTTCTAAAAAGTGCGATATCCCTTTTAATTTCTTCTTTTCATAGCGTGAACCTGTTTTTAAAAATATTCCAAAAGATGCTGTATCTAAATCTTTAAAAGACGCAAATATTAAAGTGCAATTGTTGATATTTTCTATTTCATACATAAAAATTTTATATAATTTTTTAGCTTTCTTAAAAAAAATCTATTTTTATAATTTTCTTTTATAAACTTTACTATATAACTACCAATTATTACGCCGTCACTAAACGCTAAAATTTTTTTAATTTGCTTAAGTTTATGGATACCAAATCCAATACATACAGGAAGTGATGTAAGTTTTTTTAAATTTTGAATATGGTTTTTTATATCGTCAAATTTAAATACTTTTGGTCCAGTTACCCCTGTTATTGAAACATAATATATAAAACCTTTAGCATTTTTTGTAATTTTTTTTGCGCGTTCTAAGGTTGTTGTGGGTGTAACTAAAAATATTGGCTCAAGACCAAATCTTTTTACTTCTTTTAAATAATTTTTATCTTCATCGCAAGGCAGATCCACAGTAAGTATACCACTTATATCTAATTCTTTCATTTTAGAAAAAAATCTTTCGACTCCAAACCTAAAAATAGGATTATAATAACTCATCAAAACTGTAGGTATACTTATCTTATTCTTTATTTTTCTTACTTGAGAAAATAATCTTTTAATATTTGCTCCATTTTTTAATGCTGTTGCAGTTGCTTCTTGAATTATTGGCCCATCTGCTATTGGATCAGAAAACGGTATTCCTAATTCAATGATATCTACACCAACATCTTGTAGGGTTAATATAATTTTATTTGTATACTCTATATTTGGAAAACCAAAAGGAATATAGACAATGAAAGCCTTTCTATTTTCTTTTTTAAGTTGTTCAAACTTTTCTTTTAAAGTCATTTTTTAGTGTATTTTTGCACTATTTCTAAATCTTTATCGCCTCTGCCTGAAAGACAAACTATAACTAAAGAATTTTTTTGCCTTTTTGCTAATTCTTTTAAATAATAAATTGCATGAGATGGTTCTAAAGCTGGGATAATTCCTTCTAATTTACTAAGTAAATTAAAACCCTCTATTGCTTGGTTATCTTTTACTGAAACGTAGTTTGCTCTACCGGTTATTTTATAAAAAGCATGCTCTGGACCTACACCGGGATAATCAAGTCCTGCTGCAACTGAATGTGTATTTTTTATTTGTCCAAAATCATCCTGAAGAACAAAAGATTTTGTGCCATGTAATATCCCTATTTTTCCTTCTAATAATGAGGATGCTCCATAATTTTTACCTAAACCCCCGGCCTCAACACCAATAAATTTTACAGTCTTTTGTTTATAAAAAGGATAAAATAAACCTAAAGAGTTACTTCCACCACCTACGCAGGCAACTAAATAATCAGGGAGTCTCTTTTCTTTTTTTAAAATTTGTTTTTTTGCTTCCCTCCCAATTACTGATTGAAAATCTCTGACTATCATGGGGTACGGATGTGGTCCAATAACAGAACCTAATAGATAATAAGTATTTTTGACATTTGTTACCCAATCTCTTATTGCTTCTGAACATGCGTCTTTTAATGTTTTTGTCCCACTTTTTACTGGTATTACATTTGCGCCTAAAACCTTTATTCTAAAAACATTCATTTTTTGTCTTTTTATATCTTCCTCTCCCATATAAATATCACACTTTAACCCAAAAAGTCTCGCAACAGTTGCTGCTGAAACCCCATGTTGACCTGCGCCAGTTTCAGCAATTATTCTTTTTTTACCCATAAATTTTGCTAAAAGCGCTTGCCCTAAGGAATTGTTAATTTTATGTGCTCCTGTATGTAGTAGGTCTTCTCTTTTAAGATAAACTTTTATACCTAAATATTTAGATAAATTTTTTGCAAAATAAAGAGGAGTAGGCCTTCCTGCATATTCCTTAAGATAATAGTTAAGTTCATTTATAAATTCTTTATTCTTTTTGGCATCTAAATATGCGGCTTCTAATTCCTCTAAACATAGATATAGCGTCTCAGGAACAAACTTTCCTCCAAATTCTCCAAAATAACCTCTTTTATCTGGTAAATTCATTTTTTATTTTTTTTATTAATAGTTCAACTAAATGTGGTTCTTTTTCCCCAACAAAACTCTCAACACCACTTGAAACATCTATGGCGTATGGATTTAATTTTATAAACTTATCGACATTATAAGGATTTATTCCACCAGCCAAAATTATTCTTTTGCCACTTTTTATAATCAAACTTATTTGTTTTAAAATTTCTTTTGGGATTTCATTTTTACCTTCTGTTTTTTCCTCAAGTCTTATATCAAAAAGATATGCATCAACATTGTATCTATTAATTTTTTGATAAAAATTTGGTTCATCTACAAATATAGTTTTTATAATACGGAAATGTTTTTTAAAAAAATTACAGTAACTTGCTGACTCTTTTCCATGAAATTGTAAAGCATCTAATCTAACTTCTTTTGCTATCTCAATAATCTCTTCTTTTTTTTGATCAGCAAATACCCCTACCCTTACAATATAGGGGTCAATTTTATCTATGATTTTTTTTGCATTAATTTTTGAAATATAACGTGGGCTTTTTTTTGTGAAAATAAAACCCAAAGCATCTACCCCAGCCTTTGAACAGAAAATAGCATCCTCTAAATTAGTAATTCCACATATTTTTATCTTAATCATAAATTATAAAAAATCTATATTTAGTTCCTTTATTTTTTCTTCTAAATTTTGTGCTTTCATTAATACCTCTCCAACTAAAACCGCATCCACCCCTAAACCTTTTAACCACAATACATCTTTTAATGAATTTATACCACTTTCACTCACCTTTATTGTATCAGTTGGGAGAAAGGGGATTAGTTTTTGAGTTGTGACCAAATCTGTCTTTAGAGTATTTAAATTTCTATTATTTATCCCAATAATTTCAGCGCCTATATTAATAGCTTTATTTAGTTCTCTTTGCGTGTGGACCTCGACTAAGACATCTAAACCCAATTCTTTAGCAAAATTATATAATTTTTTTAGTTTTTCTTGGTCTAATAAAGTCACAATTAACAGAATCGCATCAGCACCTGCAGCAAGTGATTCTAAAATTTGTACCTGGTCTATTATAAAATCTTTTCTTAAAATGGGCAAATTTACCTCTTGTTTTATTTGAGATATAAATTGCAATTTCCCTAGAAAAAATTCTTCTTCAGTAAGGACTGAGATTGCTCTAACATTTAATTTTTGGAAAGTTTTTGCAATTTCAATGGGT
>JAMWCT010000087.1 GCA_023819525.1 Candidatus Omnitrophota bacterium
AATTTCAGGCAATGTTAATGCTGATGAAAGTATTGGGACAAGGATAACAGTTAAGAAAATGTATAATTCAGAAGGAAATGTACTACCTTTTGTCTCGGCAAGAGCTATTAAATACGCTATTAGACAAACTCTGGAAGCAAGAGGTTATAAAATTGACCCATTTATAAAAGAAGGACAACAACTTAATGATTCTGGAAATCCAAAAGAATATATTGATAACGATTTATTTGGCTACATGAGTACACAAAGAGGTGGTAAAAAAGGAGAAGGCAAATCTTTTAGTCGCCAAGCACCAATTGCCTTAAGTTATCTTAAGGCTCTTTATGATACGCCTGTTTCCACAGAATTTGCAGCAAGATTCCCCCGTGATAAAAACCAAAAAAATCCCGTCCCTTTTGAAATTGAAGTGGTAGAATTTATTGGTCGCCTTAATTCAATTATTTACGATTATATCGGAAAATCTGAAGAGACAGAAGAACAATCTTTTATCCTTGATGAAAACGAAAGAAAAAAAAGATTAAAGGATTTCTTGGAAATATTTCTCTCACCAACCTACGTACTTCCCCGTAGAACAAATTCTCTTAATATCCCGGAGTATCTTTGGGGAATGATTGTTCTTTCTTTAAATGGACCAAAACCAATTTATCAGTATTTAGATTATAAAATGGAAGGAAAAGAAATCAAACTAAACGAGGATAAATTAAAATATTTAAAAAGTATTTTAGGAGAAAGTGATAAATTTTTTTTAGTTAATTATGGCACTAATACCCCAAGTGGTGAATTTTTAAAAGAAACTAAAACAGTAAAGGTAAAGGAGGCAGTAGAAGAAATTTGTAACTTCTATTTTTCATAACTTATTGTATAATTCATGAAAGCTATTCTTGCAGAAATATCCTTTTTTGAAGCTCATTTCAAAGTTCACTACACTAAGACATTTCGTCTATCATACCCTATTCCTCTACCAACTACTATAACAGGGATTTTCGGAGCTCTTTTGGGAATAGATCGTAAAGATATATTAAATCAATTCTCAAATTTATACTTGGGCGCTAAACTTATTAGACCGTTTAAAGAAAATTTTGAAAGTTTTACTTTTATTCAAATTCCTTGGGATATAAAAAAGAAGGGAACTTGGCCACCGGGAATTGTTCCATTACAATTGCTTAATGAACCGAGTTATCAACTGGTTGTTGCTGGTCCAAATAATCAAATAGATAATTATTATCAACAACTTAAAAAAAGTTTTATCTATTTACCCTACGGAGGACAAAATGATTTTTTTGTTAAAGATATTAAAATTTTAAAAACTGTTGAAGTAGAAGAAAAATTTATTTTAGAAAACTATGCGCCAAAAAACTTAGTTGACAAAGTAGAGGTTATAAATGAAGAAGGTGCTTTTTTAATAACTTTGCCGGTAATGCATAAATTTATACCAAAAGAAGATCCTTTTTATTTTGGTTACAAAGTTAGAATTTATTTGAAAGAGAAAATTCCCACAGTTAATGGAATCGGTTTATATGAATTATCTAAATTTTACTATCCAAATCAATAAAGAAAAATATGATAAATTTAGTAAATTGAGTCACGAGGATAAAACCTTAAAGACTCATATAGAAGAAGTATTTAAAATAAGCAAAAGTTTATTAAATTTCTATAATATCAATTCTTTATATGAAAAAGTCGCTGAATATTTAGCTTTTTATCATGACTTGGGAAAGCTTCAAAAGGATTGGAAAATTGATAATCAAAATAAAAATCCTTCCCACTCAGATGAATCAATAAGGATAATTTTAAAATATTTAAAAAAATTCTTTAAAGAAAAAAAAGAATATCAATTAATTTTACTTTTTTTTATTCTAAAACATCACGGCCAACTAAATTTAGGCAAGTTTAAAATTGATAATTATGAGTTTTGTATAAAAGAAAATTTAGAAAAATTATCATTTATAGAAAAAGTTTCCCTTGTGGATACATTTGGAATTTTTAAGCTTTCTGACTCTATTTCTGCAAATTTAAAAAAATATGAAAATCTCGATAAGAAAATCGACTTAATTACTAAATATGTAAACCTTTCTATACAAGAAATTAAACAAAAACTCAACATCTCCGATAAAAAAAGGTGGAAAGAACAATTAAAAATAACGAATCTAGGAGATACAGCTTTACTGCAGGCACCAACCGGATGGGGAAAAACAACAACTTCCATTCTTTTTGCAGTTAAAAAAAATTATAAAAGAATTTTTTATATCCTACCAACCATCACTGCGATAAGAAGTTTCAAAAATAAACTTGAAAAAATTGTTGGAATAAATAATGTAGAAGCATATTTCTTTTTTTATGACGTGGAAAAAATTAACCAAGAAAAAATTGATCTTGAATCCCTTTTTCTTACTGAAAATTTTCTCAAACCTGTTATTATAACAACAATTGATCAATTTCTCTTAACTTTCCTTCAAGTTGGAAAATACCATTTAAAAAGGGTAAATTTTAGAAACGCCATTTTTATTGTCGATGAAATTCACCTTTTTTCTCCTTTAATGCTAAAACTATTTATTCATTTTTTTAAAAAGTTTAAAAACGCATATAATTTGAAACTTCTTATTATGTCAGCTACGCTAACGAATGCTTTTGTTAATGTAATAAAAGAAAAACTTGGTATAAATGAAAAAGATTGTCTCAATTTTAACGAAAATATTAAAGAAAAATTGCGAGTAAAATTTCAGGATAAAAAAAAAGATAATAAAAAAATAGATATTAAAAAAGCAATACCTCAAATTATCGAAAAATTCCAAGAAAAGAAAAAAGTCTTGGTAATTGTTAATACTGTAGATAAAGCTATTGAAATTGGAAAAATCCTTATTGAAAAATACAAAATTAAAGATGTTGTGGTTTTTCATTCTCGCTTTATTCATAAACATCGAATAAAAAAAGAGACTGAAATTTTAGAACAATATAAAAATAAACCCCATATTCTTGTTTGCACACAAATTGCAGAAATTTCATTAGATATCTCTTATGAGTTTCTCTTTACAGAAATGGCCCCCTTTCCTTCCTTAGTGCAAAGATTTGGAAGAGTTAATAGGTACGGTGAAAAAAAGGTAGAAAAGACAAACTGTTGGATATTTTATCCTCAAGAAATTATTGATAAACAAAAAATCATCTATCCGTATGAAAAAGAGGAAATTGATCTTGCCAAAAAATTGATAGAAAAACTTGAAAACAGCAATATAAAAAGTGAACTAGAAATTTATAATGAAATGAACAATATTGAAAAAGAGGATGCCTTAAAAAATTTAATAGAAGAAGCTGATGAAAAAAATGGTTTTTATTTTGAAGAATGGGAGAAAAGTTTAAATTATTTTTACGCTTTATCTTTAGATGAACAAGCATTAAGACAAATATTAAATTATCGTGATGGTTTTACAACATTAGTTTTACTTGATTCTCAAATGATAGAAGATCAAAACTTGTCAGAAGAAATGGAAAATTTTTTGAAAGAAAAAGATAATTTTCAAAAAGATTTTCAACAAAGACGTTTATTAATAACCAGAGCAAAAGAATTAAGCATCCCGGTACCTTTTTATTTAGCTAAACAATCAAGATATGAGCGTAATTTTCCTCTATTAAAGCTAAATGGCTTCAGCTATAATTATCAATATGGCCTTTATAAAATAGACGTTACAGATCAAATTATTTAAAAAATGGGAAAATGGGAACTCAATTTTAGAGAATATTTTAAAGAAAAATCCAATCGAATTTTTGCCTACAGAATATTTTCTGATTTTTTATTTAGTCAAATAAGAGGAAAAGCAGAAAAACGAAAAAAACTTGATAATAGGGATTATTACATAAATAATTTTTTTGACCTAATAGATTTTTTATACGAAGATTTGATTAAAATGAAAAATTACTCCACCACAATATTCCCTACTTTAATATCCATTAAAGAAGCCGAAAATTTTTATTTCATTAATGAGAAACAACCGGAAAGAGAAGAAATATTTTATTATCTTTACCTTTTATCAACAAGCATCTACACTTACCGGGGTAATCGTTACCTAATAAATCTCATCTCTGATAATAAAAAAGGTTGGGAAAGTTTTATTTCAGAAATTAAAAAAGAGGAAGCAGGTATATTTATAATTAATAAAGAAAGTTCACCGATTAGCATTGACGGTTTAAATACGAGTAAAATAAATAGTTACTTAAATTCAAAAATTCCATTCTCTTTAAAAAGCAGAAATGTTTTTATCTTTGCTTTAATTAATTTTTTTGTTGTTTGGTGGCTTAAGGAAAGAAGGAAAATAATTATAACTTCTCTTGAAGATCTTGATAAAAAATTAAAAGATGAAAATATTGATGATAGTGCTACTTTAGTTTTATTTGATTTTAGTGGTAATGAAAAAAAGAAAATATATTTTTATCCCAGGCTAAATAAATTTATTGAAAAATGGTACTTTGATTATTTAAAAAGCCAGGATGATAAAGATATATTTTTACCAAAATTTTTAGCTAACTTTATAATTTATGATAAAAAATATCAAAATTTATCAACTAATTACTTAGATAAATTTTTATATTACCTATTAAAAGATCAGGTAAATGGAGAACTTTTGGATAAACTTATTAATCTTCATATTAATTATAATTTTAAAGAAAAAAAGTTTTTGCCAATAAGGGAAGCTAACAAATTTTATGCTGCAATTACAAGAAGAATTTGAAAATTGGGAGCAAATTATATTTACAGGAGTTCAAATACAGTATTTTTTTATTGATCCCCGAAGACTTTGGTATTTTTCAAAAGGAATCACCATGGAAAAAGAATCAGATTTAGTGGAGATTGGAAAAATAATCACCCAAGAGTCATACAAAAGAGATAAAAAAGAAATACAAATAGGAAGAATAAAAATAGATTTTTATCGAAAAAAACTACAAATTCATGAAGTTAAAAAATCATCAAAATTTAAAGATGCTTCACGTTGGCAGCTTCTTTATTATCTTTATATTCTAAAAAAGCTAGGAATAAATGCGGTAGGAATCTTGAATTTTCCAAAAGAAAGAAAGACTGAAAAAGTAATTTTAGACAGTAAAGCTCAAAAGAAACTTGAAGAAGTAATAGAATCAATAAAAAAAATAATAAAAAGTAAAACACCACCAAAAACAAAACAATCACAAAAAATTAAAAATTCAAGCTATTATGAACTTTTTATGGCATAAAAATGAAGAATTTTTATATTTTAAAATCAGGCGAACTTTACCGAAAAAGTAACACTGTTTATTTTTCTTTTTCAGAAAAAACAGAGACAATTAACCGCTCTTTACCAATTAATTCAATTGAGGCAATATATCTTTTTGGAGAAGTTAAATTAAATACAAAAGTTGTTAATTTTATTGCCTCAAACAACATTATTATTAACTTTTACAATTATTATGGCTTTTATACTGGTTCCTTTATACCCAAAAAATCATCTCTTTCAGGTTTTCTTTTAGTAAATCAAGTAAAAGCTTACTCAGAAAAATCTCAAAGATTAAAAATAGCTAAAGAGTTTGTTTTAGGCGCAATCCATAATGTATTAAAAAACCTTTTATATTATCAAAAACAAAAAAAGGAAGTCACCAGCGACATTGAGTCAATAAAAATTTTGTCTGAAAAGATAGATAAAATTAATTCTATTGATGAACTTATGGCCATTGAAGGCAATGTTAAAAATATTTACTATCACTCGTTTGAAAAATTTTTAGGGGAAAATTTCAAATTAACAAAAAGAACAAGGCAACCACCCACAAATATGATCAATTGTCTTATTTCTTTTGGTAATTCGCTCCTTTACACAACCTGCCTAAGAGAAATTTATCACACTCAACTTGATCCAACGATAAGTTTTCTTCACGAACCGGGAGAAAGGAGGTATTCACTTTCTCTTGATTTAGCGGAAGTTTTCAAGCCAATTATCATTGACAAAATTATCTTTAAATTAATTAACAACCAAATGATTAAAGAAAAACATTTTCTCAAAGAACTCAATTATGTTTATTTAAATGAATCCGGGAAAAAAATATTTATTCAAGAGTATGAAAATAAATTGGCGCAGACAGTAAAACATTATCGCCTTAAAAGAAGTGTCTCCTACAAAACTCTAATTCGCTTTGAATGCTACAAATTAATAAAACATTTAGTAGGAGATGAAGAATATAAAAGTTTAAAAATGTATTGGTAATTTTCTTTTATGTATTGTATTATAGTATACGATATTGCTCAAAAAAGAGTAAATAAAATTTGTAAGTTTTTAAGAAAATTTCTTTTTTGGACACAAAATTCTGTTTTTGAAGGTGATATTAAAGAAAGTGACTTGTTGAAAATTAAAAATGGGATTAATAAGTTAATAAAAAAAAATGATGATTCAATAATAATTTATACCTTTGAAAGACCCAAATGGATAAAGCGAGAAATACTAGGGATTGAAAAAGGAGAAATTTCGCAAATTATTTAAATTTTGGTTAACCCTATGGTTTTTAAAACACAATTAAAGGTTTACAAAAAAATTTTTTGTTTTAATAACTCTTTTAAGCTTTGCAACAAGCAATATAAACGGGTTTCCAACGTACTAGTGTAGGATTGAAAGGAAGGAAAACC
>JAMWCT010000088.1 GCA_023819525.1 Candidatus Omnitrophota bacterium
TGGGGTTATTTTACATGGTTTTTTTGAATTTAATTTTCATATTCCTGCGGTTTCTTTTTTGTTTTGGTTTTTATTAGGTTTTATTTATAAATGCGTTAATACCCATTTTTATAATGAGAGAGAAGATAATTTCTAAAGATATATTTTATATTTTTTTTGGAGCAATAACAATCCTGTTTATTTTTTGTTTGCATTTTATTTTATCATCTCTAAAAGCACAACTATTTTATCAAGAAGCTTTATCTAAAAATTTCGTAGAGGTAGAAGTTGAGAAAATCAATATTTATAAAGAAATATTTTCTTTATTTGATAAGTCAATATTTTTATCTAACTTAAATGCTGCCTTTTATGAGAAGAAAGCAGATTTTATTTTGAAAGCTTTTGAGGAAAATTTAAATAATAAACTTTTTGTTGAAGAAAAAGATATAGAAACACTTTATAAAAAAGCAATAAATCTAAATCCACTAAATTATGCGTATCATTTAAAATTAGGTTGGTTTTATTTTAAACAGAACAATTTAGAACTTGCACAAAAATACTTATCGAAAGCCCATCTTCTATATCCAACAGACTATCAGACCTATTTTTATTTAATTAATTTTTATTTTACAACTAAAAAAGAATGGGAAGGTTTTAAAAAATTGCTTTATTTTATATATTATATGAAAGATAATACTTACCAACTATTAAATTCTTTAGCTGATAAAATATCAGGTCTTTCGCTTATTTCTGTTGATAAAAATTTAAGGTTAATAAAATTTTCTTTTTTAAAAAATTTTGATCTTAATTTTAAAAATATGGGGCTACCTCATTTAAAATTACCTTTAATTATAAAGGTATATGCAAAGAAAGATCTAGTTAAGCTAGCTCTCTATAAAGGCTATGAATTTTACAATGAGTTTAAGAATATTGGCAATAATATTTATGAATTAGAATTGGATAGAAATTATTTAGATGATTTTAACATTCAAATAACCCCAGCTAATGCTTTAGAAAAGATGGAATTTATAGTTAAGTTTTAAATATAAAAATAAATTTTGACTTGATTTTTCTTTAATTTATTATATGTTAATATAACAAATTAAACCTTTTAAACTTTATTTTAAAATTATGGCAAAAGCAATAGAAAAGTGGGTAGAAAAAATAGCAGCCCTTACACAACCAAAAGAAATTTTTTGGTGCGATGGTTCGGAAAAAGAGGCCTATAAAATTATTGAAAAGGGTATAAAGGAAGAAAAAATAGGAAATATGCCTATATTTCATAAACTTAACCAAAAAAGTTGGCCTTTTTCTTACCTACATAGAAGCCACCCATTAGATGTTGCGCGCACAGAAAATTTAACTTTTGTTTGCCATCCAGATAAAGAAACATCAGGACCTAATAATAATTGGATGCCAGAAAAGGAGGCTAAAGAAAAGCTGATTTCACTAACCAAAGGATGTATGAAGGGAAAAACTATGTATGTGCTTCCATTTATAATGGGGCATCCGCAGTCGCCTTTTTCAAAATGTTGTGTTCAGGTTACAGATATAAGCTATGTAGCAATAAGTATGCGAATTATGACAAGGTTAGGTGCTGATGCTTTAAAAATTATTGGTAACAGCGATAATTTTATTAAAGGACTACACTCAATTGGAGATCTTGATCCAAAAAAGCGTTTCATAATGCATTTTCCTCACGAAAATTTAGTTTGGAGCATAGGTTCAGGATATGGAGGTAATGCTTTATTAGGAAAAAAATGCATATCCTTACGTCTTGCTTCTTGGATTGGATTTAAAGAAGGTTGGCTTGCAGAGCATATGATTATTATTGGTGTAGAGGATCAAAACGGAAATATTACATATTTGGTCGCTGCTCTTCCAAGTGCTTGCGGAAAAACAAATTTAGCTTTGTTAAAATCAACTTTAAAAGGATATAAAGTATGGACTTTGGGTGATGATATAGCTTGGCTATACATAGGAGAAGACGGTAGGCTTTGGGCTATAAATCCAGAAATGGGTTTTTTTGGGGTTGCACCAGGAACTAACCCAAAGACAAACCCCATAATGATGGAAACTTTAAAAAAAGGCTCTTTTTTTCCAACTTTATTTACCAATACTGCTTTAGATATCGATAAAAACGAACCTTGGTGGGAGGATTTAACTACTAACTATCCCAAAAATCTACTAGATTGGCAAGGAAATAAATTTATAGACCACAATACAAAAGCTGCTCATCCAAATTCTCGTTTTACTGTTTCAATTACCCAGTGCCCAACATTATCAAAAGAATTTTTTAATCCAAAAGGTGTTCCTATTTCAGCGATTATACTTGGAGGAAGGCGTGCTAGCCTTGCACCTTTAGTTTATGAAAGTTTAGACTGGCAACATGGAGTTTTTTTAGGTGCAATGATGGGCTCTGAAACAACATCTGCCGCTTCGCATAAAGTTGGGGTATTGCGTAGAGACCCTATGGCTATGCTTCCTTTTTGTGGTTATAATATGGGTGATTATTTTGGACATTGGTTAGAAATTGGGAAAAGATTAAAAAATCCTCCAAAAATATTTTTTGTGAATTGGTTTAGAAAAGATAAAGATGGTAAATATTTATGGCCAGGATTTGGAGAAAACATAAGAGTTCTTAAATGGATTACCGAACGCACACAAAATAAAATAGACGCAGAAGAAACGTCAATTGGTTATCTACCAAAATTTAGTGATTTTGAGTTATCTGGTTTAAATATTTCAAAAGAAAAATTTAAAAGTTTATTTAGTATTGATAAAAAAAGTTGGAATAACGAATTAATGGAAGCAGAGGCTTTTTTTGAAAAATTTGGTTCTAAAATGCCACTTCAATTAAAAGAAGAATTTAATATTTTAGAAAAAAAATTAAATGGATAAAGTTTTACTATATACTGATTTTAGTGACTTAAAACTTTTCAAACGCGGTAAAGTAAGGGACGTATATTTAGTAGAAGATAATTTACTAATAGTTGCCACTGATAGAATATCCTGTTTTGATGTAGTTTTATCTTGCGGTATTCCAAATAAAGGAAAGATACTTACTCAAATTTCACTTTTTTGGTTTGATTTTGTAAAAGATATAGTAGAAAGTCATCTTATAACAGCTGATGTAAAGCGCTATCCAAATTGCTTAAAAAAATATAGAAAGATTTTAGATGGTCGTTCAATGTTTGTTAAAATGGCCAAACCCATTAAATTTGAGTGCGTTGTAAGGGGGTATTTAGCAGGTTCTGCATACAAGGATTATAAAGATACAAAAAAAATTTGTGGGATAAAATTACCTAAAAATTTGAAAGAAAATCAGAGATTACAAAAACCTATATTTACACCTGCAACCAAAGAAGAAAAAGGACATGATAGAAATGTAGATGAAAAATATATGCAAAAACAATTGGGAAAGGTTGTAACTAAATTTATAAAAGAAACAAGTTTAAAAATTTATAAGAGGGCTGCTGACTTTGCAGAGAAAAAAGGCGTAATTATCGCAGATACGAAATTTGAATATGGCTTTTACAATGGCAAGATAATTTTAATTGATGAAATATTAACTCCTGACTCTTCTAGATTTTGGCCAAAAAGTGAGTATAAAGTTGGGGTTCCGGTGCCCAGTTTTGATAAACAATTTGTTCGTGATTATCTTGAAAGTATAAATTGGGACAAAACCCCCCCGCCCCCAACCTTACCAGCCCGGATAATAAAAAAAACGGAACAAAAATATAAGGAGGCATATAGACTTTTTATTGGTAAACCTCTATAAACTAAGATATAATAAAAACATGAAAGTAATTGTTTGTATAAAACAAGTTCCTCAAACTGGTACAGTAAAGATAAATCCGCAGACAAATACTTTAATTAGAGAAGGGGTTGAGTCTATTGTAAATCCATTTGATATGTATGCAATTGAGGAGGCTGTTAGACTAAAAGAAAGACTTGGTGCAAAAACTTTTGTAATTACTATGGGTCCACCTCAAGCAGATGAGGCATTAAGGGAAGCTCTTTCTTTAGGAATAGATGAAGCAATACATCTTTGCGATAAGGCTTTTGCAGGTTCAGATACATGGGCAACTAGTTTAGTTTTAGCAAAAGCCATAGAAAAGTTGCAAGAATTTGACTTAATTATTTGCGGAAAACAGGCTTCAGATGGCGATACAGCTCAAGTTGGACCGGGTATAGCAGCACATCTAAATTTAGCGCAAGCAACTTATGTTAGAAAAATTGATAATATTGATGTCGAAAACAAAATTATTCGTTTAGAAAGACTATTAGAAGATGGTATTGAAGTTTTAGAAGTTAAAATGCCAGCACTTATAACTGTAGTAAAAGAAATAAATCAACCTCGCCTCCCATCTCTAAGAGGAAAAATGCGTGCAAAAACTCAAAAAATAACAATTTGGACACATAAAGATTTAGGTTTAAAAGAAGAAGAGGTAGGTCTAAAGGGTTCGCCTACACAGGTAGTAAATATTTTTACCCCTCCACCAAGAGACAAAGGTATGGTTTTTGAAGGCGAACCCGAAATAGTGGTAGAAAAGTTATTAACAGAGCTAAAAAAACATTTAATATGAGTGAAGCAATTAAAGTAATAGTTGATAAATGTGTTGGTTGTCAACTTTGTGTAAAGGCTTGCCCATCTTTAGCTATAAAAATTATAAATAAAAAAGCAGTAATAGATTTAGAAAAATGTAATCTTTGTGGTGCTTGCAAAAGTGTATGTAAATTTGATGCAATTGTTATATTCAAGCCACAAATTTTAAAAGAAGATCTATCTTCATACAAAGACATTTGGGTTTTTATAGAAAAGGAACATGATAAAATAGCATCTGTTTCATTTGAACTTTTAGGCAAAGCAAAAGAACTAGCAAAAGATCTACACTGTAAAGTTGTAGGGATATTTTTAGGTTATAACATAAAGGATAAATGTAACCAACTTATCCATAAAGGCGCAGACAAAGTGATTGTTGTAGACAAAAAAGAACTGGAAAATTTTATTTCAGAAAATTATGCCAACATAATAACTTATCTCATTAAAAAATATAAACCAGAAATTTTTTTAGCAGGAGCAACAACTTGTGGACGATCTTTAGTATCCCGTATCGCTGTTTCTATACATACAGGATTAACAGCTGACTGTACAGGTTTAGATATTGATAAACAAAACAGACTACTTATACAAACAAGACCTGCATTTGGTGGGAATATTATGGCTCAGATTATTACACCATCACACCGACCTCAAATGGCAACAGTTCGCCATAAAGTAATGATAGAACCACAAATAGATAAGACCAAAACTGGCCAAATACTTGAAGAGATTGTAGATGGCAAATTGTTTGATGATAGGATAAGATTTATTGAGTTTATTAAGGAGGAGACTGAGAAAGTAAGTTTATCTGAAGCAGAGATAATTGTTTCTGGCGGAAGAGGATTGTCCGATGGAAAAAATTTTTCTATAATTAAAGAGTTAGCTTCTGCTTTAGGTGCTGCTGTGGGCGCATCAAGAGCTGCTGTTGATAGTGGCTGGATTTCTTATTCGCACCAAGTAGGTCAAACTGGAAGAACAGTTGCTCCAAAAATTTATATTGCTTGTGGAATATCTGGACAAATTCAACATTTAGTTGGAATGCAATCTTCAAAAATAATTGTTGCTATAAATAAAGATCCAGATGCGCCAATCTTTAAAGTGGCTAATTATGGTATTGTTGGAGATTTATTTAAGATAGTTCCTTTATTGACAAAAAAAATAAAAGAATTAAATAAAAAATAGCTTTTTGTAAATGTATTTAAAAGAATTACAAATATTTGGTTTTAAATCATTTCCACAAAAAACTACACTTAAATTTGAGCCAGCGGTAACTGCCATAGTCGGGCCAAATGGCTGCGGCAAATCTAATATATTAGATGCACTTAAATGGGCACTAGGAGAACAATCCCCCAAATCTTTACGGGCATCAAAAATGGAAGATGTCATATTTGGTGGGACAGAGAATTTCCCACCACTAAATTATACAGAAGTAACTTTATTGCTTTCTAACGAAGATAAATATTTACCAATAGATTATAAAGAAGTAAGCATCTGTAGACGTCTATATCGTTCTGGAGAAAGTGAATATTTTATAAATAAAAATCCAGTTAGACTTAAGGATATCCAAGATTTATTTTTAAGCACCGGTATTGGCCAGACAGACTACTCATTTGTAGAGCAAGGAAAAATTGAAGCGCTTCTGAATTACAAACCAGAAGAGAAACGTCTTATTTTTGATGCGGCAAGTGGTGTAATTAAATATAAGGAAAGGAAAAAAGAAACATTAAAAAGACTTGAAGAGACAGAAGAAAACCTGTTGCGTCTTGAAGATATAATCGGAGAGGTAAATCGTCAGATAAAATATTTAGAAAGACAAGTAGAAAAAGCAAAAAAGTATAAAGAAATGCAAGAAGAACTAATTCAATTAGAAAAGAAAATAGCCACAA
>JAMWCT010000089.1 GCA_023819525.1 Candidatus Omnitrophota bacterium
GGTAAAATGAGGATAATTTAATTAAGAGACGACCTTTTTTCCTCATTTTACCTAATTAATTTCACTTACTTTTTAAATCCGTTAACCAATACCATTTCACTTACATTTTACATCCGTTAATACGAAAGGCTTGACAAAATTTTTTTAATATGCTAAAATTGAGTTGGTACCTATGAAAATGATAACAAAATATACACATGCACCAATGGTAACTATTACAGCCTGTCTACTTATAGGCTGGGCTTCAAAGACAGAAGTGAGTGGTCAACACATTCCGACAGTGACAAATATTATGGTCCAAAATATTGTCATCCAAACGAATGTGTACATTGTTCTCACAAACCAACCTTCTGCAGTTACAGTGGTAACAAACTTCCAATATGGAAGTTTAAGAATAATTGTTTCACCGCCTACTTTTTTGTCAGAAAGTATACCAACGACGGCTGCTTTACCAGCCGCTTTGTCGACTCCGGGGGGTAATATTTGTATTATTATTACACCTATTATTACACCTATTATTACACCCCCGGCGCCACCTCAGTCACCCAGATTGGCAATAGTAGCGGCACCACTTAATCCATTCGTACCTTAGCCTTGATTTTAGTTTTAGTGCTTCAGGGGCAACATTTTGTTGCCCTTCTTTTTTATTAAGATAAAGAAGATAGGCTACTTGAGAAAATTTTAGATTAGTCGTGGAGAGATGAAAATGATCTTTAAATAATTATTTTGCATAAGTTCACAAACACAGTGGAAAATTCTAAGGTCTAAAACCTTGTAATTTTATCCCAAAATTATAAATAAATACAAAGGAATTAAAGGCTTTGTTAGTTGGTATGACTATTCTGTTAGAATGACATATCTGCTCGCTGACAAAGACCACATCACTCCTTAGGATAAATCTCACCGCTAAAATACTTAATAACCAACCTTGGATTTTTCAATATGTTGTGGAGTTATACATATTTTTGAATAAAAAATAAAATATGATAAAATAAAAAATAAATTTGGGCCCATAGTTTAATGGTAGAACGCTACATTTGCAATGTAGAGATGGCAGTTCAATTCTGCCTGGGTCCATCATAGACGATTTTCTCGTCCTCGCCCCTCGCTTCGCTCGGGGCTCGGGCTAAGACTTGGAGAGAATAAAGGTAATTTCAGGGCTTTTTGAAATCAACAAAAAGACGCTGCCAAAAATTCGGCGGTTCAAGCCGATTTTTCGCTTGCTTGATAAAAATGGAAAGCTTTTACACCTTTCAACAACTCAAGAGATTTTAACTAACCCACTTTAAGGATTTAAAATCTGAATAAAAACTTCATTATCAGTAAAATTTATAAAGATCAAGTTTGTTAGAGTAATTTAAAGGTTTGATTAAATTTTAATTCAAAAGTTAAAATTGGACATTGTTTCCGAATGGCGATTTTAAATTTATTTGCTTATTTCATATTTTTATCCAGTTAAAAAAATGCAAAATATTAAAAACATTCTAAAAAATTCAATACCCGTGGAAAACTTTTAGAGAGGCAAAAGACTAGATTTTTTTACTATATTTTGTTATGATTTATTAAAAAAACAAAAAAACTTTATTACTTTATTTCTCGAGCATTAGAAATAAAATTAACAAAATATGCAAAGAAAAAAATTAGATAGAAGTAAAATTGGCATTTTAGGATATGGCGAGGTGGGACAGGCAATAGCTAAATTTTACCAAAATCCCAAAATCAAAGATTTGAACAGAAACGATGGATTAAGGGGTGTAGAAATTTTACATGTTTGTATCCCTTGGGATAAAAATTTCGTCAGAATAGTCAAAAAAGAAATTAAAAAAATAAAACCAAAATTAACAATAATTCATTCAACAGTAGCACCCGGAACGACAAAGAAAATCGGCGGTCTGGTAGTTCATAGTCCGATTAGAGGAGTTCACCCGCATCTCTATGAAGGCATTAAAACCTTTATAAAATATATTGGTACCGACAACAAAAAAGCTGGCGAAATGGCAAAAGAGCATTTAGAAAGTTTAGGAATTAAAACAAAGGTATTTTTTCCCTCTATCATTACGGAAATAGGGAAACTTTTAGATACTACATATTATGGTCTTTGTATTGCTTGGCACGGTGAAATGAAAAAATTGTGTGATAAGTTTAAAATTGATTTTGAAAAAGCGGTTACTGACTTTAACAAAACTTATAATGATGGATATAAAAAATTAGGTAAATCTAATATTCTCAGACCTATTTTATATCCACCACAAAAAACAAAAGGAATAACCGGTCATTGCATTATCCCAAATGCTAAAATTTTGAAAAAATATTTTAAAAGTTTGGCGTTGGATTTTATTTTAAAGTATAAACCAGAGAAAAATAAAAGATGAAACTTGTAGTTCTTATTCCAACATACAACGAAGAAAAAACCATAGCCCAGGTTATCCAGGATATTCCAAGAAATGTTGAAAAGATCAATGAAATAGAAATACTGGTAATAGATGATGGTTCAGCCGATAAAACTGTAAGCATTGCTAGAAATGCCGGAGCTACAGTAATTTCTTATTCAAAGAATAAAGGTCTGGGCTTTGTTTTCTCAAGGGGAATTGAAGAAGCCCTCAAAAGGGGAGCAGATATTTTAGTAAATATTGATGCCGATGCCCAGTTTAACCCAAAAGAAATTCCAAAATTGATAAAACCAATTTTAGAAAAAAAAGCAGAAATGGTAGCAGGAACAAGATTTGAAAGCAAAAACTCTCTTTCTCAGATACCTTTTTTAAAAAAATGGGGAAATAGAGTTTTTACTTCTTTGATTAATATTTTAACGAGAGAAAAATTTACTGATACTCAATGCGGCTTTCGTGCTTATTCAAGAGAGGCACTTTTAAGATTAAATCTTTTTGGCAGGTTTACTTACACCCAAGAAGTTTTTTTAGATTTGGTAAATAAAGGATTAAAAATAGAACAGATACCGATAACGGTAAGATATTACAAAGAGAGGCAAGCAAAAATTAGCGCTTCTTTTTTTAGATATTTTCTTCAAACCATTATTATCATTTTAAGAACTTTCAGAGATTACAAACCTTTATTGTTTTTTGGCATTCCTGGTGTTTCAATTTTTGGAGTGGGCATTTTATTTTGGTTTTATTCTTTTATTTATTGGTTGCTTCATCATCAAACTACACCAATTAGAATGTATTTTTTTGTCGGAACCGGTTTAATTACTTTCGGCTTTTTACTTCTCGTGCTAGCTTTCATTGCTGATATGTTAAAAAGAATTCGCCAAAATCAAGAAGAAATTTTATATAAATTAAAGAAAAAAGAGTATGAAAAATCAGATTAAAAAAATTTTAGTTACCGGTGGTGCCGGATTTATAGGTTCTCATTTGGTAGATAAGTTAATAAAAGATAATTATAAAGTAGTGGTCATTGATAATTTATCTACGGGTAAAAAAGAAAATTTAAACTCAAAAGCCAAATTTTACAAAATAGATATTCAAAGTCAAAAAATTTCTCAGGTTTTTAAAAAGGAAAAACCAGAAATAGTTTTTCATTATGCTGCTCAAATTGATGTTAGAAAATCAGTAGAAAATCCAATTAAAGATGCCAAAATTAACATTTTGGGGACATTAAACATTTTAGAGAATTGCAAAAAATACAAAGTTCAAAAATTTATTTTTGCTTCCACTGGCGGCGCAATTTACGGTGATGCTGATATCATTCCCACTCCGGAAGATTATCCAGAATTTCCTTTATCTCCTTATGGGATTGAAAAATTGATTGTTGATAAATATTTAAATTATTACTACCAAGTTTTTGGGTTACCTTTTGTTTCTTTGAGATTAGCAAATGTTTACGGCCCCCGTCAGAATTCAAAAGGAGAAGCAGGAGTAATTGCTATTTTTTGTGATAAAATGTTATCAAGCAGTCAGCCGATTATTAATGGAAACGGAAAACAGACAAGGGATTTTATTTATGTTGATGATGTAGTTGAAGCAAGCATTTTAGCGATGAAAAGCAAAAAAGTAGGAATTTATAATATTGGAACTGCAAAAGAAACAAATATAAATGAAATTTTTGGAAAAATAAAAAAATTGACAAAAGCAAATTGTAAAAAGATTTATGGTCCAATCAAAGAAGGTGAGCAAAAAAGAAGTTGCCTTGATTTCAAAAGAGCACAAAAAGAACTTGGTTGGACACCAAAAATTTCATTAGCCGAAGGCTTAAGAAAAACTGTTGGATGGTTTAGAAATAAAACAAAAATATGAAAAATATTTTAGTTTTTACCACAACTTTTCCTACTTTTTTAAAAAAAGACGGTACTCCGCCTTTTGTTTATGAATTAAGCAAGAGATTAGCGCAAAAAGAAGATTTAAATATTGTAGTTTTAACACCTTATAGAAAAGGAACAAAAACTTTTGAACAAAGAGATGGGTTAAAAATTTACCGCTTCAAATATGGTTTTACACATTTATGTGAGGGAGGAATTTTACCCAATTTAAAAAATAATAAATTACTTTATTTTCAAGTACCGTTTTTATTTTTTTTTGCATTTTTAAATTTAAAAAAGATAATAAAAAAAGAAAAAATAAATACTATCCACGCTCATTGGATTGTTCCTCAAGGATTTATTGCGGTTTTTTATAAAAAAATTTTTAGAAAGAGGAATTTCAAAATAATTTGCACTTCTCACGGCGGCGATATTTTTGGCTTGCAAGGTTGGTTAATGAGAAAAATCAAAAAATGGACTTTAAACAATGTAGATATTCTGACGGTGGTAAGCAATGCTATAAAAGAAGAAGTTAAAAAATTAAAAGTAAGAAATGATTTACCAATAAAAGTAATTCCAATGGGAGTAGATGATAAACTTTTTAATCCGGATAAGTATGACCCCAAAATTAAAGGAAAATACAATATAAAAGGACCGTTTTTAATCTTTGTCGGGAGGTTAGTGGAAAAGAAAGGGGTTAAATATTTAATAGAAGCGATGCCGGAGGTTGTCAAAAAATATCCCGAAACAAAACTTTTAATAATTGGTTCAGGACCATTAGAGGATGGATTAAAAGCCCAAGTAAAAAATTTAAATTTAGAAAAAAATATAATTTTTACCGGAGCAATTCCAAATTATGAACTTCCAAAATATTACGCCACTGCCGACATTTTTATAGGGCCGAGCGTAATTACAAAAGGAGGAGATAGGGAAGGATTACCAGTAACTTATTTAGAAGCAATGGCATCAGGTTGTATTGTTATAGGAACAGATCTTTTGGGGAATAGAGATGTTATAATAGATGGGGTAAATGGTTATTTTGTACGGCAAAAAAATAGTAAAGATATAGTAGAAAAAATTTTGGCATCCTTGTACAATAAAAAAATAAACCAAAAACAAGTTTTAAGCATTATAAAAAATAATTTTTCCTGGAAGATAATTACTAACAAATATTTAGAAATTTTAAAATGAGAGAAAAACAAATATATAATAATCTTCATAAAATATGGGATTCTGCTCATTTTGGAGGCTCTCCAACTTATATGATTAGAAAAATTTTACTCAAAAAAACGATAGAGGAAGTAATAAGTGATTTTAAATTTAAAAAACAAAAAGAAAGTATTTCTGTTTTAGATATCGGTTGTGGAACGGGAGATTATATAAATATTTTCACTAAGTATAGAATAGCTTATACCGGTTTAGATTTATCTAATTACGCTATCAATGAGTTGAGAAAAAAATATCCAAAAGAAAAGTATCCAGAGCTAAATTTTATTTGTGAGGATATATTTAAGTATCAATCAAAGGATAAATATGATATAGCTTTTTTAAGCGAAGTTTTGGAACACATTAATGATGAAATAGAGTTTTTAAAGATCATCAATAATTTTCTTGTTAAAGACGGTATATTAATTTTGAGTGTTCCTTATGATCAAAGTTTATGGTCGTATGCAGATGAACAAGCACAACATAAAAGAAGGTACTCAAAAGATTATTTAAGGTCGATGCTTGAAAGAAGCGGCTTTAATTGTAATAAGTTAATTTGTTACGGATTTCCTTTATTGAGAATTTATTGGAGCCTTACTAAAAGATTTCGAAAGAAAATTCAAAACGAAATAAAACCACCCGCAAAAAGACTTTTTTTAATAATAAACAAAATTTTTTTATTAGATCTTCTTTTTTTGAGAACCAACCGTGGAGTAGGTCTAATTGCGGTAGCTCAAAAAGGGTAAAATGAAAGAAATTATTTTAAAATTTATACAGAAACATATTTCGAAGTGATTAAAGACGAAAAAGAATAAAAACCAACTAAAATGGTTATAGTTTTTAAAAAATATTTTAGCTAT
>JAMWCT010000090.1 GCA_023819525.1 Candidatus Omnitrophota bacterium
AAGATGTAGATATATATATAGTTGTATGTGGTGTCCAGGGAAGGCATATTTAGAGACAAATAGTTTTATAAAACCAATAGATTATTACTGCCTACAAAAAGAAATTTTAAATTATGGAAAAAGTATCTAAGTTTTTAAAAATTATTTTGCCATATTATAAATCTATAATTTTGCTTTTGTTTTTAAACATATTTAGTTTGCTTTTGAGTTTAGTCAATCCGTATTTAGGAAAATTAGCCATAGATGATGCAATATTAAAAAAAGATTTTAAGAGGTTTTTATACATTTTAATTTTAGGTGGATTTTTGTTTTGCGTGGGTAGATTAATTGATTTTTTGAATAACTACATAAGAGAAATTTTTAAACAAAAAATCAAATATAAACTTAACTGTAAAGTTTTTTTGCATTTGCATAGCCTTCCATTTTGGATAATTAAGCAAAAAACAAGCACTCAATATCTTTATATGTTTGAGAACGACACAGAATATCTTGCAAATACAATTGTTAGTTTTTTTGAACTTATATACATATTTTTTATTTTTTTATCTATAGTTCTAATCTTGATTTTTTTTGATATAAAGATAATTTTGTTTTTGTTGGTTATCTCTTTAATTTTTTACCTTGTTTTTTCTTATTGGAATAATAAATTAAGAAAAATAACTGAAAATTTAATTATTTTAGCAGAAAATATTGTTGGGATTTTAGAGGAGTTATTGTTTAATATATTACTTGTCAAGGTATTCTTAAAAGAAAAAGACTCTTTTAGAAAGTATAAAAAAAATTTAGAAAAATTTATGTCTATCTATAAAAAACAAATATTTGTTTTACTTTCTTCCTCTTTTTTAAATGAAATAAATACAAAAATTATTTTAGGTCTATTTTTTCTTTATGGAGGTTATCAGGTTATAAAAGGCAATTTTAGTTTAGGTTCCTTTGGTGCAATAACAGCTTATCTTTATAAACTTTTTGAAGCAGCGACTGAATTTTTTAGTTGGAGGCAACAGAACTCTTTAGGTATAGTTAGTTACAGAAGATTAAATCAGTTATTAGAAGAGCCGCAAGTAAAAGAAGATTTAAAAGATTTTGAAATTGAAGGTAAATCCATTTGTTTTGAAAAAATTAATTTTGGTTATCAAAATGTTTTGGTTTTTAAAGATTTAAATTTTTTTGTTAAAGCAAAATATATAGCTTTAGCAGGTCCTTCGGGTTGTGGCAAGACAACACTTTTGCATTTACTTTTAAAACTTTATAAACCAATTAGTGGTAAAATTTTTATTGATGGTATTGATTTAGAAGAAATTTCTTCCTCTTGTTTATTAAAACAAGTTGGTATTGCTTTGCAGGAACCAATCTTATGGAATGCAACAATAAATGAAAACATAAGATACGCAAAAGAAGACGCCACAGAAAAAGAACTTAAGAAAGTCATTTATATATGTGGACTTTCTGGACTTGATGCTAATTACAATATAGGCGAGTCTGCATTTAAGTTATCTGCTGGACAGAGACAGAAAGTTGCTATCGCAAGAGCTTTGATTAAAAACCCAAAAATTTTGATTTTAGATGAGGCAACCAGTTGCTTAGATTTAGAAAGTCAACATTTTATAATTTCAAATATAAAAAAGTATTATCCACAAATTGGCATTATTTTTGTATCGCATAGAACCTCATTGCTTAAAGAAGCGGAAGTTATCTGTTATTTTCAAGGACCAAATAAAATAATAGTAGATAATTTCAAAAATCTTTTTAATTATTCAGAATTTAGAAGATTTTTAAATATATGTTAAAAGAAGAAAAATTTTTAATTTTAGCAAGCCAATTAGAATACCCCAAAGATTTAACCTTTATTAACGATTTAACAAAAAAAAATTTTAACTGGAGTATTTTTTTCGATTTAGCAAAAAAAAATTCTTTAGTGAATTTTTTATATAAAAACTTGGAAAAATATGAAAAATTAAATTTTATTCCTAAATTTGTAAAAAAAAATTTAGAAGGTTTATACTACTATAATTTAGCAAGAAACATTTTTATTTTAAAAGAAATAAAACGCCTCTTTAAATTTTTTAATTTAAGAAATATAAAAGTAATAGGACTTAAAGGTCTATTTTTATCTATATATCTTTATGATGATATAGATTTAAGGCCAACAACAGATATAGATTTACTCATAAAAAAAGAAGACTTAAAAAAAATAAATAAAATTCTTTGTTCTTTGGGTTATATCCAGCCACCCTATTTTGACAATTTTTTTTTAAAAGAAGAAACTACGCCAATAAATAGCCTTGTTTATAAAAATTATACTTTAGGAATTTTTGTTCATCTTCACACCCATATAATTAATACTACTTTGCCAATAGAGTTTTTTGTCAAAAAAATTCCCATGGAAAATATTTGGCAGAAAGTGGTTTCTTTAAGTTTTGAAGATATTGAGATTCTTATGCTTTCTTGGCAACATTTGCTTTTACAGCTTGTTCATCATAGTTTTTGCCATAATTTTGATAAACTTTTATTTTTATACGATATTAAACAACTTTTGACGAAAGATAAAGACTTAATTAAAAAAGAGACTATAAAAGAAGAATTCAAAAAGTTTTATTCCTGGGAGTTAGCAAATTTTGTTTTTCTAAAATTAGAAAAACTTTTTAAAATAAAGATAACATTTAGAGAAGACTGTCCAGAAATATTTAATTTTTTTTCTAGATTTAAAATACCCTCGGCCTTTTATTATTTTGTGATACTCCCAGACTTAAAAGATAAAATAAATTTTATTAAAAAATATTTTTTACCCTCTAAATATGTCATAGCACAAAATTTATACATAAGTTCAGACAGGATAAGGTTTTATCATTATCTTTTGCGAATAAAAAATAATTTATTTACTTGATAAACGAAAATAGATATGTTAACTTATAAAATATGGCGCAATATGAATTGAGTTTACAGGATTATATAAGAGTTTTTCGTAAAAGAAAAACCCTTATTTTTTTGGTCTTTCTTTTTGTATTTTTATTAAGTTTTCTTTACTCAAAAAAAGAAGAAGAACCAATATATCAGGCAACAACAATAGTAAAAGTAGAAAGTAGACGCACGATCGCTGGTTTACTTACAGAGTCAATTATCTATAATCCTGGAGATATTATGGCTTCTGAGACAAAGTTAATTAAAAGTTTTCCGGTAATGAAAGAAGCGGCATTAAAATTAGGTATGTGTAGTAAGGATAGTCCACAGCAAAAGATAAACGAGGCAGTTATAAATTTACAGTCTATGGTTGAAACAGAATTAGTGGGGAACACCAATATGATTAAGATTATAGCCACATCTAAAGACCCCTATCAAGCCATGGAAATATCTAACACTGTCGCTCAGGCCTATATAAATTATAATCTTTTTGAGAAGGCTAGACAAGCTAAACAGGAAAAAGAGTTTATAGAAGAACAATTGGGTATTTTAGAGACAAAGTTAAAAGAAATTGAAGATAAAGTCAAAGGATTTAACGAAGATGTAAAAGATATAAAATTAGTTGAACCCCTTCAGGCAAAATTAGTAGAACTGGAATTTAAATTATCTGGACTTTTGCAAAAATATACCGAAAAACATCCACAAGTAATAGAATTAAAAGAACAGATTCAACAACTTGAAAGTCAACTTAAAGGTTTATCAGCCCAACAATTAGAATATGCCAGGTTAGAACGAGAGGCAGAAGTAAATAAAAAACTTTATGCTATGTTAAAAGAAAAATTGGAAGAGGCGCGCATAAGCGAATCTCAAAAAGTGCCTGATGTCTCTATAGTTAATCCAGCAATTATGCCAGAAGCTCCGATAAAGCCAAGTAAAAAGATAAATATATTAATAGGTGCATTTTTAGGTTTTATTTTAGGTCTTGTCTTAGCTTTTATTTTTGAAACAGTTGACACATCTTTAGGAACCATTGAGGAGATAGAAAAAACTACTAAATTGTTAGTTTTAGGGGTGATTCCTTCTATAAATTTTAAAAAGATTTCCAAAAGAAAATTTTTATTTTCATCCATTTTTTTTCATAAAAAAATTTCTGGAAAAGATAAAAGAATAATATGTTTATTTTCTCATTTTTATCCTAGTTCTAATATAGCAGAAGCTTTTAGAAACATCTATACTAATCTTAAATTAGAAAAAACAAGAAGGGTAATTTTAGTTACAAGTTCGATACCTTTTGAAGGTAAAAGTTTTGTTGTTTCTAATTTAGCAATTGTTATGGCGCAGGCGGGATTAAAAACACTTCTTATAAATGCAGATTTGCGTAGACCAATAATTTCTAAAGTTTTTGGCATAAACCCCTATCCAGGATTTTCTGAACTAATAAGACAATCAGTTAGTTTAGACGAAGCTTTGCGAAATATAGTAGATATTTTTTTAGGTCAGATAAGTTTTGACCAAATACTACAACAGCCACAACTAGATAATCTCTGGATACTTCCAGAAGGACGTTTCCTTCCAAATCCTATAGAAGTTTTAGTAGAGTCAGAGAAAATAAAGAGCGTTTTAGAGAACTTAAAAGAACAATTTGATGCAATTGTTATAGATAGCCCACCTGTTCTTTCTGTTTCAGATACCAATCTTTTAGCTTCAATCTCAGATAGTGTAGTTTTAGTATATGAGAGTGGCAGAACCTCAAGGGAAGCTTTAAATAGAGCAAGATCGCAACTTGAAACTTCTAAAGCAAATATAATAGGTGTAGTTTTAAACCATACCAGACCTCAAACAGAAAATTTAGAAACCTATCCATTCCATTATTATCGTAATGTTTATTATAAAGATTAATAATTATAAAAGAAAAGAGAATTTTTATAAAAAAAGTCAAATTTTTTCCTATTTAAGTATCTTAATTATATTTTTTTTAATAAGTATAAATATTTTTTTCTTTGGACATTCTTTTAAATACTTAATTTTTGCACTTTTAGGGATAGTCATTTTTTTAATCTCTTTTGCAAATACAAATTTTGCGTTAATGCTTTTAATTTTTTCTATGCTTTTATCACCTGAGTTTAGTTTAGGTTTTGCTGGCGGCAGAGCTGTTGTTTTAAGATTGGATGATTTATTTTTAATTGTAGTATTTTTAGGTTGGCTTGCAAAAATGGCAACAGCAAAATTAGGTTTTTTTAGAAAAACCCCATTAAATTTTCCAATATTTATTTATTTAACTTTCTATACAATCTCTACTTTTTTTGGAATTATTAGGGGTTATGTTACTTTTAAGGATAGCATTTTTTATCTTTTAAAATACTTTGAGTATTTTTTTCTTTATTTTATGGTAGCCGATGTAGTAGTAGAAGAAAAACAAGCTCGTATATTTGTATATGCAATCCTTTTTGTTTCTATAATTACAAGTTTATATGCGTTTAGACAACACTTTTCAGGTATAGAAAGAGTAACCGCACCTTTTGAAGAAAAAGAGGTAGAGTCTAATACCTTTGGAGGATATTTAGTTTTGATAAGTCTTTTAGCAATTTCTCTTTTTTTAAATGTTTCTAAATTAAAATTAAAGATTTTTTTTGGGATAGTAATATTTCTTTCGATTTTTTCTTTGCTTTTTACTTTATCAAGAGGTTCATGGTTAGCTTTTATTTTAGGATATATAGCTATATTTTTTGTTTCAAAAAAAGGTAAAATTACTTTTTTAATTACTACCATACTCTTATGTCTTTTACTTTATATTTTTCTTCCAGCAAGAGTTTTAGACAGAATAAAATATACATTTACTCCGGAAACCCAAAAGACAGTTTTTGGAAAAAAAATCAATTTAGACGCTTCGGCAGCTGCAAGAATTGAAAATTGGTTTTATAGTTTGCAATTATGGTCTAAATATCCGATTTTAGGTAGAGGCGCAGGAAGCGCAAGAGTTGTAGTTGATCATCAGTATGGAAGAATACTTTTGGAAGCTGGTTTTTTTGGAATTTTAGCATTTTTATTTTTAATTTTTGGGCTTTTTCGTAGTTTCTTTTTTGCTTTAAATATTTTAAAAGATAATGAATTTGCTTTGGGTTTATCAACAGGTGCAATTGCCATACTTTTTAGTTTTCTTTTTCATTCTTTAAGTTGTGAAACTTTTATTGTAATAAGAATTATGGAACCTTTTTGGTTTTTGACAGCAGTTGTTGTCGCTTTGCCTGATATTTTTTTGGAAAAATTTGGGTTATGAA
>JAMWCT010000091.1 GCA_023819525.1 Candidatus Omnitrophota bacterium
TTTAAAGTTTCCTCAATGAATTGAGATTGATTAAAAGATGGAGTAACAATTGAGATTTTCACTAACTTATATTATATTAAAAATTACTGAAAATAATCCATAAATATATCCTAAAATTCTTCTTGTATTTATTATAAATGAAAATTCATCAAAGTTATTCTTATTTAATATTAAAATAAATAATTCTTTAAACTTATTGATAAATAAAAAAAATCTTCTTACTAATGAAACTTTATTATGTTTTAAAAATAATAAACAATCTGTATAACCTTCACTAAAAAATCTATTTTTTAAAAAATTGATATCTAATCTATTTTCTTTTATTGGATGATAAACAATTACCTTATAATTGTAAATTACTTTATATTCCTTTTTTTTCACTCTTATTGTCATATCTGAATCCTCGCCAAAAATTTGTAATTTTCTTTTATTATTAGAACCAAAAAATTCATCAAATCCTCCTAATTTTTCAAAAAAATTATTTCTTATTGAATAATTCACCCCAGGCGGTAAAGCACCACCATCATATTCTTTAATTTTATTACCAAGATCTAATGAGGGCAAAATATATTCAAATTCTTTTGGAATAAAATCATTTGAATTAATATTATTTTTATAAACAGGAATTATTTTACCTCCAACTATTCCAATTTTTTTATCTTTTTTAAAAGTCAACCAAATATTTTTAAGCCAATTTTTATCAACATAAGCATCATCATCTGTGTAAGAAATAATTTCTCCTTTAGCTCTTTTCCAACCTATATTTCTTGCCCTTGATAAACCTGTACCATTATCTTTTAAATAAATAATTTTTTTGTTATTTTTGTAAAATTTTTTAATCAGATTATTAACATCGTCAGTTTTATTTTGATCAACTATTATTAATTCAAAATCTCTAAAATTATTTTTTAATATTGAAGCAATTGTTTTCTTAAAAAGCTTACTATAATTTGCTGTGCACACAACTACGGATATTTTTATTTTACCTTGTCCTTTCTTCATAGCTTTCATTAATGATTAATTTATAAGCTAAATTTCTTAATTTATAAAAGAATAAATTTTTATTTTTCATATTTTTTTCAAAATATCTGTAGATAAAGGAAATTATAAAATAAAATGGATTTTTTGAAAAATACCAGGCAATTTTCGTCTGATCAAAAAAAGCTATTTTTGCCATTCCTAAAGTTTTATTTTCCGGATAAAAACGAAAAGCCGAAAATAAATCATTTACTTTTTTATATTTATAACCAAGACTTAAAAGTTTTATATAATAAAAACAATCAAAAGCTACTTTATACTTATCTTTTAGAAATTCGTTTTTGTGGATTTCTTTTTTGACAAAAGTTGAAGGCTGAAGAATATGATAATCAAGGTACAAAAGCTCTTTAAAATTAAGCCTACTTACATGATGAACACCAGTTTTTTTACCATTTTTATCTGTAAAAATACCATCTCCGGTTAATATTTTTAAACCTTCATCTTTACTAAAATAATCTATTACTTTTTGAAAAACTTTATTGTTTAGATAAAAATCATCACTATTTAACCAACAATAAATATCGCCAATTGCTTTATCAAAGCCTTTTTTTAGAGCATCAATTTGACCTTTATCTTTTTTTGATTCCCATCGATAGCTTATCCCCAGACATTGATTAAATTTAAAATTTTTATTTTTTTTAATATAAAAATTTAATCCCTTTACTTTTTTTACTCGACAATTTTTTTTAAGAAGATCTTCATATTTTTTTATTATCTTTACACTTTCATCTTTTGACCCACCATCTTGAATAATATAATCGATATAAAAATTTCCTCTTTGTTTTAATACTGATTCTATTGTCTCTTTAATAAATTGGCCTTGATTATAAGAAGGAGTAATAACAGAGATAATTAGTGAATTTCTAATCATTTTTTTATTTTAGTTAAAAAAAAATTTAATTTTTCTTTTGGAATTAAATAAAAATCCCAGTAAACTTTATCAACTACTTTTTTCCATTCTTCTAAGCTATTAATGACATATCCTCCTAAATCACAAATTAAATAATCAATATCCTTAGCTAAAAAATATAAATTATCTCTCTTATATCCATATACAGAATAAGTAGGAAATCCGTATTCAATAGAAATTATTGGTTTAAATTTATTTATTAAATTAATTCCTCCTTTTATTATATCTATTTCGGCTCCTTCAGTATCTATTTTAATATAATTAATTTTCTTAAAATTTTTTACAAAATAATCCAATTTTGAAACATCGACTTTTATGATTTTTATATTTTCTTTACCCGGCATGGTGTAAAATCTTTTTTTTAAACCTGACTCTTCAGGTAATCCTTTAGCATAAAAAAAATTTTTTTTCCCTTTAAAATTTGATAAAGCTAATTTATGTAGAAATACGTTTTTATAAATTGAATATTTGTTTTTTAGTTGACTAAATGCCTCAGGTAAAGGTTCAAAACAATGCAACTCTCCTTTTTTTCCTATTATTTTTATAAAATTATCAGAATGTAATCCGGTATGAGCTCCAATATCTATCACAACATCTCCTTCTTGAAGAAACTTTGAGTAATTTAAAAATAATACTTTTTCATAATTTAAATAATAGATCTTTTTTAAAAGATTTAAAAAGAAAAACTTTAATCTTATATTATTTATTTTTAAAATTTTAAGAAACAAATTATCCATTAAATATTTCTAAATAAACTTTTTTATAACTTTCAGCTGTTTTTTTCCAGGAATATTTTTTATTAATCTTTTTTCCTTTATTAATTAAATTATACCTTAACCTTTTATCCTTTAAAATTTTTCCCACTGCTTTTTGAATTGATTTTTGGCTTTTTGGATTAAAATACAAAGCTCCATCTTCGGCTACTTCTCTCAAAACCGGTATATCACTACATAATACCGGACACCCTAAAGAAAAAGCCTCAAGCACCGGTATGCCAAATCCTTCAGCCAATGTTGGAAAAACAAAAGCATAAGCTTTTGAATAAAGATAAGCTAAAATATCATCATCAGCTCTATAATAAATCATTTTTTTTGAAATTTTAAGTCTTTTAAAAAGGTTTAGCTCATCATCAGTAAAAGGCCCTGATGAAGGAAAATCACCAACACAAACCATATATAAATCTTTTTCTTTTCTTAAAATTGGCGCAATTGCCTTGATAAAAAAATTAAAGTTTTTATAAGTAACTCGCTGGCCAACAAAAAGAAAATATTTTTTAGGTAAACCTTTAATTTTAATATTTTTTAATTTTTTATTATTAAATTTTGAAGCATGAGGGATTACAACAATTTTTTCTGCTGAAATTTTTAAAATTTCTATAATATCTTTTTTTGTTTGACTTGATACAGCAATAATTTTTTTTGCCTTTTGAGCAAGTATTTTTTTCTGATTTGAAATAACATCATTTGGATGATGATAATAAGAGTATTTCTCATGAATCATATCATGAATGGTTAAAACAAAAGGTTTTCCTCTAAGATATTTCAAAAAATAAGTATCATAATAAGTCGGGTGAAAAACATCAAAATCACCTTTTTTCAAGAAATTTATCGCTGTTTTTAAATTGGCTTCGTAGTAAGTATAATACCATGGTCCTTTAAGTGATGAAAAAGAAGTTCCGGGGGTAATATATTTTAAACTTAAAATCTTTAAAAAAAATTTTCTAAAAAAATTTATCAAAAGGCTATCTTCTAAAAAAGGAGAGGGAGGAATAATTTCTTCAAAATGTCTTAATGGGGGAGGATTCTCAGTAATAATTTTTTTAGTTTTTTTATCAGCAAAAAAACTTGCATTTTTAAGATAAATATTATCACTATACCTTAAAGCCAACTCTGGTTTAACTTCTTTATCCTTTGATAAATCTTTAATAATTTCAAAAAAAAGTCTTGATATTCCACCTACTTTTTGAGCAGTAAATGTCTGAAAATCATACAAAACTTTTATTGAGTTTTTATTTTTATTGCCTGTTTTCAAAACTTTTTTTACTCTAAAAGTATCACGAAACTTATTTTTAAAATCTTTTAATAAAGTAAGATATATAAATCTTTTAATATAAAAAAGAATTACTCTCAATCGATGATATTTGGAAGTAAAAAAATGACGAAGAAGATTTTGTCTTACTATTACTTCGTTGATTAATTCCATCTTGTCATTTTTTTTTAATTCTTCTAAAATATTCATATTTCTTATAATCTAGATTAAACAATATGTTTAAATTAAAAAATTATACAGTATTTTTTTCTAAATACAAAAAAAAATTAATTAATTATTTTCTTTTTAAATATTTATCAAGGTATAAAAATATTATTTTATTCAACGCCGCAGGATATAATAATATTGGTGATGATATAATTGCTTTTTATCTTAAAAAAAGATTTGAAAAAAAATCTTCAATTTTTAATATTGATTTTAATAATTTAGAAAAAGTAAAAAATAATTTAAGAAAACTACAATTAATCCCAATAAATATTGAAGATGTTAATAATTTTTATAAAAAAAACACTTTAATAATTTGCGGTGGTGGTACTATTATAAATCCTCTTGTATTCACGAATGATTATTATCTTGAAAAAATAAAAAAATTTCAAGAAGAAGGATTTAAGGTTGTTTTTTTAGGTATTGAAGCAACTGGTTTTGATAATAAAAATTTAGCAAAAAATGTATTTTTAAAATCATTATTTATTGGGGTAAGAAATATCCAAACAAAAAAATTAATTTTAAATCTTTATAATAAAAATGGAAAAAAACCACTAATTTTTATAACTTATGATTTAGTAGAGCATATAAATTTCAAAAAAAGCAGGAATGAAGACATAAAAGAAAAAATTGCTGGAATATGTATTAGTCCAAAAATAAAAATCAATCAAGAAAAAATAAAACTTATTATTGATAAATTAATAAATAAAAAATATATTGTTGAATTTTTTTCCTTTTGTAATCACACTACTTATCCACCAGAAAATGATCTAGATACAGCAAAAATTATTAAAGAAAAATATTTTAAAAAAAATACTAAAGTTAAAATTTTCGATTTAGTAAATATTAATGATACAATTAATCATTTAGATAACTACTCTTTAATAATCACAACAAGACTTCATACAACCATTATTGCCCACATTAAAGAAATTCCAGTCTACAATATAAACTGGGAAGATAAGTGTAAAAATTATTGTTTTAATAACAATCTCTTTAATGGTAATATTGATGATTTGTTGAAGAGAATTAATCAATTATAATTTTGTTCTTCCATTATCTACCATTTTACTCATTGCTCCACGATCGGTTGTATTTTCCGGCCTAAATAAACCATCAGGATAACCATTAACTATTCCATTGCTCCAAGCAGCCATTATATATTCATAAAAAGTATGATAGGAGGGTAAATCTGGAAAATGAGTTTCACTTCCATAGTATCTCAAATAATTATCATCTCCTTTTTTCTTCCTTAAACCATTAATAACAAATTTCATTGCCGCTCCTCTTGAAACATTTTCCTCCGGCCTAAAATAACCATCTGGATAACCTTGTATAACCCCATAACATTTTAAGGTAGTAATAAATTCATAAAAAGTATGCGTAGGTGGAACATCAGGAAAATTACCGCAACTTGTATTGGTTGAAAAATTATAAGCGTTTTTAATAAATTTAGCCATCGCTCCACGAGTAACATTGTCTATTGGTCTAAATAAACCATCAGGATAACCATTAATTACATTATCTCTAGCCAAGTTCTCAATATAAGTATAAAAAGTATCACCGGTGATAACATCAGGAAATCGATGGAAAGCTTTATATAGATTTAATTTTCTTCCGGATATATTATAATCTGTTGATATATCGTCAGCTGAATAGATTAAGGAATTATATAATTTTGTAGGATTTTTATCATATTTCGTTAAAATTAATCCTAAAGCTCCTGAAACATGAGGCGCGGAAAAAGAAGTACCATCAACCAAAGAATATGGAACCGGAATTTGTACTCCTGGCGCTGCAATAGTTATAACAGAATTTGACCCATCATAATTTGAAAAACTTGCTCTTTGATTAGATGAATTTATCGCCGCTACATTTATCTTATTAGGCACATTTTTCCCTTCTACATAATAATAC
>JAMWCT010000092.1 GCA_023819525.1 Candidatus Omnitrophota bacterium
TTCTTTCAAATTCCTGTATTTTTTTCACTTTTTCAGATTTTTTCAAGATTTATAGAACTTAAAGGTGCCTCATTTTTATGGATTAAAGATTTAACTTTACCTGATAGATTTATTAAATTACCAACAAATATTCCATATTTTGGTGAATATTTAAATTTATTACCTATAATGTTAATTATTTTAAATTTTTTGCAACAAAAATTTACTAATATAACCGTATCAAATTCAGAACAAAAATTTATTAGTAATTTTTTGCTAATATTTATAGGTGTAATTTTTTATCATTTTTCTTCTGCCATAGTCTTATATTGGTTTATTCAAAATTTTCTCACCTTTATTTATCAATTAAAAACTAAAAAAACTCACGCATAATTTTTTAGCCTAAAATCTAAAATATATTGATTTTATTAGCTTTTTCTTAAAGTTTTCACGTGAAAACTTAAAATTTTTATAAGACATTTCAATCCGAAATTTTATATCTTGAAAATCATAGAAAATATTTTCCAAATAAAGTGTAAGATTAATTTACCATATCATCTTTGAAAAGTATTGATTTTATTAGAATTTTTAGCGTTTTCACGTGAAAACGCAATAAAAAATTGTTTAAAAATTGTAAAATTTATGAAACAATCCAATAGATACATCATTATATATGTTTCACAATTTTAAATTAAATAAATAAATTTTAAAAATTTTTTGTCAGACTATATATAACTCAGAAAAAATTAAATCAAATCACACTTACTAAATATATAAAATTGACCCAATTTTTGCGTTAGAAAGAACATATATAAAAGTGCGTTTATATTTGAGTGTAAAATTGAAAATAAAGAAAATTTACCAAATATTTTATTTGACAAAAAGCTATACATTTTATTAGCCACCTAACTAATTAAAAGCCTTGGTTTAAATGGAATTTCAAAATTTCTTAATATTTAATAATATTATAAAAAAATTCTTGACAATTAATTAATTTTTGTATTAAAATAAATACCAACAATTAACAATTTTATGAATTTTTCACAAGGTGCATTAAAAAAATATTTATTTTATTAGTGTTTTAAGCGTTTTCACGTGAAAACGTTAAAAATTAATGGGTAAAATTATTGGAATATGTAACCAAAAAGGTGGCACAGGTAAAACAACCACAGCCATAAATCTAAGCTTTTATTTTACATTAAGTGCAAAAAAAATTCTTCTTGTGGATATGGATCCACAAGGAAATGCTACCTCTGGAATAGGTTTTGATAATCAAGACAAAAAAACAATATATGATTTGATTTCTGGTACATCTGATATCAAAGAAAATATATATCAAACAAAATGGCCTAACCTATATATTATCCCTTCGAGTGTATCTTTAACAGGAGCTGAAATAGAACTAGTAAATATTCAAAATAGAGAACAAAGGTTAAAAGAAGAATTATATAAAATAAAGGAAGATTTTTCATATATATTTATAGATGCACCACCTTCTTTAGGTTTATTAACTTTAAATGTATTGGCTACTTCTGATAGTTTAATTATACCAATACAGTGCGAATATTATGCTTTAGAAGGTGTTTCGAGCCTTTTGCATACAATTGAGTTGGTTAGAGAAAGACTGAATCAAAACTTAGAAATAGATGGTTTTTTATTGACAATGGCTGATTTTAGAACAAAACTTACGCTTCAAGTTATTGAGGAAGTTAGAAAATTTTTTAAGGAAAAGACTTTTAATACAATTATACCGAGAAATATAAAATTAGCAGAAGCTCCAAGTTTTGGAAAACCCATTTATTGTTATGATCCATTTTGTGTTGGTGCAAAAGCATATTTAAATTTGGCAGAAGAAATTTTAAAAGAAAAACTAAATGTTGAATATTTACAAGAAGAAATAAAACAATAGAAGTAAAAGATAAATAAAAAACATAGATATTTTTTATAAGTTATTGATAATAAAAAACTTACAAAATTTAAGTAGTATTTTAAACGGATGGAAAGAAAGGCTTTAGGTAAAGGACTAGATGCTTTAATACCGAAAAATTTACAACTTACTCCAACTAAAGAGTTTACATATTTAAAAATTAGCCAGCTTAATGAAAGTGAATTTCAGCCTCGCAAAGAAATAAGCCAAAAAGAAATAGAAGAACTTGCATCTTCAATAAAAGAAAAAGGATTTATTCAACCTATTGTTGTAAGAAAAGTAGGGGAAGGATATGAAATTGTTGCTGGTGGTCGTAGGTATTTAGCTGCTAAGTTACTTGGGCTTGAACAAGTCCCAGCCATAATTAAAGAGTTAGACGATAAAGATGCTTTGGTTTTTGCAATAGTTGAAAATCTGCAAAGAAAGGATCTAAACCCCATAGAAGAAGCCCAAGCGTTTAGGCGTTTAATTGATGAGTTTAAATTCACTTTAGATGACTTGGCTAAATTTATCAGTAAAGATAAGACCACGATAGCTAATACCTTAAGACTCCTTCAACTTCCCCAGGAAATCCAAGATGCATTAAAAAATGGTTTAATAAATAGAAGTCAAGCCAGGACACTTTTAGCTTTAGAAGATAGAAATAAACAATTTGAATTGTTTTATCAAATTTTAAATTCTGGGCTTTCTGTTCGTGAAATTGAAAAAAAGGTAAAAATTATATCTAAAACGAAAAAACGTTTTAATCCTTTTGTTCAGGAGATAGAGGAGAAACTACAAAAAACTTTGGGCACAAAGGTGAGAATTCTTAATAAAAAAAATAATAAAGGAAAAATCATAATTGAATATTACACTTTAGATGACTTGGAAAGAATAGTAAGGAGGTTGGCATGAAAGAGGAGGCAACATTAGTAATTATAAAACCAGACGGCTTAAAAAAATCTCTTACAGGAAATATATTAAGCAGGCTCTCTGAGACTAAATTAAAGATAATTGGAGCAAAAATAGTCAAAGTAAACGAAGAACTGGCTGCAAAGCATTATTCTCATCTTAAAGATCAGCCTTTTTATCCAGAATTAATAAAATATATTACAGGTAAGTTGCATGGTGAAAATAGGGTGATGGCTTTAGTTTATTGGGGAAAAGATGCTATAGTAAAGGTTAGACAAATCTGTGGAGCAACAAATCCTGAAGAAGCTGACCCTGTAAGCATAAGAGGAGCTTATGGAAGAATTTTAACAACAGGTTTATATGAAAATGTTGTTCATGCATCTAGCGATCCTTCTGAGGCTGAAAGGGAAATAAAACTTTGGTTTGAACCGGAGGAAATAGTTTATCCACTTTTTCCAACAAAAGAAGTTATATATCAAAATTATAAAAAATTTGTATGGGAATAATTTTTTATTCTTTTACTTTTAACTAATCTAAAAAGTCCAGATATGCGTTCAATGACTGCTTATGCTCATATATATAAGAGAAAAAATTCACAAACTTTACACCTGATATTTCGCTCACTTAATTTTAAATATTTGGATATTTCTGTAAAGGGACCTCTACCCGAAGATATAGTTTTAGAGGAATTAATAAGAAAATTTGTCAGCAGAAAAATTTATCGCGGTAAAATAGAAATATATTTATTTTTTAAGGATTTGACAGCCAAAAATATTTATATAAATGAGAATATTTTAGAAAAATACATTTTAGCAGCAAAAAAAATAGCAAAAAAACATAAATTAGAATTTAAGGAAAGAATAACTGATTTTTTAAATTTGCCAGAAGTTGTCCTAACTAAAGAGAAACCATATCTTGACAAAAATTTTGTTATGTCTTCAATAAAAGAGGGCTTAAATAAACTTTTAATTTTTAAAGAACACGGTGGTGACTTAATAAAAAAACAAATAATAAAAAATCTGAAAAATTTAAAGACTAACATTTTAGAGATTAAAAGACTTCTTAAAACAAAAAAAGTAGATAAAATAAATGAAACAGACAATAAAGAAGATATAGAGGAGGAGATAACACTTAGTGTATTTTACACAAAGAAATTAGAAAAAATTGTTAACTCAACAAAAAATGAACCAAAAGGAAAATCTTTAGATTTTTTAACCCAAGAGATACTACGAGAACTCAATTCAGCATCAAGTAAAATAATAGATAAAAAATTTGCTTTACTTTTGGTTGATTCAAAAAAATACGTTGATAGGATAAGAGAACAAGCACAAAATATTGAATAGCAAAAATGAAGGGTATGAAAATTTTTATACTTTCCGGTCCTTCAGGTGCAGGCAAAACTACACTGCTAAATCGGTTATTTAGAAAAAATTTTATTAAAAAAAATTTTATTCGCTGTATATCTTATACTACAAGAGGACAACGACCAAGTGAAAAAAATAGAAAAGATTATTTTTTCGTATCAAAGAAAGAATTTTTAAGACTAAAAAGACAAAAATTTTTTTTAGAGACTCAAAAAGTATTAGATAATTATTATGGAACACCAAAATATTTTTACAAAAGAGCAAAAAAATTAAAGAAAAATTTAATTCTTTGCATTGATGTTAAAGGAGGAATGTATTTGAAAAAAAAATTAAAACTTGATAAAATAGTAACAATTTTTATTTCTGCTCCGAATAAAGATGAACTTTTTAGCCGTTTAGAAAAAAGAACAGAGAAAACTTCTTTTATTAAAAGAAGACTTTCTTTGGCAAAAGATGAACTAAAATATAGTCGGTATTATGACTATGTAGTTATCAATAAAAAAATAAATGTTGCTTTAGGAAAAATTATGAGTATTATTTTAAAAGAAA
Organism: Candidatus Omnitrophota bacterium; assembly: GCA_023819525.1. Taxonomy (GTDB): domain Bacteria; phylum Omnitrophota; class Gorgyraeia; order Duberdicusellales; family 4484-171; genus JAMWCT01. The sequence goes on from JAMWCT010000092.1 coordinate 4,711, forward strand.
TGGCTTAAAGCATTTTAAATTTTTAAAAAGGGGAAATATGAATGACAAATATATTCCTTTAGAAAAACTTTTAGATGCTGCTGAAGGTTCAATATATAAATTGGTAATTTTGGTAGCAAAAAGAGCCTTTGCTCTTGCTGGGGGAGAAAAACTTTTAATTGATAAACCTTCAGAAAAAGTTACAGACAATGCTTTACGTGAAATTTTAGAAGGAAAAATTAGAGTTAAAAGTTCAAAATAAATTTTAAAAAAGGGGAATACTTAAAATTATAATTGTGTTAAAATATTTAAATTGTAAGAGTGTTCAGCAGCCAAAATAATATTTACAACACTGTTTTAGACTTACAATGGCGGCGTAGCCAAGTGGCAAGGCAGTGGTCTGCAAAACCATTATTCAGCGGTTCAAATCCGCTCGCCGCCTTAAAAGCAAGATTTGCAAAAAAGTAAAAAATTTTAAGAAAATGAATGCCGGAGTGTTGGAATGGCAGACAACTCGGACTTAAAATCCGATGTTCCGTAAGGAACGTGTGGGTTCGAGTCCCACCTCCGGCATTCTTTATATAAAGCTTATAATAATATTTTGTGCGCCAAATAATTTGGGCGCATAGCTCAGTTGGTTAGAGTGCTTCCTTGACATGGAAGAGGTCAGTGGTTCAAGTCCACTTGCGCCCATATTAAAATATTGAATATATTTGAAAATAGTGGGGACGTCGTTTAGCCTGGTTTAAGACCCCTGACTGTCGATCAGGTGAGCGAGGGTTCAAATCCCTTCGTCCCCGCCACGTATTGAGCTTTCTAAATTAAACTATAAAATACTTTATCCCTCGCAAGTAATCAACAAGCACAGAAGAAAGACAGGTTTTGTCTATTGAAGCTCAACCCACCGAGTTAAAAGAATTTGCCGCCAAAGAAAAACTTGAAATCGTCGCCTCATTCTGCGAGACATAAACCGCCAAAGAAGCTAAAAAAATGTCGGCTTAAACTTTATTTGGCCAGAAGCGGGCCTTTATTTTTCTTGCTTGTTTTTATTTTATTTGGTATCATTTTATTGAAAGTAGATACTGTTAATATTACAATAACGTACTATCAAATTATTGAAAATATGGCAAGAGAAAATATAAAGAAATACCGCACAAAGTAAGGCTTCTCGCAGGAAGATTTTGCTAAAAATCCGGCGTCAAATACACCCCCTGACCAAAATCGAAATTGGTAATGACTAAAATTGCCAAAGCGCTTGGTGTAAGTATTGAGAGTTAATTAAGTAATATGCGAATTTCAAAGGCAATGTCCAAAACAAAAAATCAATTAAAACTAGATAGTGAAATTTGTAATGAATGTGGACGAGATGTAAATTGGAAAAGTGGTTTGTTTATAAA
>JAMWCT010000093.1 GCA_023819525.1 Candidatus Omnitrophota bacterium
AAGGATTTATCTTAAGGCTTTAATAAAAAGTTGTTTTCATCTTTAAAAATAGATGTTAAAAACCTTCCAGAAAGAAATAGTTGAAGATGAATTCTTATAAAATCTAAACCTAAATTGATTTAATAACTAAGAAACCAAGACTGGAAGCAGGTATGGGGACTTATCTTATCTTGTATGTAATTTATTTGACAAAGCTTTTATGGTATAATATTATATCTTATAAGTGTTTGATTGCATATTAAAAAAAGATTGGTTTAATTGATATATATAAAATTTAGTTTATCAAAAATAAACTAAGATGATAGGGTTAAAAAATTTATTATTTCCAAAAAAGACAAGTGCTACATTAAAAAATTTTGTTGCAATTAATTTAGGCGCTTATTATGTGAAAGGGTTAATAATAAAAGAAAACAAGACAATTGATTATTTTATTGAACCAACCGAAGATTTAGCTACTTTATTAAAAAGAATATGGCAAGAAAAAAAGATAACTACAAATGTAGTAAAAGTTTCTATCAAAAGCCCTTCATGTTTAGTTAGATATTTTCCATTTATAAAGTTAGAGAGAAAAAAGTTAAAAGAAGCCTTATTTTATGAGCTTTCAAAACATATACCGTATCAACCGCAAGATGTCTATTTTGATTTTTGGATTTTAGAAGAAAAAAGTCAAAATGAGATTTTTTTGCTATTAGCGGTAGCTAAACAAGAGTACATAAATCAAATTATAGATACATTTAAAAAACAAAATTTAGAAGTTTCTCAGATTACTTTAGATAGTTTATGCTTAATCAATTTATTTTTAAACCATAATGATAATAATAAGCAGAATGTTTCGTTATTAGACATTGGCTATAGTTCCTCCACATTAATTATTATAAGAAGAGGCATCCCAGTTTTAACCAGAGAGCTTACATTTAATGTAAAAGATATTTTTCAGATAATTTCAAATTTAAAAAATTTGCAAATAAATCAGGTTGAATCTTGGCTTTTTTCTTTACAAGATCAAAATGTTTTTTTAGAACTTATTCAGGAAAATATTATAACTCTTTGCAAAGAAATACGGACATCTTTTGATTATTTTGAAGTAAATAAAGGCGAAAGTATAAATAAAATTTTTCTCACAGGTGGATTGTCTTCAATTGATGCTTTAGGCAAATTTTTAAAAGATATTTTAGGGATAGATGTAGAAGTTTTAAGTTTAGGTAGTGGCGTTGAAGTTTTCAGCGATGAGAAATTTAAAACTTTTAAGAATACTTTTTCAGTAACGTTTGGATTATGCATTTAGTTAATATATGGGAAAAATAGATATTAATTTAGTTCCTAAACAAGAAAATCAAAAAAGTGCATTTTTTGAAAACATTCTTGCATATAGAGGTTTTTTAGCAACTATATTTTTATTTGCGACATTAATTATTTTAATACTTTATTTTTCTGTCTTTATTAGAACTGCTAATTTAAATTCATATACAAAAAAATGGAAGAAATGGCAGCCGCAGTTTAACGAAATTACTACAATAAAAAAACAAATAACAGAATTAGAAAACTTAAAAAAAGAATTAGAAAAAGTCACTATACCTAATGTTTTTATCTCAAAAGTTTTGGAGGATATATTTTGCGCATTACCAGAAAATATTTGGCTTGAAAAATTAATATATGAAAAAAAATTTTTAAGTATCAAAGGATATGTGGTAAAATTAGATGAAGATTATATGATTTCTTTGGACAACTTTATTAAAGGGCTAAATTCGAGAAAATATTTTTCAAGTATATTTAAGCAAGTAAATGTAAAAGGGTCAGCAAAAGAAAATTTTTTTGGAATAGAAGTTTTAAATTTTGAAATAGAATGTTTAAAATAAAAGTAAATAAAGAAATTGTTATATTTTATGTTCTTCTTTTTATAATAATTGTAGAAATTTTCTTTCTTTTGCCCATACCTATAAAATCAACAATTAATATTAATAAAAAAATTTCTGATGTTAAGAAAAATATTATTGCTATTGAGAAAGATTGGCCACTTAAAGATGTTTATAATGAAAAAATTTCACAACTAACTGAACAAATTTCAAATTTAAACACAAAATATATAAGCGTTCAACAAATCTCAAGCCTACTTTCTTTTATTTCTTCAGAAAGTAAAAAATTTAATGTAGAAATTCAACAAATAAATCCTAAAAATTTACAAAAAAAAGAGGTTTCAAAAGCAGGCACGTTTAGTTATATTCCAATAGATATTACTTTGGTTGCAAATTTTCATAATTTGAAAGCATTTTTGGAATATCTACAAAATAGCAGTTATTTTTTTGAAATTACTGCAATAGATATAACTTCAGAGCCTCCTTTACATAAAATAAATTTAACAATATGTGGTTTGGTAAAAGAGTAATAACATTTTGTGGATTGTTTATAATTTTTATAAGTAGTTGGCATGCTTTTGGTTCTGATAAAAGAGATCCTTTTGTGCCACTAGTAACTAAAAGTGGGCAACTTCTAATTTCAAAGCCAACTGACAAAAATATTAACCTTGTTTTAAAAGGAATAATTTATTCTCCTCCAAAAGACAGTATTGCCATAATAAACGATGAGGTGTTTAGAGAAAAAGCCACTGTTGGCGATTATATAGTGGTTAGAATAGAAGAAAAAAGGGTTATTTTAAAAAAAGATAAGGAAGAAATTATTTTAAAATGGGAGGGGGAATGAGAGAAATAATGCAAAAAGTAAAATTTAAAATTAAAAATTTGCAAAGTCTAAAACTAAAAGTTTTAATAAGTATGTTTTTTGTATTTATTTATTTCTGTTTTGCGCAAGAACAAAACAATATAGAGCTCACAACACAACAGCCACAAAATATTACCGAAGAAGTTAAAAGCCCACAAGAACCTATTGAAAAAGCAACGAAATTAGAAGAAAAAGAAGGTATAATCCCAAGTTTAAAATTTAAAGACGCAGATATTAAAGTTGTCCTTTCTGCTATTGCTGAAAAAGCAACTAAAGAAGGCAAAAAAATAAATATTGTTTTTACTCCAAAAGTAACAGGTCTTGTAACTATAAATTTAGAAGAAGTTGATTGGCAGACAGCTTTAGAGGCTCTTCTTAAAACGTATGGATATGCTGCAATGTATTATAAAGATATAGTCATTATCGGAACTTTTGAAGAGATAAAAGAAAAAGAGGTGCAAGAAAGGGAACGACAAGGTGTAGAACCGCCTCAAATTAAGGTTTTTAAATTAAAATATATTGATGCAAATGATGCAAAAAGAGCAGTTGATCCAATACTTTCACCTGCTGGTAAATCTTCTGTATTAGAAATTACAGGTCAAGCTGGATGGGAGTTTGGCACCGATGTTACGAAACGAACAAGACAAAAAGAAGGCAGAATTTCAAGAACAAAAGTTTTATTAGTCTCAGATATTTCAAGAAAATTAAGTGAAGTAGAGAATCTTCTTAAAGAAATTGATGTTATGCCAAAACAGATTTTGATAAACGCAAAAATAATGGAAGTAAACAGAGATGCTTTAAAAGATATTGGCTTTGATTGGGGTACAGGAAGTTCTGGCGCAAGCAGCGCCACAGAATTTTCGCAGGTTACTTTTGAAAGTAAAGATGATGCTGAAACAAAATCAATAGGAGGGCATATATTAAGTGGTATAGTATCTCCTAGTGTTTTTTCTCCAAAAACAGAAGGTTTAAGTATTGCCAATACAGGTTTAAAGTTAGTTTTTAAACAGTTAACAGGGACAGAATTTGAAGCAATTATACATGCGTTAGAAGAAGATGTTAGAACAAATATACTTTCTGCCCCAACTATTATAACTTTAAACAATCAGGAAGCTTCAATTTTGGTTGGCACGAAATATCCTATTATAAAAACATCGCTTAGTACAGAAACAGGTCAGATTGTTGGGGGTTCCTTAGACATATATCAAGATATTGGAATACAACTTAATGTAGTTCCACAAATTTGTGGAGAGTCTGATGAATTTATAAATATGATAATTCATCCAGCAGTAACAAGTTACACTCAAACATCAAAAGTAGTTAGCGGCACTACTACTCTTGTTGAATATCCTATTATTCTTTCAAGAGAAGCAGAGACGCAAATTTTAATAAAAGACGGTGAAACAATTGTTTTAGGAGGATTGCTTAAAGATGTTAAATCGACCCAACAGACAGGGGTACCTTTTTTAAGCAAACTACCTATAATTGGTTGGTTTTTTAGAAGGGATACAAAGGATACAGAAAAAGTTGATTTGCTAATTTTTATCACTGCTCATATTGTAAAGCCAGGAGAGATTATTCCTGAAACTGTACTTAAAACATCAGATGTTACTTCAAAATTTAAAAACTAATTTTTAATAAGTATGTATTTTGACTTTTACGGTTTGAAATCCTCCCCTTTCAATATTACAGCAGATCCTAAATTCTTCTTTGAAGGTTCTTCACATAAAGAAGCGTTAGAAATTCTTTTATTTGGGATAGAGCAAAAAAAAGGGATAATGCTTGTTACAGGTGAGGTTGGAACAGGCAAGACTACTCTTTGTAAAACTTTAATTGCTAAATTACCAGCTGGCATAAAGACATCTTTAATTTTAAATCCATATTTTAGCGATGTGCAACTTTTACACGCTATAGTTAGCGATTTCGGCCTACAGTCCATTAAAAAAAGTCGTTTAGATATCATAAATAGCTTAAATGCTTTTTTGTTAGAAGTTAATGCTAGTGGCAATACTGCAGTTTTAATAATTGATGAGGCGCAAGATTTAAGTAGTCGACAATTAGAACAGATAAGACTGCTTTCAAATTTAGAAACTTCAAGTGAAAAACTTTTGCAAATAATTTTAGTTGGTCAGCCGGAATTAGTTGAAAAACTAAAAACATTTAACTTGCGTCAAATCTATCAAAGGATCGTTATAAAACATAATTTATTACCCTTAAAAGAAGATGAAGTAAAAGAATATATTAATTTTAGATTATCAAAGTCAGGCGCAAATATTACTATTGAGCCAAATAGTTATAAGTTAATTTATGAATTTTCTAAAGGTATACCTAGATTGATAAATGCGCTTTGCGATAGAGCGCTTTTATGTGGATTTGTGAAAGAAAAAAAAGTTTTTGATGAGGAAATATTTAAAGCCTGTATAGAGGAACTTAAATGAGCATAATTTATGAAGCGTTAAAAAAAATAGAAAAGAAAGAAATAAATAGGCCCCTTTCTAAATCTTTTTATTTATTTAGCAATTTAAAACAAATTTTGTTAATCTTTGGTTTTGTGATTTTTATTTTTGGGCTTTTAAAGTTTATTGATATTTTTAAAAATAAAAAGGATTTTTTTAAAAACACTTCTAGCAACCTTAATTTGCAAAACGAACAAAAAAAAATTTTAGATAATAACCGCCAAAACATCCCCTCAAACATTTCCTTACTCTCTGAAAAATATATTTTACAAGGAATAATTTATGATAGTCAAAACCCAATAGCTTTAATAAATGGCAAAAAATTAAGTGTGGGAGACAAAATAAACGACGCAAAAGTAATTAATATTTTTGAAGATGGTGTGATTTTAGAGGATAAAGACGGCAAGACTTACCTATCTATAGATTAATCTCAAATCTTTGGTTCTAATTAAATGGTTTTTTTATTAATGAAAAAAGATATAAAAGAATACAGCCTCCAAGACTTAGAAAAAGAATTTGTAAAAAAAACTCTTCCAAAGTTTACCACTTCTCAACTTTTTAGGTGGGCATATAAAAAAAGAATTGAAGATTTTTCTTTAATGACAGATATTTCTAAAGTTAATCGCCAGATACTTTCTGAAAATTTTTATTTTTCAAAAATAAAAATTTTAAAAAGAGAAGTTTCAGAGGATAAAACAGAAAAGTTTCTTTTTGGACTAGCTGATAACACAACAGTTGAGTCAGTTTTGATACCAACAAAGGGTCGCAATACATTATGCATCTCAAGTCAGGTTGGTTGTAAATTTTCTTGCAAGTTTTGCGTAAGTGGAAAATTTGGTTTTAAGCGCAATTTAGTTGTTTCAGAAATAATAAATCAGTATTTAGCTATTTATGATTTAATTTATC
>JAMWCT010000094.1 GCA_023819525.1 Candidatus Omnitrophota bacterium
CACCACAAAGCGCCAGCAATAACGGTGAGGCTTGCCTGTGCCAAGAGCAATCATCCCAAACGTTTTAGGCGTTGGGCAAAGAGATATATAATTAAATTGATTTGTGGTTATTGTTGTAGTAATCTTTAATCGAGTAGGGTAGTGAAAAAATAGCCTTTTGGATATTATCATACGATGGGTATAAGTTATTTTAACCTGACATTTAAGTAAAAAGGGGCTAATTTTTAATCTCAATTATGGCAAAAATAATCTTGTTAGGCACCTCCTCAAGTATCCCAACAAAAAAAAGAGATAATACTTCATTTTTATTCATTTATAAAAATCAATTATTTCTTATTGATTGCCCTGGTTCAATAGTGCAAAAACTTCTAAAAGTAAAAATTGATTTCAGAAAACTACAAAATATAATAATTACCCACGAGCATCCAGATCATATCTATGGAATAATCTCACTTATTCATTCACAAATGTATTTTAACAAATTATTAAATATTTTTACAAACAAAACCTGTATAAAAATTATAAAAAAATTGACAAAAATTTTTGATCTAGATAAACCAAATTTTCTAAAAATAAAATTTTTTGATGTTTTTGAAAACGAAACATTTTATAAATATAATGATTTAGAATTATCTGCCCTTAAAACTAAACATATAAAAAACTCATTTGGGGTGAAATTCACATTTGCAAAAAAAACTATAATCTATTCCTCCGATACCGCATTCAATGAGGGTATATTACAAGAAGGTGTAAAAATTGATTATTTAATTCATGACTGCACCGCTTCTTCAAGTTATTTTAAAAAATATCCCCAATTATATAAAATGCATACCTGCTCTAAAGATTTAGCAAATTATTTACAAAAAAATAAAAATATAAAAAAATTAATACCAATACACTTTCTTCTGTTAGATAAAAAAGAGGAGCAAAGAATAAAAAATGAACTTGCGATATTGGGCAATAAGGTTATTTTCCCAAAAGATTTTTCTAAACTAAGGCTTTAGAAATTTTAAATGATAGGTAAGATAGGCTAATTGACATCCAAAATCTACATTCTGAATAAGTATTTGGCTTGAGGTAACTAAATTAATTGGAGCAAAATTTAATATTGCTTTTATTTTACATTTTGAAAGTCTATTTGCAATTTCTTCAGCCGCATATTTTGGAACAGTTATAATTGCAATTTGAATATCTTCTTTTTTTATTATTTTTTCAAGTTGCTCTATAGAATAAACCTTAATGCCGTTATATTCTTTATTAATTTTTTTCTCATCTACATCAAAAGCTACTTTTATGTAAACTCCTTGTTCTCTAAAACCTTTATAAAACGAAAGAGCTCTTCCTAAATTTCCAAATCCAATAACTGCTGCGGACCAAGTCTTATCTAAACCAAGGATTGTTTTAATTTTATCTATTAACGCTGAACATGGATATCCAACCCCTTTTTTGCCAAAATGACCAAAATAAGAAAGATCTTTTCTTAATTGATGATGATTGATTTTTAAAAAATCAGCCAATTGTTTAGAAGAAACTACTTTTATATTCTCTTCTTCAAAATTTTTAAGTGCCCTTAAATAAAAAGATAACCTTAATATAGCATCGTGTGGAACTTTTTTATTCATAATATTTCTATATCACCCCAAAGATATATCTTTTTTTCAAAAGCAATCAACATAGCTTCTATTAAAGGATTATTTTTTGCAATATCTAATATCTTTTTTATATCATTTATTTTTTTTATCCTATTTGAAAGTGCCGTAGCAAAACAATCTGCACTAATGGCATCTTTTGCTATAACAGTTACTAAATCAGCTCTGCCAAAATTTAAACTATGCCCGATAAATGCTGATGAAGAAGCTATGCCAAAAGGAAATTGTCTTTTTTTGATTTTTAAAAAAATAGTATCTATCGTAAGGTCAAAATGTTTACCTAAATATACACCTAATTTTTTATCTTTATTTATTTTTAAAAAAATATCTCCGCCATTTTCGATAATCAACTGTTCTGTATATCCTAGGAGTTCTAATCCGACATATTGTGCAATTGCTCCCGCTACAGATGCAAATGGACCTACGTTTGCGTGTTGTGCAGATTTAATCATATTATTTATTATGGCTGGTGCATTTTGCTCAAAAGGCAAAGGCGTAAGAGATGTCAAAAAAAGAGGATTTTTTTTAATATGCTCTTCTATTTGCAGGTAATATTTTTTAAGGATAGTATATGCAAAATCTTTATTAAGCGGTTTATCTGACCAAATGAATAAATCGCTTTCATTATAGCAAATTTGAAAACCATAATCTAAATCGCAAAAATTTCTATAAAAACGCTCTTCATACATTTATCTTAAGTGTTGCAATAGAACTATTTTTTTAAATGAATTTATATTTGAAATATTTACTTCTATTGTGGTTCTTTCATCAAAATCTTTATCTTTTAAAAAAATATCTACAGGATCTATATCGAATAAAAGTTTTTTAGTCTTAAAGTGCATAGGAATAGTTATCCTTGGATTTATTTTTTCTAAAATAGCCGTTGCATATGATGCATCAATTGTAAAAGTTCCTCCAACAGGAAGAAATGCTACATCTATATCTTTCAACTTTTCATAATTTAGATCAGTTGTGCCTAAATCTCCAAAATGAACAACTTTTAAATTATCTGCCTTTATTATAAAAATTATATTTTTTCCTCGTTCAGCTCCCTTTTTGTTGTCATGATAAGATAAAATCCCTTCAATTTCTACATCCAAAATTTTATAAACCCCTTCTTTATCTACAATATTAGCACCCCTCATTTTATCAATATAGTTATGGTCAAAATGTTGATGAGAAACAGTCACAATATTTGGTTTAATATTTATTGGATCATATTTAACTGCTCCTGAGTAACTACCGGTTTGATAGGGATCGGTAATTATTTTTGTGCCAGATGTGGTTTCTAATAAAAATGCTGCATGTCCTAACCAACTTATCTTCATTTCTCCTCCTCTTTTTTTGTTACTTTATTTATAAAACTTTCTATTCTAACAATATATCCTTATTTAAATTTTGGTCATACAACACTTGCATAATATCCAACTCCTCCGCGTCAAACCAAAAAATATCACACCAAATACAAACGTCTATTTCTACAGGTGCCTCATAACTAAATAATCGTCTACGCATTTTTTTTCCACATTTAGGACAATTAAGAACAAAAGGTGTATGGATCTGTTGAATTTTACGGAAACGCTCTTGTTTTTCTTTTTTTACCATCTCTGCTTGCTGAAATATTTCCTCAGAAAAGCTTCTCTCTTCCCTGATTAAAATTTTATTTAATTCACTCCTAGACACCAAAATTCCTTTACAGATAGGACAACGATATGTTGACGCCCATTCATACTTTAGTTCCTCTAACCCATGATAGCAATGTGGACATGAATATTTATAAGACACCTCCTTATGGAGTGGTTTAAAAAGTGAGATTAAATCAAAGTCTTCGCATGCTTTTTTTACTGTAAGTGCGCCCTCTCTACAAATTAGATGATCACCTGTTAACCAGTTTAGTTGAGTAAGTTCTGAAAAACTAAATGGCCCTTGCCATTTGTTATCTTTAAAGATAAACCACCCCTTTTGTGTCTTTGTCTTACCTCCAATTTTTGGAGTGGTATCTTTACGAATATTTCCTGTTCTAAAATACATATTTTCCATCATCTTTTCTAACACACTATGATCAGCGTGAGCCATATTCATCAATATATTTATTCTTTCTTCGATAGGAGGGTGAGTTGAAAATTCTGATGCATCTTTTGTCTCAACAATAAATAATGGCGAAAATGCCTCACTCGCTGTGCTTTTGCCTCGCCAAGTCTTAGAAATAATGTAAAGACTTTCCGCAAGTGCCAAAGGATTACGCGTAAGCTTCACAGCAATCGCATCTGCTCTAAATTCACGCTGTTGCGAGAGAAGCGAAACTACTAAATTATTTAGTGCAGATATAAAACTTATAATGCAATAAAGAATTGACTTCGTAATGAAACCACTTACTGTTTCTATTGGCACAAGATTCTCACTTATCCTCTCCAAAAAACCTTCATAAATACCAAACATTGAACAAACAACAGTAGTGTAAAAACAATCTCCTGAAATAATATGTGCTACTTCATGTGCAACTACCGCTTCCAATTGGCTACGATTTAATTTAGAAAGTAAACCTTCTGTTACCCCAATATATACCTTTCCATCAAAATCAGCAGTTGAAAAGGCATTACAGAAAGCTGTATTAATTACGCGACCTTCAATCTGGCTACTACCGGTTGCGATTAAAACTTCATCAATAATATTTTTGAGTTGTTGATGTTTTAAATAGCTTAAATCCATAGGTTCTGCTTTTAAGATATAAAATATTTTCTTTGACATATTCTTCGAGGAGATAAAAAAATGTATTAGTGCAATTTTTATAGCAATAATAAAAAGAATAACATTCTCCTTAAAAGATGGAAAGAAAAACTTTTTCGGAAAATTTTGAAAATCCATAAACACACTGACAAAATAAATTTTTGCTGCTAACCATAAAATCCAGATAGTCGCAAAATAAATAATTATAAGAAGAATTGTAAGAAAAACGATAAAATAAGTTTTCCGTTTTTGGATTTCAACAAAAGAGTATGCCATATAAGCGTTATCTTACAGCTTCACCTTTGGTGGCTCTTTCTGTGAAGAATCTTCAATTTTAAACAATTCTTTCTTTGATATACAAAACATTCTTGCAACAAAACAAAAAGGGAATTGTTGGATAGTAATGTTAAAACGCATCACCTCATCATTATAATACTGACGCGCAAAAGCAATACGGTTTTCAGTGGAAATAATTTCTTCTTGTAGCTTAAGCATATTTTGGTTTGCTTTAAGGTCTGGGTAGTTCTCTACTACAAAAAGGAGCGACCGTAAAGCACTCGTTAAAAAATTCTCTGCGGTCTCTTTATCTTTAATGTTGATTGCCTGCATAGCTTGAGTGCGCGCTTTTATCACATTTTCCAAAGTTTCCCGTTCATAAGCAAGATAACCTTTCGCAACTTTTACTAAATTTGGAATTAAATCATGCCTACGTTTAAGCTGTACTTCGATCTGTGCCCAGGCATTGTCAACATTATTTCTCTTTGCTACAATTACATTATACACTGAAATAACCCACAATAAAATAATAAGTATAAGAAGTAACAACCACATCTTTCGCTTTTTTACATTAAAGTAAACATACAAACTTTCTTACGCTATTTTACTGACAATCCAGAACTTTCACTCACTACCATTACGCTGTTACCATATCATCTCCTCTATATATCTTTCTAAAATCTCTTTTGATACACCTATATCTTTAACTATTATTTTACCACAAAATTTTCTACCTTTGCCTAAAAAAAATCCTTCTTTTGGTGCAATAAAAGTAATAGTAAAATCTGCCCTTATTGCTTCTCCTAAAATCTTCCCTTCATTTGGTTCAAGTCCAGAGGGTATATCACAAGCAATTACTTTTTTAGCAAAGCTATTTATCATTTTAATTACGTCTTTAATAACTCCACAAACCTCCTTGTTTATACCTATACCTAAAAGTCCATCTATAACACAATCCGCCTCTTGTAATAATTTTTTTAGTATATTTATATTATTTTTATCTATGACGCATATAAAAGAGTTGATTTTTTCTAAAATATTTTTCTGAAAACATACCTCTCTTTTTAAATGAGTATCTGCAACTATAACAGATTTCACACTATAACCTCTACTTAAAAGTTTTCTAGCAGAACTTAATACATCAGCGCCATTATTGCCCTTGCCAGCAACAACTAAAATGTTTCTGCCGATATTTAACTTCTCTATCTCTTCAACTAATGAACTTGATGCATGCCCAATTAAAATTTGTTCTTCTAAACCCAAACTATAAGCAATCTTCTCTAATGCTCTAATCTCATCAACATTTAAACTATTAATTGCTAATAAAGCTTCCTCTTTTATTTGAGAAAAATTTTCCCTAT
>JAMWCT010000095.1 GCA_023819525.1 Candidatus Omnitrophota bacterium
TTGCCCCACTTTTTAAGGCAATTTCTCTTGAACTATCGTTAGAGCCATTATCAACAACAATAATCTCGCCACTTATGTTTTCTTTTAAAAAAACTTTTTTAATTTTATCAATACAGATACCTATTGTCTTTTCTTCATTTAAGCAAGGCAAAACAACTGAAAGATGAATATCTTTTTCCATATTTACCAATTTATTTGATAACTACCTAAATAATTTTTTCCATCCTCGACGTCTATGTGGGCTGTAAATTTTTTAAGACCTCTGCCTCTTAAAAAATATAATCTCACGAAAAGACTTTTGCCTAATTGTCTATCTAAACAAACTAATTTGTAGTCACCGTTTTTATCTTTAAAAATCAAAACTGAATAAATTACATTAGGATTAGAAAAAACTATTTCCTCTATTTTTCCATTATTTTCTATAAAAAGACTTCGCGGTAGGTAACCATTTTGTGAAATAAGATTTTTTTCCTCTATTTTGTAAACAAAACCATTATTAAAAAATACTTCTCTATCTTTGATAACCCCATTTACAATATCACTATAAAATTGAACTGGTCTTGAAATCCAATTGCCTAACTGTTTTGGTGGAATTAAAAATGCTTCTTGATAAAGTTGCAATACATAATCTCTATCTTTACCTAAACTTGTCAAATATTCCAAAATTTTTTCTTTTTCTTGGGTATTGAAATTCAAAGCAATATAAACTTTCGAAAGGTTCCAATTCCCCAAATATGAAATGGCTGAAATCTTTGGTATCATAGAATAATCTACTATAAAATAAGCAGGTGGTGGTTTATCAAATAATAAAAGAATAACTTTATCAACGCTAGACTTCGGAAGATAATCTGATAGAGTTTTTTTTGCACTTTCCATACCCAAACCTAATACTTTTTCTAAAAGTAAAACTGACCTCAATGGTTCTTTTAGATAAGAATTTATTATCTCAAACGCCTTGTTTGCACCATTATTTAACATACGCAAAATTGAAATTGCCTCATCTTCGTCCCAACTCAATAAAGTTTTAGCCATCCAGTAAGCCTGGGGATTATTTTGACTTTGGCCATCGAATATTACTCTTCTTTTCGCTACTACTTTAAACCAATCTCCAAAATCCCACCAAGAATTCAATATTGTATCGTTAGGTGTGGTTTGAGCAAGTAAATTTAAAAATTTATACCATGGATCGTTCATAAGTGGAAAAAGTCCTTTTGAAACTGCAATTGCTTTAACAATTGAAGCATAGCTTAATATTCCAACTCCTATAGCAAGTATTAAAAACCCTTCTACAAATCTCTTTTTACTTTTAAGATATTGGTAGACATTATTTAACAAAATTCCAAAGGATATCCCTATAGGTATAGATAAAAACACAATAAATCTTACCCCTTGTAAAGACCCAAAAAGCATAAAAATAAACCAAAAAAATAAAACAATTGAGACTTCGGATTTTAAATCTCTTTTTTTAACAAAAAATAAATTATAAATAGCCAAAATCAGAATAGATAAACTAGAAACTATAAATATTCCTCTTCCACCAATCGCCTCACTTATTTCAGCTAAAGTTGTCCGTTTTAATTCCCCAACTGTAGAATAAACATTTGGCCAGATTGAAGTAACTAAAGGATTGGTCAGTCTAATTGTTTCTTTCAATTGTATAAAAAGAAGTTTGAAAGGTTCAAATCCGCAAAGCAAAATAATCCAAAATAAACTAAAACTAACAAAAAAAATCAATGAATAAGTATGCTCTTTAAGCAAATTAGTATCTTTCTTATAAAACAAATTAATGAATTTAATCAAAAAAATATTTGCTGCTTCATAGAAAACAATTAATGTAAATATAAACCACCAATTAAGCCACGTAAAACAAAAAAGTCCTACACAAAATGAAGATAAAAAAATGAAAAATAATTTTTTGCTAAAAAGCTGGGTATCATATATTTTTAAATATGTCGAAATAATTAAAATTGGAAAAAGCATATTTAGAATATCTTTATCAAACCATCCTGCACAACTGCGTGGAATAAAAGAAGCAAAAAGTCCAATAAATATACAACTGGTGACTGAACAAATATAGCCACCTAAACGATAACAAAAAAAATATAAAAAAATTATAAAAAGGAAAATAAAGAATAATGGCAAATAAAACAAAAATTTAAATAAGTGGATGTATTTAAAAAAAGAAAATATCTTGTATAAAAAGGAAGAAAAGTAAAAAAGGAAATTATCGAAGTGTAAATATACACCTTGGGGCGCTAACATAAATTTATCAAATTGTTTTCCATCAATAACTTCATCTCCAGGATGACCAAGTTCATAAACATTTTTTACATATCTTGCCCAGTGCCAGCAATCAAGCTCCATAAGATAAGTTTGCCCATCCTCATCTTGAAAACGATCCTTTAACTGTAAATATAATTTATTTATTTGCTCAACCATATCTTTTTTGTGATTTTTGTAAAAAATTTTAATAGAGGTTTTAAATAAATTATCTTTTGCTAAAAGATCATACTGTGGAAATTTTGAAAAAATGTTTTGGGCTATTCTTTGTTGAACGCCTTGAAATACTATATTTTTAGCTTGCTCTTTTAATTGTGGAAAATAAACTGGATAGAAACGAAAATAAAGATTTAATCCTAAAACTATACCCATTGTTATGCCTACAAAAATATATTTTCTCATCTTAAAGAAAAAATTAATGATTTTTAAGCTTTTTGTGGGTGCGTAAGATCGTTTCTAAAAGTGATAGTCCTTCTTTAAAATCTGCACCTTTATAAAATATACCAGAAACTCCATATTTACTAGCTAATGTAATTTTAGGGTCATCAACATATGCACTTATCATAATTATTGGAATATCTTTATCGAAACTTCTTATTTTCTTAATAGTATCAACGCCATCTAAAATTGGCATATGTAAATCCATAAAAACTATATCGGGATTTTCATTTTGAATAACTTTTATCGCCTCTTCACCATTTGAAACACTTATTGCACTATAACCTTTAGATTCTAACCAAAAACACATTAGTTGCCTAAAATCAACATCGTCATCACAAATTAAAACTCTAATCTTATCTTTTTCCATATAACCTCCAGCTTTATTTTCATATTTATTTTCATAGAGGTAATGTAAAAATAAATTTTGCGCCTTTTTGTAGTTGGCTTTCTGCCCAAATGCTTCCCCCATGTAGCTCTATAATATCTTTTGCAATAGTCAAACCTAAACCTGTTCCGGTTACATCAGAAGCAGCACTAGATACTTGGTAAAACTTTTGAAAAAGCTTTGGAAGCTCTTCCTTAGGTATTCCAATTCCTGTATCCTGCACGCTTATCTCAATAAAATTTTTACCTTCTTGGTATTTAGCTTCAATGGTAATTGTTCCATTGTTTGGAGTAAATTTAAGAGAATTGCTAACTAAATTATTTAAAACTTGCTCTATTCTTACCGGATCAGCATTTATTTTTGGAATATCAGGCGATATTTTTTTCTCTAAATTAATTTTTTTCGTTGTTGCCCAAACACAAAATGTCTCTATTGTTGCATCAATAATTTTCTCTATATCAACTAGTTCTTTTTTAAGTTCCATTTTTTTTGCTTCTAATTTTAAAAAATCAAGTATATCGTTAACGAGGACAGTTAATTTTTTAATATTTCTTGAAGCTATCTCAAGAAGCTCTCTTTGTGAAGGCAAAAGGTGGTTTTTAACTTCTTCTATAAGTAAAGAAAGAGATTTTTCAGTTGCAATTAACGGTGTTCTTAATTCATGTGAGACACTTGCAACAAATTTTGATTTTAGTTCATCTAATTCTTTCTGTTTTGTTATATCGCTTAATACTGAAACCATACCAACAGTCTTTCCTTCTTCATTTTCAATAACTGCTGTGCTTGCTCGTAAAATCCTTTTTGTTTCATCCCTTGTGGTAACCAGTTCTATTTCTTTATCTTCCTTATCAGGCACTTCCTTTGCTAAAGCTATAAGTTGTTCTTCTTTAAGATCTTCTAAAATTGATTTTCCTAATTTATCTTTCTTTGAAATTCCAAGAAGTTTCTCTGCGGCCGGATTCATCATTACAACTTTGCCGGTTGCATCAATAACAACAAGTCCTTCTGCAATACTATGTATTACCGCCTCTGTCTGTCTTTTTTCGCTTACTACCTTCTTATATTTTTCCCAGGCAATTTCTTCTGATTTAGATTTCATGTTTAATTCAGCTTCGTATTTTTTTGTAATTTCTTTCTTTACATTATCTATCTTTCGTTCAATTTCTCGATTAAATATTTCTAATAACTTTACAGAAACATCTTGCGCCTGTCTTGGTGAACTTTTTAAATTTTCTATCTCTTCTTTTATTATTTTTTCTAGATCTCTCTCTTCTTCTTTTATGATTGCTTGCGTTTCTTTTTTTCGATGAATATATGCTGACAAATTAGAAAAATAGTATAACAAAAATCCAACAACAACCGCAACAACTCCTGCAATTAAATAAATTTCAAATGTCGACATATAATAATATTTACAATTTTTAAAATATTACTACAAAATTTGTATTCCTTCAACCATTAAATTAAAAAGAAAAACTATTTAAAGTTCACGAAATAAACTGGGTATAATCTCTTGAATAGTTGGATGGACAAAAAAGCAGTTCTTTAAATCTGAAATTTTTATTTTTTTTCTTATTATTAATGAAAACAAAGAAATTAAATCACTAGAAAATTTTGAAATTACACTTGCTCCTTTTATCATTTGGTTATCATCAACTATTATTTGTATAAAACTTTCCTTATCATCATAGACATAGGTAGAAGAAAAACGCAAAAAATTTGATTTTATTAGCTTATATTTTGTTTTTGAGTCGGAAGTTAAATCTTTCTCCTGTAAACCAACTTTCGCGATTTGTGGAATTGAAAATACACACTCTGCTATACCTTCATAATCTTCTTTTATATTTTTTCCTAAAATATTATGTATACAAACATATGCCTGATGTTCTGCAGTATATGCAAGCATTTTTTTAGCTGTTATGTCACCACAGCAGTAAATATTTTTTTGAGTTGTCTGTAAAAATTCATTTGTCTCTATTTGGCCATTACAATTTATATCCACACCTGCATTTTTTAAATTCAATTCAGCAATATTTGCATATCTTCCTATTGCCTCAATTACAATATCGAAACTTTCTAAATTAATCTTGTTTATATCTATATCTGTAAGAAAAGTTATACCTTTTTTTTCTAATATATTTTGCAGGCGCTCTGACAAATTTGTATCAAATGTAGGTAAAATATTTTGTTCTTTTTCTATAACAGTAACTTTTTTGCCTAATAAATTTAAAAAAGTTGCAAACTCAATACCTATATAACCACCACCAATTATAGCAATATTATAAGGCAACTCGTCTTGCTCAAAAAATTGATCAGCAGTTATAATTTTTTTATAATTAGCAATTCCTAACCTTTTAGGTAAAGACCCTCCTGCTATAATAATATTTTTCGCTTCAATTTTTTTTGAATCCACTTTTAAGGTGTGAGCATCTAAAAATAAAGCTTTCCCCCATTGGACCTGTATTTTATTTTTTTCAAAAAAATCTAAAAGTGGCTTTTTTATCTGATCGATTAAGTTTTGTGCTTGATTTTTTAATTCTAGCCAGTGTTTAGTTGTTTGGACTTTATTAATAAAAAATTTAGTTGGAATGCATCCTTTATTTAAACAAACACCACCGAAATTTTGTGGACTTTCTTCAATTAAAATAGTTTTAAGACCAGCTTTTAAAGCGTATTTTGCGCAGGCTATTCCAGCTGCCCCTGCACCAATTATGGCAAGTTCATACATTTTAGGTGAGTTGAAAACCTTTATGCTTTTCTAAATAAGGTATGATGCCACCGCAATTGATTAATTCTTCTACAAAGTTA
>JAMWCT010000096.1 GCA_023819525.1 Candidatus Omnitrophota bacterium
GTTAAAATTAAAAAGAAATTGTTTACAAATTGAACCTATACAAACTCTTGCAACAGTTTCTCTTGCTGAAGCGCGTTCTAATATATCACGTATATCTTTTTGGTTATACTTAAGTGCTCCTGCTAAATCAGCATGTGCTGGTCTTGGTATAAGAAGAGGTTTTAAGTTATCAAATTTTTGTGCAAAAATCTTTACATCTTTATTTTTGACAAGCATTGCTATGGGGCTACCTAAAGTAATTTTATTACGCAAACCCGAAACTATTTTGACAACATCCTCTTCTATTGCCATCCGTCCACCTCTACCAAAACCTGACATACGTCTAGATAGTTCTTTATTTATAAAATCTTCTTCAATCTTTACCCCTTTAGGAAATCCCTCTAAAATTGAGACAATATATTCTCCGTGCGATTCACCTGCCGTTAAAAATCTCATAATATTTAAAAATTAAATCCTATAAATCTTAATATATGTTCTTTCCAAAAAAATACAAATGTTGCCGCTAAAGATAAATATGGTAAATAAGGCAAAAGGTGAGAACGTTTAAAAATAATAGCAAAAATGACATATGTAATTGCAATAAATGGAGCAAGGAAAAAAACAATTATAGCTGACTGTAGATCCAAAAAAGAAGCCACTACACCCATAAAATCAACATCTCCTAAACCAAGCGACTCTCTTTCGCCTTCAATTGAATCTTTTTTTCGAATTAACAAATAAATACTGATAAATATATCTCCAAATAATTTAAAAAAATAGGTAAATCCTAATCCAAATATTAAATTTTTAAAAGTTTTAAAAATTGGAAGTGCATCTAGATAAAATGTGCCTGTTTTTAATAATTCTACAGTCTTAAAAAAACTAAAAACTAAAGCAATGACAATAGCAAAAATGCAAAGATAAGCTGGGATTGCATGATAATCAATATCAATAAAGGAAACAACAATTAAAAACATAAAAAAGAACGCATATTTTAAAAAATCGAAGCTAATTCCAAATTCTAAGTAAAGAACAACAAAAAATATACCTGTTAACAATTCTACAAAAGGATATCTAAATGATATCTTTTCTTTGCAATAACGACACCTACCTTTAAGTAAGATAAAACTTAACAGGGGGATATTATCATACCAGTTAATAGTTCTTTTACACTTTGGACAAAAGGAAAAAGGCTTTATAATTGAAAGCTCTTTCGGTAAACGCCAAATACATACATTAAGAAAACTTCCAAAAATAGTGCCTAAAATAAAAAAAAATACTTTTGTTAACATAAATTAGTTACCGCTTCTTCTAAAGCCTTTCGCATTACATTTATCGGCGCACGTTTACCTGTAAAATACTCAAATGATAAAGCACCTTGATGTAAAAGCATCCCTAAACCATTAAAATATTTTAAACCCCTTTTTTTTGCAAATGACAATAATTTTGTTTCTGGTGGATTGTATATGAGGTCATAGACTATCAAATTTTTATGTAACAACTCCTGGCTTATTAAACAAGGATCTGTTTCTTTTAATCCAACTGGAGTTGCATTTATAAGAATATCTTTTTTTTCGATCTCAAGTTCCTCTATATTTTTAGCAATTTTAGTCTCAATATCAAAAAATAAATTATTTATCAAATTAGCAAGATTAATAGATTTTTCTTCATCAATATCATAAATAGAAATACTTTTTGCATTTTTCTTCCCCAAAACATAAACAACTGCTCTTGCTGCGCCTCCTGCACCTAAAAGTGCTACTTTTTTATTTTTTACATTTATCTTTTTTTCTTTTAAATCACACTCAAATCCAAATATATCTGTGTTATGACCACATAGAGTTTTATTTTTTACGACTATTGTATTTATAGCTCCAATTTTATGTAAGTAACTTTCTTTTTTATTAATTTTAACAAACTCAAAAACTTTTTCTTTATACGGGACAGTGACATTTAAACCCTTAATATTTTTTTCTGTTAAACTATTAATAAATTTTTTTAAATTTTTTTGCTCTACTTCAAACAATTTATACTCCGCATCTATATTTAAAGCTTTAAAAGCTGCCATATGCATTGAAGGAGAAAAACTATGCTTTACAGGATAGCCTAATAAACCAAAATAAATTTTTTTATCTTTCATATTTGGTGTACATTTTTATTCTTGTTCTTCTTCAACCCAATTAATATTTAAAATATCATTCCAAAACATACGCCAATGTTCTCCCCTTAAAAAAGCAAAAGGATTAGGGTATCTATTTATTAACTCAGCCTCTATTTCATCTTTTGTTCTATATCGTTTTACTGTAAACTTACCTTGTTTATCGCCAATTGGCTCATAAATAATAGACCAAAATTCTTGCCAGTCTCTATCAGTAAAATTACCAAATGTAGCTGGAGCAAACATACGTAGATATGTCTCTTTTTCAATAAAGGTGAGGGTCCGTGTTTTTTGTGGAGAAATTTCTATTCCAATATTTTGCTTTTGTATTTTAAAAAAAGTAAAAATTTGTTGAAAAAAATTTTTGATTTTAAGACCAAATTTATTATCTAAAGCTGACGTTTTTACATGAATTAGCAAAAAAACTAAAAATACAATTATTAATATTGCAGCTATGTTTACAATATACTTCATTTATTACTTAAAACTACTTTATTTAAAGCATCTAAATATGCTTTAACAGAGGCTTCTAAAATATCGGTGCTTGTGCCTCTTCCAACTATCTGTTTTGATCTTATATTTAACTCAATTCTTGCCACCCCTTGTGCGTCTTTGCCTCTTGTAAGTGCATCTAATTTATAACTGATTAATTTTGTTGGTATTTTTGTTATCTTATCTATTGCTTTATAGCAAGCATCTACTGGACCATCACCTGTTGAAGTGGCTTGATAGACTTTATTTTTATAACGAATTTTTACATAAGCCTTTGGTGTGGTATCTGTTCCAGTAATAACTCTTACTGAGATCAATTCAAATACCTTGTGTATCTGACGTATTTCTTCTTCAGCAAGCATAAGTAGGTCGTCATCAAAAATCTCTTTCTTTTTATCTGCCAATTCTTTAAACTTCTTAAATACGTGCTCCATTTTTTCTTCAGTCAAATATATTCCAAGCTCTTCTAACCTCTGTTTTAAAGCATGTCTACCTGAATGTTTTCCTAAAACAAGTTCACTTTTATTTAAGCCTACATCTTTTGGATCTATGATTTCATAGGTTATTCGTTTCTTTAATATTGCATCTTGATGAATGCCAGATTCATGCCTGAAAGCATTATCACCAACTATGGCTTTATTAGGTGGAACCACAAATCCTGTTAATTTACTTACCAATCTTGATGTAGTGTAAATTTCTTTTGTATTTATATTTGTTTCTAGACCACTAAAAACATCCTTTCTTGTCTTTATCGCCATAATTACAGCCTCAAGGGCAGCATTTCCTGCACGCTCACCTATTCCATTAATAGTGCAATGAACCTGTCTTGCTCCAGCCAAAACAGCAGACAATGAATTTGCAACAGACATCCCTAAATCCTCATGGCAATGAATGGAGATGATAGCTTTATTGATGTTTGGAACATTATTTTTGATATCAGTGATAAGTGAATAAATTTCCTGTGGATAGCTATACCCAACTGTATCTGGAATATTTATAGTTGTTGCCCCTTGGGCTATTGCGTTTTCTATTACTTTAAATAAAAAATCCCTTTCTGTTCTTGTGGCATCTTCAGGAGAAAATTCAATGTCATCGCAAAGGTCTCTTGAAAACTTAACAAATTTTTTTGCTATCTCTAAAATTTCATCTTCAGCTTTTTTGAATTTATATTGTAGATGAATTTTAGAAGTGGCTAAAAATACATGGATTCTTGGATGAACCGCTTTTTTTAATGCATCAAAAACTGCTGTAATATCCTTTTCTATACATCTAGCCAATCCGCAAACAATGCTTCGTTTTATATGCTTAGCAACTTCCTCTACCCCTTTAAAATCATCCGGACTTGCAACAGGAAAACCAGCCTCAATGACATCTACTCCTAACCTTTCCAACTGCAAAGCGATCTCGACTTTTTGTTCAGAAGTAAGTGCTGCTCCTGGTGCCTGTTCTCCGTCGCGTAATGTAGTGTCAAAAATAATTACTTTTTCCATTTCATCCTTCTTTTCAATTCCTCCAAATCAATTATATCGATAGGACGAGAAGATTTTTTTTTAATCCTAATTAAATCTCCTAATCCCACAAAAAAAACTTTTTCCTTTCCATATCTACCAATTTTTTTATTTTTCCAAATTGTAAAAAAATTTATACCTTCTAGCGAAGTAATTAAATCTATCCTTACAGGTTCATATCCCAATTGTATTATCCGAAACTTACAAGAAAAATCATCTTCGCTCAGATCTTTACTTTTTATTCCAAATTCATGTATTGCCTTAATAATATTTTTCGCATTTTTTTTATTTGGTTCTATTAAGATATCAATGTCTTTGGTATAACGTGGGTAACCATAAAAACCAACTGCAAAAGCACCAATAATACAATATTTAACCTGATATTTGTTTAATAACCTTAAAAATTCTTCGAAATCTTTTTCTACTTGCATCTATTTTAGTAAGTTTAAAATAGTTCTCTCTACAATTCTGAATCGCACTTAATCGTTCCTCGAATGAAAATAAAGCATAATATTTATCTTCCCACTTTTTTGCTTTATTAAAACTTTGTGTTTTATGTATACAAAACTTTATCTTATTTCTTTTTGCTTTCATTTTTTCATCCAAGGCATCATTTCTCGCAGGTGTCTACCTACTTCTTCTATAGGATGTTTATCGGCTTCTTCTAATAATTTATTAAAATTTGGACGACCTGCTTCGTTTTCCCTTATCCATTCTCTTGCAAATTTGCCTTTTTGGATTTCAGATAAAATTTTCTTCATGGCTTTTTTAGTTTTCTCTGTAATGACACGTTTACCCCTCGTTAAATCTCCATAACAAGCAGTGTTTGAAACTCGCCTTCGCATTCCAGAAATTCCAAACTCTTGAATTAGATCAGTAATAAGTTTTAGTTCATGTAAAACTTCAAAATATGCAATTTCAGGTTGATAGCCGGCTTCAACTAAAGTATCAAAGCCAACCTTAATTAGCTCCGAAACCCCACCACAAAGAACTGTCTGCTCACCAAAAAGATCAGTTTCAGTTTCCTCTTTAAATGTTGTCTCTATAACGCCAGCCCTTGTTGCACCAATTGCTTTTGCATATGCTAACGCTAACTGTTTTGCTTTGCCGCTAGCATCTTGATAAACAGCTATCAATGCTGGAACGCCTCTACCTTCTTCATACATTTTTCTAACCAATGCTCCCGGGCCTTTTGGGGCAACCATAAAAACATCAATTTTTTTAGGTGGTTTTATCTGCTTAAAATGGATATTAAAACCATGAGAGAAACATAAAGCTTTTCCTTTTGTTAAATAAGGCTTTATTGCCTCTTTATATAATTTTGCCTGAAGATGATCTTGGGTTAAAATTTGAATAATTTCAGCCTGCTGGGCTGCTTCAGCAGCTGATAAAGGTTCAAAACCATCTTTTTTTGCTAATTCCCAATTGGGAGTTCCAGAAAGTTCTGCAATCACAACTTTACAACCCGAATCACGTAAACATAAACCCTGCCCTCTACCTTGAATTCCATACCCTATGATAGCGATTGTTTTATCTTTTAAGATATTAAGGTCCGCATCTTTGTCGTAGTAAATGACAGCCATAATGCCTCCTCCTAGTTTAAATTGTGATAATTTAAATTAAATTTATGTTTAAAAATAAAACAAAAATCTATAAAATAAGGACCAAGAGGGTAAAACATCATTT
>JAMWCT010000097.1 GCA_023819525.1 Candidatus Omnitrophota bacterium
AGTCGGCAATCTAAAAACTCCACATTTGGGTTTCTTAATTCTTCTCGATTGTCATAAAGGGAAACCGCATAAAATTGAGTAGCTTTCCATTGGTTATTTTGGGGATTAAACTCAGAGGTAATGAGATGAGGTAATGAGATTAAGATTGGTAAAGGCGATTGGTTGGCAACTATTGGTTACCGGATCGCAAGGAGGTTGACAGCCTCCAAAATGGGTAAAATAATCGGTGGAATAATCAACAATTAAAATTAACTTATCTAAGTTGCCTAAATAATACTTGGGGTTTGGCCAATCAGGGCGGTGGCTGATGGAAAACATAAGTTGAGGGCCAAAACCTCCCGGTTCATTGGGATTTGTTCGACAACCGTGGTTGGGAAAGTTATTAGCATTAGTTGTTATATGAAACTTTTTAAGATTTGACCACCAGCAGGTTCTCATTGTAAAAGCTTCTTTGGCCCAATCAGCGCCGGCGCATTCTTGATCAAAAGGTTGATTGTTGGTATCAAGGCATAAAGAGTATTGGGGTTCATTGCCATATTGATGGACAACCCATTCTAAACTGTGATTACTTCCGGTATAACATTCAACAGCGGTTGATCCTACCTGAGTGGTGCGAATAGGAAAATCAGTTATGCTATCGGGAGCAGATAGTTCTTTAATGTAAGCAAAAGAAGAGGAGTGAAAGATAAAAAAGAAAAAAAAAGATAAAAAAACCTTTTTTCTTATATAAGAAAAAAGGTTTTTAGTTAACATTTATTATTTATTTTTATTAATCGAAAGAAAGTTATGATTTTTAATTTTTATTCATAAAGACAAGAAAGTCAAGGGAATTAATTTTATCGTCAAAATTTAAATCAATTATTGGCTGGTTAAAATTAAGATAAGAAGAGAGAAATTTTTTAAAAGAGACAACATAAACCTCTTTTAGCCAAGGAATATTGCCATTAGTTTCAAAGAATTCAAAATATTCTTTTACTCCATCAAACTGAAAAAAGTATTCGCCTTCTTCATTTGGGGCATTAAGGTTAAAATTAATCTCTATTTCTTCTCCAGGCATTACCGTTTTAGTAATATTTGCCCGGGAATTATAAGGAAAAGTTACCGCTACTTGTTTTCCAGTGGGAGAAAATTCGTTTTTTAATTGATAACCATAGGCTAACTTGTAATCGCCGCCGCCCGAAAATACAGGGGTTCCACTTGGTGACCAGATAGCCCAGCCATCGTTGCGAACTTTCATTTTTACTGAATAAATTTTTCCTTTTTTCATTACCGAAGGAATATTATGAGAAATAACAGAAAGACGATGGTAAGGATATTGATTGAAACTTAATTGATAAAGGTAGAAGAAGGTAGAAGGATTAACAACCTCGAAATCTGCCCCTAACTTACGGGATTCACTGATAATCTCCTCCAAATGTTTATCAGAGACAAAAACATTTCTTAAAACTAAAAATTTTTTTTGATAAGAGTTCATATCATTAGTAATTACTTTTAGGTTGTTTGCTTGGGTTTGGATATTATCTCCTGCCCAAGAAAAATCAATCATGGGGACTATTGGCAAACCGTTGTTAATTATTCTAGTGCCGTTAGGAAGGGCATTATAAAATATTCCTTCGGGAGACACTTTTTTACCATAATCAGCCACTTTAGAAGAAGAAGGTACTTGTTGCCAGTTAAATCCTTCTAAAATCCAGCCTGTTCGATATTGAAACTTTCGTTGATAAAAAGCGGTTTCTTTTAACCAAGAGTTAAGATTTTGTGATGGCATTGGTATAACGTTTGCATAACCCATACCCGAATCTGGCATTACCCATGTTTGGAGGCTAGGTTTTGTTTTAGCAAAAAAATCCCAAATAATTGGTAATGTTTTCGCTAATTCTGTAGTTAAACCCCAGCCTGTCGATAAACTAATTGAGGGGTCTTCCCAAGTATAAGGGAAAGTTGCGATTCTTACAACATAAGGAGAAATTGGCATATCATCGTCTCCTTGATAAAACATAAGGAATTTTTTGTTTGGATTTAAAAGAAGACAATTAGGCCCAAAAAAGTAAGCCTCGTCGAAAGAATAATTATGATTAGCAGTGTCGATATAAACCTGAATTCGGATGTTGTTAAAATTGTCTTCTTGGACATCAAACTCACAAATAAGCGGTTCGTAATTTTTATGGTTTTCACTAAATTGATTCTCACATAAAACGCGAGAATTACCTCGGGAGGGCCAAGCCCAAACAACTTGTCTTCCTTGTAAAGTTATTCCTTCTGGCGAACGGAAAAAAATAATAAATCGATAACGGTAACCCTTTTGGAGAGAGCAAGAAAAATCTTGATATATTGATTTTCCTTTATCGCTTTCAGAAACATTAACCTGGAGAAATTTTTGTCCTTGACTAGCATTATGGGGTTCATTATATACTTCCCGTTTAGTTGTTTCTAAAACCCAATGACTATCTCCTTGTTCAAAAGAATAGTTTAAAGGATAACCTATAAGATAATTTTTTGCCAACATCTCTTTAATACCCATTGGTGGAGGTTGAAAGATTAAATCTGTTTTTAAAAGAGTATGGGAATAGAAAGAAAAATTAGCCGGCTCTTTGGCATACATTTCTGTTCCTCCCATTCTTTGAACACCACCATATTCTGAAATTCTTTTTACCCAATACCATTCACCGCAGGTGACGTCATCTCCTCCGCCACAGCCATAAATCATATATTTTGACGGTGGCCAACCCCAAGACTCAAAAATTTTACCATTTGTTTTATTTCTTATTTCATTTAGAATTTCAGTGATAGTGTTGTAATCAGCGCCAACTTGCATTTCTAAGGGATCTTTCATTTGAGGATGGACTCCTAAATCAAAAAAGAAAGCCTTTTTAGCGATACCAATATCTCGGCCTAAAAGATTCCAATTAGTAATTTCTTTGTTGTCTAAGAAGACTTTTTGAAGATAGAGATATTTATAAACAGGCCAACCGTCATCAATTAAAAATAAAATTGGCGAAAGTTTGTTAGTTTTTAAATAATTATCAAGAAGCCATCGATAACCACTATTTTTATTGGGGAAGTTTTGAGAAGTGAGATCAATTGTAATGGGAAAGGCAGAGGTAATTTTAGAGTATAAACTGCTTCCTTTTCTTACCACTACTAAATTTTCTGCTCCTGCAAGAGAAAAAGCAAGGTTTAAAGTAAAAGGTTTTTGAGCATCCCAAACAACACTTCCTTTAATTATTCCTAGCGGCAGGAAAAGAGAAATTAATTCATCAATGGTAGAAATATTTTTTTCGGTTAAATGCGAAGGAAATAAGTTTGATTCTTTTAATTTATTTAACCATTTTGTGTCAACGCAGAACTAATAAGTAAGAGTTGTTTTTCTTCACGGTTAACCAAACCCTGGAGAGAAACTAAAAAAGCAAGAGCATCGAAATTATAAACTAAATCATTAAAATTTTTCCCTGGAGGAGGTTGTTCTAATGGGCATTGTTGAACAGAATAGCACCAACGAGAGAAAAAGTAGTTACGGGCATCAAAAATATAAAAATCTTTTGCTAAAACAATCGAATAAGGAGAAGGGTTAAACGCAGTTATAATAAATAAAAAAATAGTAACTCCAAAAATTTTTAAAAAACCAAAAAAAAGTAATTTTTTATTTTTTCTCATGTTAATTTATAAACTTAAAAATATTTTTATTTTAACAATTAATGGTTTATTAAATTATTAGCAGGTTTTGAAACAATTGTCTATAGATTAAAAATAATAAGATGAACATTTATTTCATAATTAAAACTAATGATTACTGTTATTAATTATTTTAATTTTTAAAAAATAAAGAGATTGGGTAAAAAACCTTTTTAAGAATTATATAATAAGAATTATATAATAAGATAACAATGGTGAAGTTTTTTTTAATTTCAGCCGTTTTTTAAATTATTATCAAGAAAAAAATATTTAATTATTTATAAAAATAGAAAAATTTTGGCCGTTTTTAGTTATTTAACTCTCTGGAGATTTTTTAAAAATGGGCAATAGGAATTTACTTTATTTTTTAATTTTAAGAGACTTAAAAAATTCTTTTGATTAAAAAATAGTTTATTGGATAGTGTAATTTAATTTTATTGTTCCAAAATCAACAGCATTAATTTTGGTGTCTGAATTAAGTTCAAATTCGGATTTGTTTTGAGCATAAGAAGAAAAGAGATTTTTAATATCAGCAGCGGTAATTTGGCTGTCATCATTAAAATCTCCTTTTAATAAGTTTATATAATAAGCAGCATTAGTAACGCCCGCATAATTCATTCCACCTATAAGATAAAATTTGCTTTGATCTAAAAAACCGCCATAAAGATTAGTTGCCATTTTATTTAGTTCCCAGTTTTGATGGTCAAAAATACAATCTGTTGGCCCAATTATTTCCCAATCATTTAGAGAACCATCAGTGTTAATTTTAGCCCTGAAAGAACGTAAGGTAGATGTTAACCATTCACTTTGTTTTAGTTTACAAGGACCTTTAACAGCAAAAGAGGCGGCAGGAAAAACATAAAGATAACCATTATAGGCGGCCATATAATGATAGGCTTTTATTCCCTTACTTGACCAATTTTTACAATTTTGATCTAAATAATAATTAATAACGTTAGGATAAAAGGAGGTTTCTACCCAATTGCCTAAGTCTCCATTATCGCTTATAGTAGTGAAATATACTTTATCAATGTGACAACGGCTTGATTGGCCATCTTGTTGAGTAATTTGTCCGCCGCCAATATAAATTTTTCCTTTATAAACGGCAATTGCCATAGCATCCATTGCTATCGGCAATTGAGAGATTTGAGTCCAATTAGTACCGTCTAGCCGATAAATTTCCCTTCTTGAATTATCATTTACATCATCAGGATAATAAAGTTTTTTTCTTCCTCCAAAAATTAAAACTTTATTTTTATAAAAAAGACCGCCATGAAAATGAAGAGGACAAGGTAGAGAAGTATAAGATTGCCAATCTCCAATAGTGCCATCGGCATTAATAGTTGCCGCATAACTTTCCGAAAGAACACTTTTACCATCATCTCCTCCCAAGCAATATAATTTTCCTTCATTGGTAAAACAGAAGGTTCCTAAAACATTTTTAGGGTAATCTTTTAATTTGGTCCAAATAATATTGTTATCTGGTTGTATTTTACCCAAATAAACACTTTTACTGCCGACGTGATTAACATTACTGCTGTATCCGCCAATAACATATACTCTTTTATTTTGAGGGTCAAAAGCGGTGGCGTAATAAGGACCTATTCTTTCAGGCAGAGGATTAATTTTTTTCCAGTTAAAACCATCTTTGCCCCAATATACTTCTGCTTTACAAGAAAAGGAAAACAAAAAATAAAAGAAGAAAATAAAAAAAGGAGTAACTATAAATTTTTTTATTTTATTTTTTAAATTTTTTAAAAAAAACTTTACATTATACATTATTTTTGAAAAATTTAAAAAATCATAGGTGAGGTATAATAAAAAATATATCAAATTAATTTTATTAGGGCAAATTTATTAGAATCAGAAACCTAAAAATTTTATCTTAAGGATAAAAAACGTTGAAAGATTTAAAAAAAATGATTTTGATTATTTTTAATTTTTAATATTTTAAAGCGGTTGACAAAAACATTTTTTTAAGTTAAAAATAACTGATTTCTGCCTGCCCGCCGAAGGTGGGCCTGCCCGCCGAAGGTGGGCCTGCCCGCCGAAGGTGGGCCTGCCAAAATATTTTTCCT
>JAMWCT010000098.1 GCA_023819525.1 Candidatus Omnitrophota bacterium
TTTTTTGGCGATTTTGGCAGCTGATATAAGATACCAGATTATTCCTGACGGTGCCATTTTAATAGGGACGTTTTTTGCCTTTTTTAAAATGTGGGTTGATTACCGCTATACCGGAATGGTTAACTTTTTGGTTTTTCCCAGCAGTTTGGGGGCGGCCTTGTTTTTTTTAAGTTTAGTTTTGTTAACTAGAGGAAAAGGAATGGGCATGGGCGATGTTAAATTGTCATTTTTAATGGGTTTAATTTTGGGTTTTCCAAAAATTATGGTAGCTGTTTTTTTGGCTTTTTTAACAGGAGCGTTGTTGGGAATAACTCTTGTTTTGGCGGGCAAAAAAAAATTAAAAGACAAAGTGGCTTTTGGACCTTTTTTAATAACAGGATTAGTGGTAGCCTTAATTTGGGGTCAAATAATTTGGGAGGTTTATTTTTATGGAAATTTTATATTTAGATAAGAATAAAAAAAGTTTTACTCTTATAGAGTTGATGATAGTGATAGGCATTTTAGGATTGGTTTTAGCGGCTGCTTTAACCGGTTATAAAAAACAGATAGAAAAAGGCCAGGACGCTAAAAGAAAAAGAGATTTAAGTCAATTAAGGACGGCTTTAGAAGATTATCATAATGATCGCAATCGCTATCCTTCTCAAGGGCAAATGGTTTGCGGCGCCAGCCTTTCTCCGTGGATTAAAAAAATACCTTGCGAGCCGTCAGGTGCCAGTTATTTTTACGAAACAGATGCCAACGGCAGTTATTTTAGAATTTATACCCAACTTGCCAACGAAGAAGATCCGGCCATTGAAAAAGTTGGTTGCCAAAAAATAAGCCAAGGAGGATGCCCCCATAATTCCCATTACAATTATGGAATTACCAGCGGCAATATTGACCTTTAAAATTATTTATATTAAAGTTAAATTAAGAGATGATATTTAGGAAAAAAGGTTTTACTTTATTAGAGTTAATTGTGGCAATGGCAATTTTAGGATTGCTGGCGGCAGGATTATTAGGCAATTTTATGAATTCCCAAAGAAAAGCCCGGGATGCTCAAAGAAAATCAGACCTTAAGCAAATTCAAAATGCTTTAGAGGCTTATTTTAATGACCATAACACTTATCCTTCTGATAGTGGCGGGCGGGTGGCAGGAATTAATTGGGGAGAGTCGTTTAGCGATGGTACCACCAACTATATGCAGGTTTTACCTCAAGACCCTCAAAAAGATAGCGGTATGTATTATTATTATGATCAAACTCAATTAGGCCAAGGTTATCGGCTTTATGCTTGTTTAGAAAATAGGGAGGATAAAGATTTTTATCCTTTAGGATATGGAGGAACCAATTGTGGTCAGTGTCTTGATCCGGATAATAGATGCACTTATGGAGTAACTAGCAGTAATGAAAGTTTATAATAATTTAAAAAATGAAAGTAAATAAAAAAAGAGGTTTTACTTTAATAGAACTTTTAATTGTTATCAGTATTTTGGGAATTTTAACTTCTTTGCTTTTAGCAAATATGCAAAATGCCCGCGCCCGGGGCCGGGATGCGCGAAGAAAAAAAGATCTTAATGAATTAAGAACCGCTTTAAGAATGTATTATAATGATTATCAAAGTTATCCTAGTGGTTTGAATGGGCAGATAAGAGGCTGTAATCCGCCTCAAACGTTTACTTGGGGAAATCCTTTTAGTTGCGGAACAAATACTTATATGAGTCTTTTGCCTAAAGATCCTCTTTCTTCACAAAATTATTATTATGCTCAGACTGGTAGCGGCGAAGGGTTTGTGGTTTATGCTTGTTTGGAAAACAGGTCTGATCCTGATGGAAGCAACAGTTGTGGATCAATGAGTTGTTCTACTAATTGGTGTTTTAGAGTAGTTCAAGATTAAAGGAGGTAAAAATGAAATTTTTAAAATTTAAAAAAGGTTTTACCCTATTAGAACTATTAGTAGTGATTTCTATTATTGGTATTTTAATTGCCGTTGGTGTGGCTTCTTATTCAACGGCTCAAAAAAAGAGTCGCGATTCCCGAAGAAAAAGCGACCTTAAGGCCATTCAGAACGCGATGGAAGAATGTTATTCTATCAATAATGGAGCTTATAACACTTATAGTTTAGGAAATTTTACCAGCAACATTATTTGTGGGGGAACAACAGTTATGAGCAATGTACGAGATCCTAAGAGCGGTACCACTCCTTATTATTATCGGGTAATAAGCAGCACCACTTCAAATTATAATATTTGTGCAGATTTAGAAGAAGATGGAAATTGGACGGGTAACGGCCAAGATTTTTGTGTTAGTGGATTACAATAAAACAAAAAGAAAGGGGTTTAATCTTATTGATGCCAAAAGAACG
Source organism: Candidatus Omnitrophota bacterium (assembly GCA_023819525.1). Taxonomy (GTDB): domain Bacteria; phylum Omnitrophota; class Gorgyraeia; order Duberdicusellales; family 4484-171; genus JAMWCT01. The sequence continues at coordinate 2,344 of JAMWCT010000098.1, forward strand.
GAAAGAAAGGAGAAAGATGAAAAAAGATTTTAAAGACTTTAATAAAGATTTTAAAAGAAGTTTTACTAAAAAGGGGTTTACCTTTGTGGAGATATTGGTAGTGGTTACTATTATTGGCGTTTTAACAACTGTAGGAGCTGTTTCTTATCGTTCAGCTAATGTTAAATCTCGGGATGGCAAAAGAAAGGCGGATTTAGAACAAATAAGGGCGGCTTTGGAAATGTGTCGGACAGACACTGGCAGTTATCCTTCAGGTTTAAGTTTTGGAGGAAGTTTAACATGTGGAGGAAACACTTATTTGAATCCTATTCCCCAAGATCCGCTTTCACCAAATTATAATTATCGATATAATCGGCTTACTGCAACCACTTATTGCCTTTGCGCGCAATTAGAGGGGTCTAATCCAGGAACTAATTGTAACTGTGGTGAAAATTATTGTAGTAGCAGCGCTTGTAATTATTCAACCCAAAATCCTTAAATTTTTATGATTATTTTTTCTTTGAGAAAAAAAACAAAAAAACTAGGTTTTACTTTAGTGGAACTTATAGTAATAGTAAGCATTCTAGGTTTGTTAACGGCGGTTGGCGTTTCTTCTTATAACAATTTTCATCAAAAAAGAATGGTGGAAAAAGCCAGAGACGAATTAAAAAATAATTTAAGATATATTCAGGGAAAAGCGGTTAACAATCAAAAACCTGCTTCTTGCTCTGCTCCTCTTGAGGGTTGGGGAATAAAAAGAAAAAGTAATTCTTCTTATGTTGTTTATTATAATTGTGGTGGGCCTGATCAGGAGCAGTCAGAAACTTCTATTTCTCCTTTAACTTTAACACCAAATTTTGATGTTTTTTTTTACACTTTAGGAGGTACTGATTTAACAGGAGATATTATTATAACAATAAGCGATGACGAGGGGAACAATTTTGGAGTCCAAGTAACCAGACAAGGTGATATTAAATAAAAGGAAAACCGTGTTTTTTGTTTTTTAAAAATGGTCTCTTTTTTAAAAAAAATTATATGGTGTTTTGTCCAAAAATAAAGTTAAAAAGCGGGCAGACATTAATTGAAGTGCTGTTTTCAGTAGGAGTAATTAGTGTTTGCTTGGTGGGATTAACAATTGCGACGACTACCGCTTTAAGAAATAATCGGTTATCTAAAGAATATACTTTGGCTAATAAATACGCCGAAGAAGGATTAGAAATAGTAAGACAGCAAAGAGACCAAGCATTAAATTGGGAACAGTTTTTAACTATTAATGATAGATGTGACAGTATTGATGCTCTTTTTCAGCGCTGTTTTCAGTACCAAACAGAAGAATTTGGGAGCCGGCGAAAAATAACCGTAATCGTAAGTTGGCAAGAAGGAGGACGAACTCATATGGTTGAGGCAGTTACTTTTTTAACTAAATGGTCAAAATAAAAAATAAATTAACTATCAACAGTAATAAGTTTTGCTTTGGTTTTACTTTTGTAGAAGTGATGGTAGCGGTAGTTGTTTTAGGATTAGTGGCAACGGCGACTACCGGTCTTTTTTTAAATACTTTGAAAAACAAAAGAAAAACCGAGGCTTTAAGTAATATTACTCGCAGCGGCGATTACGCTTTGGCAATAATGACCAATAAAATTAAAAATGCCCAAACAATTAGTTGTTCTTCTTCTCCTTTTCCTCAAATAATAATTACCAATTTAGATAGAACGATCAATAACTTTAGGTGTGTTTCTAATAATCTTTTTCTTGATGATTCAATGTTAATCAAAGATTATGTTTTAGCCTGTAGTTTTAGTTGCCAGACAAACACTACTCCCCCTTCGGTAACAATAAATTTTACTCTTTTTTTTGGTAATTCGAATGAAGGAGATAATTATGTGAGCCAGAATTTTACTACTAAGGTTTCTTTAAGAACTTATGATTAATTAATATTATTGACAAAAAGCAAGATTAAAGGTTATGATAAAAATAATGTTTAAAAACCCAAAAAATGGCCAAATTGCCTTAATAGTTTTACTGTTAATGGTGGTGGTGTTAACTATTGGTTTAAGTTTAGTTTCCCGTTCGGTAACTGAGGTAAAAATTTCAAGAGATGAAAAAGAAGCCTTAAGGGCTTTTTCGGCGGCTGAAGCAGGCATTGAAGAAGCTTTAAGAAATATTGATTCTTATATTGGAGGCGGAACAATAACAGTAGAAGATACCAATGTTAATATTAATGTTGAGCAAAGCGGTGAAGGAACACAGTTAGTTTTAGAAAAGGGCGAATCAATGAATATTTTATTACCAAATGGGCCACCAACTGGTCTTAATGAGTTGAGAATATATTGGACTCTCGTTGGCAATAGTGAAGAAAATAGTGAACCGGCAGCAGTAGAAATAATAGTTTACAAGGGGGACTATTCTTTTAACCGTTTTGCCTATAATGGTTATAATAGCATGCGGGAAAATGGTTTTACAGCTGCTCTAACTGGAGTAGAGGGATTTAGAAGTTTAGCAAGAGTTCCTCTTGATTCTAGGGTAAGATTAATTAGAATAAGACCTTTTTATAATCGGGCGACAGTAAGGGTTAACAGTAATTCCGGCAATTTACCGGTTCAGGTTTACAATATTACCTCAACCGCTAATTATGGAGAACAAAAAATAAGTCGAGTGGTGGTATCGCGAACAGTGCCAGTATTGCCGCCTGTTTTTGATTATGTTTTATTTTCTAAAGGAAATTTAAGCAATTAATAAAATGACTGCCCATTTTGGTTTAGACATTGGTAGCTATTCAATTAAACTTGTTGAAGGAGAAAAAAAAGGAAAAGAATGGCGATTGGTAACTTTTGGTGAGGCAAAGACGCCGGTTGATATTAATTCTGACGCTCCAAAAGATAAAGTGGCTTTAAGTGAAACGATAAAAAAATTGTGCCAGTCGTGCCGGGTAACCACGAAAAATGTTGTTTTTTCGCTTTCAGAAACCGAAGTTTTTTCTCAAGTGATTGAATTGCCTTATTTTAATGACGCCGAGTTGGCAACGGCCATTAATTTTGAGGCAGAACAGTATATTCCCGTTCCCCTTGATGAGGTTCAGTTGGAATATTTGGTTTTAAAAAGACCGCCTAAAGGTAGTTCAGAAAAAATGGAGGTTTTGTTAGTGGGCGCCAAAAAAAGAATTTTAGAAAAGAAAGTAGAGATTTTGGAAGCGGCTGGTTTAATACCCAAAGCAGCCGAAACAGAAACCCTAGCTCTTATTCGCTGTTTGGAAAAAAGCAACAAAGGAGTTTATTTTGTCGTTGATTTAGGTTTTCGTTCTACTGACCTGATGATTGTTTTAGATGGAGTTTTAAAATTTGTCAGAACCATTCCCAGCGGCGGCGAGGCAT
>JAMWCT010000099.1 GCA_023819525.1 Candidatus Omnitrophota bacterium
ATACCAAAACACAAAATACAAGAATATTTTCTTCCTATATGCAAAGAATTTGATATGAACTATTCGCTTTATTTTACTAACCAAATTCCTTCTGTGGCAATTTTTGTTTCGCGTTACACCCATTGTTTATATGATCTATTACTGCGCTATCGTGAATCTCAATTTAAGTGTAATATATCTTTTATTATAAGTAATCACCTACAAGCAAAAAAAATAGCCGATAGTTTTTCAATTAAGTTTTTCTATTTTCCAATTAAAAGTCAAAATAAACAAGAACAAGAAAAAAAACTAATATTTCTTCTTAAAAAAGAAAAAATAGACTTAATAGTATTAGCGCGATATACTCAAATTCTTACAAAGCAGTTTGTAGATAAATTTCCAAATAAAATTATCAATATCCATCATTCATTTTTACCAGCGTTTGTAGGCAGAGAGCCATATAAACAGGCATACTCAAGAGGTGTAAAAATTATTGGTGCTACAAGCCACTATGTTACCGAAGAGCTTGACGCAGGTCCTATTATAGAACAAGATACTGTAAGAATAACTCATAAAGATACATTAGAGGACTTAAAACAAAAAGGGCAAGATTTAGAAAAATTAGTTTTAAGTAGGGCTGTTCGTTGGCATTTAGAGCATAAAATATTGGTATATAATAACAAAACAGTAATTTTTGATTAAAAAAATTAAAAGAAAGGTTGTATAATGAAAATTAAAGAAATAATGATAAGAAATGTAAAAAGTATTCCCGCAAATATTAGCGTTATTGAAGCATTTAAAATTTTGGCAGAAATGCAGATAAGTGGTTTACCTGTGATTGATGAAAATGAAAAACTCTGTGGCATGTTTACAGAAAAAGATATACTAAAAACCATTTTACCTTCTTATATTGAGACAGTCGGAAAATTTGTTTATGTTGAAAATCCAAAAGGAATAAGCGCAAAAATTCTTGAGTTAATTAATTTAAAAGTAAAGGATATTATGAGAAAAGAGGTTGTAACTGTTGATGAAGATACTGCTATTTGTGAAGTTGCAAGGATTATGATTACTCAAAAGATAAGAAGAATTCCTGTTGTAAATAAAGAAAATAAAGTTATAGGAATAGTCGCAAGACAGGATGTCTTAAGGGCACTGCTTAAAGATTATATAAAATGAAGAAAAGGTTATTGTTAAAATTAATTGGATTATTGTTAATCGTTAGCGTTGTTGGATATTTGGTAAAAAGTAGTGGTTTAAATTTTAGACAAGCATTAAGCGTATCAATTTTTTTGGCTTCAATTTTAGGGTCTTTATTTTTTTGGGATTTTCGCTTAAGTTTTGCATTTTTAGGCACAAGTATTTTATTGTTATTTAGAGCAATAGATTTGGAGAATTTAATAAAATCAGCTTCGCTAGAGGTTATACTTTTTTTGGCTGGAATGATGATTTTAATCGGATTGCTAAAGCAATCCGGCTTTTTTGCGTGGCTTGTTATGCTTATTTTAAGAATTAAAAAATTGACAGCAAAAAAATTATTTATAAGTATTAGTATTACTTCAGCATTGTTAGCGTGCGCTGTAGATGAAGTGACTTCTATAATTTTTATGGTTGCGGCAATTTTTCAAATTTGTGATTTTTTTGAAACTAACCCAATTCCATTTCTTATAACATCAGTTTTATCAACAAATATAGGTTCTACTGGAACAGTTTTAGGTAATCCAATAGGTATATTGATAGCGGCAAAATCTGGTTTAACTTTTGAAGATTTTATTTTGCAAGCTTTTCCTATAATGCTGGTTTGTTTGATTGCAGCTATATTTTTATTATTTTTTTGGTATAGAAAACCACTGCAAAATCTTGATGAGAAGATTAAAGAAATAGGTTCAAATGAGATTTTTCTTAAGCTCATTTCTGTTCCACCGGATAAAAATTTACGTTTTTCGTTTTTTATCTTTGGATTGACATTATTTTTTATTGCATTACACCACAGACTTGAAATATTGTTAAATTTAGAAGTTAATACTATTCTTTTAATAGCCCCTTTAATTTTTGCGGCATTTGTAATGCTTTGGAAATATAAATATGCGAGAGAATTTGTTGAACATGATGTTGAATGGTGGACGCTTTTGTTTTTTTTATTTTTATTTGGACAGGCTGGGACTTTACAATATACAGGTGCAATTGATTTTTTTACAAAAAAACTATCATTTCTTTTTCGAAACAATTATAGTCTCTTGATAGGCGCTATTTTGTGGCTTAGTGCGATTGGTTCAAGTTGTTTAGATAATGTTGTTTTGGTTACTGCATTTTTGCCAATTATAAAGAGTTTTGAGAGCATCGGTATTCTGATACGTCCCTTATGGTGGGCGCTTTTATTTGGTGGTTGTTTAGGAGGTAATATTACTTTGGTTGGTTCTACCGCAAATATAGTTGCGTTGGGAATATTAGAGAAGGAGAAAAAATTAAAAATAAAATTTTTTGAATGGTTGAAAATTGGCATAATTGTTAGTATACTTACTATTTTAATAGTGTGGATTATTTTGATTCTATTTTGGAAGACTAAATAAAAACAAGAAAGGTAGGTTAAAATATGCGAATATCTGATTATTTAAAAAGTGATTTTTGCATAATGAACTTGATTTCAAAAACAAAAGAAGAGGCAATCAGAGAAATAGCAACAAACTTACAAAAATCAGGAAAAATAAATGACCTTGAAAAGTTTATTGCTGATATTTTAGAACGAGAAGCATTGGGTTCCACCGGTATTGGCTATAATATTGCCATACCACATTCCCGCACAGAAGCAGTAGATGGTTTTGTTATTGGATTTGGAAGATCAATTGAGGGCATAGATTTTAATTCATTAGATGGCGAAAAAGTAAATCTTATATTTCTTATGGGAGCAAATCCTAAAGAACTAAATATGTATTTAAGGTTGTTAGCAGAACTATCTAGATTTTTAATTAACAATTCTTTTCGCAAAACATTACTATCTGCTTCTGGTCCTCAGGAAATTGTCGAAATTTTTAAAAAATTCGAAGGTAAATAATCTTATTCTTTATGCGAAATAATATAGAGATTTTAGCTATGGTTATGGCTGGTGGTAGAGGAGAACGTCTATATCCTTTAACTTCTGAACGAACAAAACCATCAGTTCCATTTGGTGGTAAATATAGAATAATAGATTTTGCTTTAAGTAATCTTATTAATTCAGGTATATATTCAATATACGTTCTTGTTCAATATAAATCACAGTCTTTAATTGAACATATCCGCACAACTTGGATACGCGAGGGCGTCCTGCCAAAACATTTTATTACTGTTGTTCCTCCTCAGATGCGTAAAACAAAAGAATGGTATAGAGGGACGGCTGATTCGGTTTTTCAAAATATTAATTTAATTTATGACTCACAGCCAAAATATGTTGCAATATTTGGAGGAGATCATGTTTATAGGATGAACATCAAAGAAATGGTTGATTTTCATATTTATAAAAATGCTAAACTTACAGTTGCGGTTATTCCGTTATTTGCAGAAAAAGCCAAAGAATTTGGAATTGTTGATTTTAATAAAGACTTTAGGATAAATGAATTTAAAGAAAAACCAACTTATATTAACCAAAAAACTGTTTATGCATCAATGGGCAATTATATTTTCAACGCTGATTTTTTAATTGATGTTTTAGAAGAAGATGCAAAACGCAAAAGTAGTCATGATTTTGGAAAAGATATTATTCCATATTTGGTAAAAAAGAAAGAAAAAATATATGCTTATGATTTTTCTAAAAATAAAATTCCTTGTTTAAAAAGTTACGAAGATAAATATTATTGGAGAGACGTTGGGACAATATATAATTATTTTGATGCCAATATGGACCTTTTAGGCAAAACACCAAAACTTGATTTAGACAATAAAGATTGGCCCATATATGCTTCAAATCTTAATTGCCCCCCAGCTTATATTAAAAATTCTCAAGTAGAAAATTCTCTTATTTGCGAAGGTTCCAAATTAATTGGCTGCAAGATAAAAAATTCTATTTTAGGAAGAGGTATTGTGGTAGATGAAAATTGTATTATTGAAGATTCAATTATTTTAGATTTTTGTCATATAAAAAAAGGTTCTTATATAAAAAGAACAATTATAGACCGCTTCAATTTTGTTAAAGAGAATACCTACATTGGTTATGAGCCAAAAAAAGACAAAAATAATTATTATTTGGATAGTTCAGGTATTGTGGTAGTTAAAAGGGGTCCAAGAAAGATATTTTATTTTTAATATGAATGTTTTTGAGGCAATAAAAGCGCGACGCAGTATCAGAAGTTTTTTAGATAAACCAATCAAAGAAGAAATACTTTTAAAACTTTTCGAGGCCGCGCGACAAGCCCCTTCTGCATCAAATAGACAAGAATGGAGATTCGTGATAGTAAAAGATATAAAAATGCGAAAAAAACTTGCCACTGCCACAAAAGGGCAGAATTTTATAGAAGAGGCGCCGGTTATAGTTGCTTGCTGTGCTGTAACTGATAATCATATAATGACCTGCGGACAACTTTGCTATCCTATAGATGTAGCTATAGCTATAGATCATATTAGTTTGGTAGCAGTTGAAATGGGTTTGGGCACATGCTGGATTGGCGCATTTTATGAAGATAAAGTAAAAGAAATTTTAGAGATACCAGCTTATGTAAGAGTTGTTGAACTTTTAGCGATAGGCTATCCAAAAAAAATTCAAGATACTTCAAAAGAACGCCTTCCTTTAAAAGAAATTATATTTAAAGAAAAATGGGGTAATTACTATCTAGAAGAAAAAACTTAAAATATGGAAGTTATAATACTGGGTGTTTTGACATTTGTAGCGATTATTTTGGTTGCATATTTATTCCATAAAGAAGAAGGCCCTGTCTTTAAAGAAGAAAAAAAAGATACCTCTGATAAAACATTGATTTTAAATTTACAATCTAGAATTTCCTCATTAAAGGCACAACTACAGAGTAAAGAAAACGAGCTAAAAATAATAAACCAAAATTTATCAAATATAACTACTAAGTTAGATTTAGAAAAGACAAAAAATTTGGAACTAGAAAAAGAAATCGAAAAACAAAAAAGATGGCAAGAATACGAAAACAAAGAGACAGAGAAAATGAAGCAACAATACTTTGAACTTAAAGAAAAACTCGCTAGCAAAGAAAAAGAACTAGATGAAGAATTTTCAAAAAATATAAAATTAACAAAAGAGATCGGTGAAATAAATGAAAAATTAGCCGAAGTGTTAAAAGAAAACAAAGCGAAAAATGATGAGATTTTAATTTTAAAGGCAAAAATAAATGAGTATTCAGAAAAAATTCAAGAATATACAAAGACAATTAATCAATTGCGTGATAAGTTTGAACATAGTAGTTGGGTAACAAAAGATGATTATCAAGCATTAAAGGAAGAATTTAATATATTAGAAGAAGAACTAAAGCAGAAAAAAATGTTACTTCAAATACGCGACGATGAAATTGCGCATCTAAAAGAAGAGCTTGAAAAGACGCGTTTGCAACTAGAAAGTAGAAAAGTTG
>JAMWCT010000100.1 GCA_023819525.1 Candidatus Omnitrophota bacterium
TCAACAGGTGCAATTGCCATACTTTTTAGTTTTCTTTTTCATTCTTTAAGTTGTGAAACTTTTATTGTAATAAGAATTATGGAACCTTTTTGGTTTTTGACAGCAGTTGTTGTCGCTTTGCCTGATGTTTTTTTGGAAAAATTTGGGTTATGAAAAAAGTATTTCTTAAAGCAAGTTTTATTATTTTTTTATCAAATATTTTATGCTATTTTTTCGGATACTTAAAAGAGGCTTTAATTGTCAAAAATTTTGGCGCATCATATTTAACAGATGCCTGGTATGTAGTTTTTAATATTCCAAATTTTATTTTTAAATTTAGCTTTTTTGGGGCATTAGGCGCAAGTTTTGTTCCTGTTTTTATAGACTATATTAAGAAAAATAAGGAAAAAGAAGCCTGGGAAATTGCTAGCACAACAATAAATTTTTTATTTTTGGCTGTATCTATAATTACAGTTTTGTGTATAATTTTTTCGAAGTATCTTATATTCATTTTTGCTCCGGGTTTTGATAAAAATACTTTTTTAACTGCCTCTAAGCTTCTTAAAATAGCAATAATTTCTTTACCTTTTATTACAATAGTAGGGTTTTTAGAAAGTATATACCGTTTATATTTTAAGTATTCTCTTACAGCATTTTCTCAACTAATAAATGCTACGGTATTTATTATTTCTTTAAGTTCACTAATTTTTCTTTTTAAAATATTTGCAACCAGTTTAAGTTTAGTAATTAGTTATTTATTTTCATTTTTATTTTTAATCTATATTTTGTTTAAAAATTATCGAAGTTTATATACTTTTAAAATTTCTTTTTCTCACCCAGCATTTAGACAAATTTTTAAATTAATGCTACCTTTAATTGGTGCAGAACTTATTGGAAAAGGCATAAGCACAGTTGATGGCATCTTTGCTTCATTTTTAGATAAAGGCTCTATTACAACTTTAAGTTTAGCTAACCGCTTAATAAATTCCCCCACAATACTTATCGCAACAACGCTAAATACAACTATTTTTCCAATTTTTGCTAATTTAACAGCAGATAGTGATAGAAAAGAATTTCAAGAAACATTTAATTTTTCTTTTAAAATATCTTTAATTTTGATTTCTTTTGTAATTGTAGTTTTTATTTTATTTTCAAACCAAATAGTTAAAATACTTTTCGAAAGGGGCAATTTCAGCCATCAATTTAGCTTAATGACTTCCAAAATTATTTTGATACTTTCTCCAGTTTTGATAGCCTATTCAATAAGACCTATTTTTACAAGCATTTGTTATTCTTTTAAGATGAACTGGCTACTTTTTAGATTTGAGCTTTTAGGTTTTATTCTTAATATAATTTTAGATTATGTATTGATGCGTTTTTTTGGTGTATTTGGAATTGCTTTAGCCACCACAATAGTCGTATCAGTTATGGTTATATACTTATTTTTAAAATTAAAAAATAGATTTTTATTTGAAACTAAATCAATAACAATATTTTTAATTAAAATTATTTTATCAACCATCTTAACGTTAATTTTCTGTTATTGCTTTTTTAAATTGCTTAAGATAGAGACCTTTAATTTAATTAAATTGGCATTTTATATTTTTGTTACTTTTTTAGTTTATATATTTAGCCTTTTATTTTTAAAAATAGAGGAGGCAAAAAAGATATGGAATTTGATTTTGACCAAAAAACTAAGATAATAGAGAAGCGTTTTGGCAGCAATCTTGTATATCAGGAACATCTCTTGCGATACTATTTTGCAAAAACATTTGTAAAGGATAAGTTTGTTTTAGATGCTGGTTGTAATATCGGCGATGGGACAATTATTTTAGCCTCAAGAGCAAAAAAAATATTTGCATTTGATATAGATAGTACCGCAATAGAATACGCAAATAAGTATTTTAAAACTGAGAATATATATTATTTTGTTAAAGATGCCTGTAATTTAGATTTTAAAGATAAAACATTTGATGTTGTGGTGAGTCTAGAGGTTATAGAGCATCTTTTAGAGCAAGATAAATTCTTATATGAGTTAAAACGTGTTCTAAAAGACGATGGCATAGCAATAATTTCTACTCCAAATAAAAAAATAATAAAAATTGAAGGCTCAAGTTCTAACCCAACCCACTTAAAAGAGCTAAACTATCCTGAATTCAAAAGACTTCTAAAAAAATATTTTAAAAAAATAGATTTCTATGGTCAAAAAAGAGGCAGAGGTGTTGTGGGTTATACAAATTATATACATAAAATTATTAGATTATTTGATTTTTTTAGATTAAGGACTTTTTTTTCTCAAAACTACAGGAATAAAATTTCAGATAGATTAGCAAAATTAACAGGGGCAAAAAGGCCTCAAGATGTTTGTTTAGAAGATATTAAAATTTCTAAATTTAATGTAGGCTCTTGTAGAACCATTATCGCAGTCTGTAAAAAATAGATGAGTTTTATAAAAAAAATTTTGATAAAAGTTTTTGGAGAAAAATTTTACTTTACTCTTAGATGGTTTTTAAAATACGGACCAAAATATTTTTCTTTAATTTCTTATTGGTTTATAGAGGGATGGCTTTCAGAAAAAGAAGCTTTAGTTTTATACAGAACAGTTAAGAACTTAAGAGTTTTAAATCCAATTGTTGTTGAAATTGGCAGTTGGCTTGGAAAAAGTAGTGTAGTTTTAGCCAAAGCTGTTAAAAAAAAGAAAGGATTTTTACATTGTATTGATCCCTTTGATGCAAGCGGTGATAGTTTTAGTAAAGACAGTTACTCTACAAAAAATTTTGATTTAAAGGAAAAGTTTCTTTCTAATATAAAAAAGGCAAAAGTAGAAAAATATGTCAAATTGATACCTAAAAAAAGCCAAGATGCCATAAAAGAATGGAACAGTCCGATTGATTTTATTTTTATAGATGCAGACCACACTTATAGCAATGTAAAAGAAGATTTTATTTTTTGGTCGAAATTTTTAAAAGTGGGTGGCTATATAGCTTTTCATGACGCATGCCAAGATCAAAAAGCAAAAAAATTAGATGGAGGGGTACCAAGACTAATAAAAGAAGAAATTTTATCTAAAGCGGGATGGGAAAAAGTTGTTCTTGTAGATAGTTTGTTTATTGCAAAAAAATTAAATTAATTTATGGATTTTTTATTAAGAGATGACGATATATGTTTTTTCACAAAGTTAGAGGATTTTAAAAAAGTTTGGAGTTGGTTTTTAGAAACAGATTGTGCAAAACTAAATTTAGCTGTTATACCTTTTGTCGATCTAAAAGAATTTAATATAACAGAAGAAGTAAGGCTAAAGCCTTTAGAGGAAAATAAAGAACTTGTTATTTATTTAAAAAAGCTTATAAAGAAAAAAAAGATAGAAATTCTTCTTCACGGTTATTCACATACCTCATTTGGAAAAAAATTTGAGTTTAGCATAACTGATAAAGAAAGCCTTTTAAAAAAAATAAAAAAAGCAAAGTTTTATTTAGAAAATCTTTTAGAAACAAAAATTTCTATTTTTGTCCCCCCACATAACAGATTAAGTAAAGAAGCTTTAGAGGCAATAAAAGAAAATAAATTAGATATTTTAGCATCTTTTCCTATGTCATTTTTCAAAATTGGTTTTAATTTAAAATATTTTTATTTTTTTATAAAAAGGTTTTTGTTTAGCAAAATTAATTATAATTGTCTTAAGGGTTTTTATTTTTATCCTTATATATTAAATTTTGATTCGCATAAGCAACTTGATTGTTTTAATTTTTTGCCAAATTTATTTGATTTTCAAGACCTATTAAGATTAACTTATAAAATTAAAAAGATAGGGGGGAGTCTTTGTTTAACAGTTCATTGGTGGGAGTTAAAAGAAATGAATTTAGAATTATTAAAAACTTTTATATGCAAATTAATAGAAGATAACCAAATAATGCTTAAGTTTGCAAGCGAGGTATTTGATGACTAAAATTTCAGTTGTTTTAAATACTTTTAATGAAGCAGAACTTCTTGAAAGATGTTTAAAAAATTTAATTGGATTAGATGAAGTAGTTATAATTGATATGTATTCAAAGGATAAAACAACAGAGGTGGCAAAAAAATATACTACTAATATATATTTTCATCCACGCACAATAAGTGTTTTATATGCAAGAAATTTTTCTTTAACTAAAGCTACAGGAGATTGGGTTTTGATTGTGGATCCTGATGAGATTGTTAAATTATCTTTGGTAAAAAAATTAAAAGAGATGACTTTAAGTAAGGAATTTGATGCTGTAAGTATACCTTTTAGGATGTATTTTTTAAGTAAACCATTAAAGTATGCCTATCCACTTCAATATAAGGTTAGGTTTTTTAAAAAAGACAAGGCTATTTTTGTAGAAAGAGTTCATACAAATCCAAAAATTGAAGGAAAAATTTATAATTTGCCACCTAACGAAGACTACATAATAGAACATAGACCAAATTGTAGTTTAAAAATTCTTTTTGATAAATTATCTCGCTACACAACAGATGAGGCTAAACACCTCTATTTTACCGATAAAAAAAGAGGATTTTTTTTAGATTTACTTAAAAAACCTATAGCTGAGTTTTACTATAGATTTATTTTAAATAAAGGGTATAAAGATGGATTTATAGGTTTTTTGTTTTCGTTATATATGGCAGTTTATCGTTTTGTTTTGTATTTTAAATTGTTAAATTATACATTAAAAAATAAAAATAATGGATAAGCTTTCAGTCATTTTACTTTATTTTAAGGAAGATATAGAAATTTTATTAAATTGTTTAGATGCAATTTCAAAAAGTGTTGGAAAAATTAATTATGAAATTATTCTTATAAATAACAATGCTAATATAAATTTAGATAACTTACAACTACAAAAAAAGTATCCTATAAAAATTTTTTTAAATAGCTATAACAGAGGTGTAGCTAAAAGCCGAAATCAAGCAGTTAAACTTTCAGAAGGAGATTTTTTTTTATTTTTAGACGTAGATATGATAGCAAAAAATTTAGCGATAGAAAAATTATTTAATTATTTAAAGAATAATCCTTCTGTAGGCGCAGTTGGTGGGAAAATCCTATTGCCAGATAAAACTTTACAGATTAGTTTTGGTAATCTTCCAAATGGATTGTTTTTTTTATACGAGCTTTTTCTAATACCTAAAAAAATAACACCTATTTATGAGCCTAAAACTGTAGAATTTTTAGCAGGAGGCTGTCTGTTAGTAAGTAGAAGTGCCTGGAAGCTTGTAGGCGAACTTGATGAGAATTTTTATTTATATGGTTGGGAAGATGCAGATTGGTGTAAACGTGCAAAAGAAAAAAAAGTAAAATTAGTTTATTTTCCACAAGCAGAATTTATCCATCTTCTTCATAAAAGCAGCCTTAATTTAAGAGCCGTTGAGTTCTATTTAAATGGAATTTATTATTTTAAAAAGCATTTCAAAAGATTATGCGCTTTTTTTGCCTTAATATTTATTTTTTTATTCTCTATTTTTCGTCTTTTTATTTTGTTTATAAAAGGTAAAAAAGACAAAAAAAATTTAATTTTAAGATTAATTAAAAGCCTTTTAAAAT
>JAMWCT010000101.1 GCA_023819525.1 Candidatus Omnitrophota bacterium
TTGTCAACTATAAATTCTTCTTGATAGGAAAAGGTTTAGATAGATGGTATCCAGTTTCTGCACCTTGCGAAAGCAGTTTTTCCACTTCGTAAGTGGGAGGGGATAGTATTTAGCTTTTTGGTTAAAGAGAGTATGATGTCTTGTCGGTTACACTGCTTTTAATATGTAAAGTTGTTTATCTATAAACTTATATTTTTCAAGTATTTTCAATCTCAATGCAAATAAAAATACATTAGAAAATTTGCTAACAGAAATATTGGGCATCTTTATTTTTAAAGAATTGCCTTGCCCCCACCCTGAATCGAACAGGGATTTCAGCCTTAGGAGGGCCGCGCTCTATCCTTTTGAGCTATAGGGGCAAATTTTTATGTAAGATTTAATATTGGATCAAAGAAATTACTGGATAGTTTTCAATTTTATTTCTGCCACCTAATTCGGTAAGTTCAATTACAAATGCAACAGCAACAATTTTACCGCTCATGCTTTCAACTAACTTAATTAAAGCTTGTGCTGTTCCACCTGTAGCCAAAAGATCATCTAAAATTAATATCTTTGATTGCCCAGTAAAAGCATCCTGATGAATTTCTAAAGTATCTGTGCCATATTCTAAATCATATGTATAACGATTTGTCTTATATGGAAGCTTACCAGGCTTTCTTACAGGAATAAAACCACAGCCAAGTTTATAGCTCAAAGCTCCACCAAAAATAAAACCTCTTGACTCAGCTGCAACTATGTATTCAATTTTTTTATTTTTAAGTGTTTTTGCAAAAGTATCAATTACATATTTAAATGCCTTCTTATTATTTAAAAGTGGGGTTATATCTCTAAATAAAATACCCTTTTTTGGAAAATCGGGAATATCTCTAATAAATTTTTTTAAATTCATTTAAACTACTCCTTTTTTTTGCTCTTGCAATACAAAACCTCTTAACTTTTCAATTGCTTCTTTTTCTATCTGCCTTACCCTTTCTCTTGAAATATTTAAAAGTTTAGCAACTTCTGCTAAAGTGTGGGGACTTCCATCTTTTATCCCAAAACGTAAATCTAAAACTTTTCTTTCACGAGGCGAAACAAAATCTAAATAATTATAGATTCTTTCACGTTCAAAAAAGTGCTCAATCTCTTCAACTGTCTCTGTATAATTTTTAGCTTCAATAAAATCCCCAAGTTGTGATTCTCCATCTTCACCTACGGGTGCTTCAAGAGAGGCCTTCTTTTGTATCCACATTTCAATCTCACTCACCTTCTTAATCGAAAATCTTAATGCTTCTGCGATTTCTTCTCTTGTTGGTTCACGATTAAATTTTTGCCATAACTTTTCTTTTGCTTTTTTATATTTAGAAATAAGCTCGCTCATATACACAGGTATACGGATCGTCTTACCTTGATCGATTAATGCTCTCGTTATCGCTTGGCGTATCCACCAGGCTGCATATGTAGAAAATCTATAACCCTTTTTTGGATTAAATTTATCTATAGCGCGCATCAACCCAATATTTCCTTCAGCAATCAAGTCCATTAAAGGCAAGTCAAAATGTACATAATGTTTTGCAATATTTACAACCAATTTTAAATTTGCATTTATAAGTTTTCTGCGCATTTCTATGTCACCTTTTTTTGCTGCAATAACAGCCTCCCTTTCTTCTTCTTCACTAAGAAGTGGAATATTTTTAATTTTTTCAAGGTACGCATTTACAGCATCCATATTATTTCTTTTTTGCTTTATTTTTAGATTCTAATATCGCTGCTTGTGCTGCCGCTAAACGTGCTATTGGAACTCTAAAAGGTGAACATGAAACATAATCCATGCCTACTTTATGACAAAACGCAATTGAACGAGGTTCTCCACCATGTTCTCCACAAATTCCAATCTCTAAATCCTTGTGCGTCTTTCTTCCGCGTTCTATACCTATTTTTATAAGTTCACCTATTCCAACCTCATCAATCGTTTGAAAAGGATCATCACTTAATATCTCTTTTTTAATATAATCCGGCAAAAATGAACCTACGTCATCGCGCGAAAATCCAAATCCCATTTGCGTTAAATCATTTGTTCCAAAAGAAAAAAAATCAGCCATTTTGGCTAATTTATCTGCGATGATACAGGCTCTTGGAATTTCAATCATTGTTCCAAAAAGATATTTTATTTTTTTAAGGTTGTATTTTTCTAAAACTTCCTTATATATTTTTTTTGTAATTTCTAATTGGTTATTCAGTTCTTTTTCATCTGAAACAACCGGAATCATTATTTCTGGATAAGGCCCTTTTCCTTCTTTAATTAACTCTGCAGCTGCTTCAAAAATTGCTCTTATTTGCATAGCACTTATCTCTGGATAAGTAACACCTAAACGAACTCCACGATGTCCCATCATAGGATTTGTTTCTTGCAAACTTTCTTTGCGTTTTGTCAATTCCTCAAAGTCTATATTTAGTTCTTTTGCTAACTGCTCTAATTTTTCTTTGCTTTTTGGAACAAATTCATGCAAAGGTGGGTCTAATAACCTAATCACAACTGGAAACCCATCCATTGCTTCCAATGTGGCTTTTATATCTTTTTTAACATAAGGAAAAAGTTCTTCTAAAGCATTTTTTCGTTCTTGTTCTGTTTTAGAGGCAATCACTTTACGCAATATAAAAAGAGGCTCATCCGAACCTTCTCCGTAGAACATATGTTCTGTCCTAAATAAACCTATACCCTCAGCACCAAAATCTCTTGCTCTTTTTGCATCTTGAGGTGTATCTGCATTTGTACGAATGCCTAAAACTTTTACTTTGTCGCATAGTTTTAAAAATTCATTTAGAATTTTATTTTCTTCAGCTACGTCCATCATAGGAAGTTTTCCTTCATAAACATAACCCTTTGTTCCATTTAAAGTAATCCAGTCACCTTCTTTTAGAACTTTTCCGTCTACATGTATTTCTTTTTTATTATAATCTATATGTAATGCACCACAGCCAACTATGCAACATTTGCCCCAACCTCTTGCAACTAATGCAGCATGAGAGGTCATTCCACCTCTTGCAGTTAAAATTGCTTGTGCTGCACGCATTCCTTCTACATCTTCAGGATTTGTTTCTTCCCTTACTAAAATTACTTTTTTGCCTCCTTTTGCCCATTCTACTGCGTCTTTTGCGGTAAAAACAATTTGTCCTGTTGCACCTCCTGGGCCTGCTGGTAAACCCTTAGCTAAAGGTTTATTTTCTTTTTCTATCTTTGGGTCAATTATAGGATGAAGTAATTCATCTAACTGATTTGGTGTGACTCGCATTACTGCTTCTTCTACAGTAATAAGTTTTTCCTTTACCATATCTACAGCCATCCTAACTGCTGCAGGGCCGTTACGTTTGCCAACACGACATTGAAGCATATAGAGTTTGCCTCTTTCAATAGTAAACTCTATATCTAACATATCTTTGTAATGTTTTTCTAGACGATTTCTAATATCTACAAGTTCTTTATATACTTTTGGCATGGCTTTCTCTAAACTAACTAAATGCCTATTGTGTTCACTCTTTGAATATTCATTTATCGGAGCTGGGGTACGAATTCCTGCAACTACATCTTCACCTTGAGCATTAATAAGGTATTCACCATAAAATTTATTCTCGCCATTTCCTGGATTACGTGTAAATGCCACTCCTGTAGCAGAATTATCACCCATATTCCCAAACACCATAGCCTGAACATTAACAGCTGTTCCCCAATCATCAGGTATATTCTCTATCCTTCGATAAGCAACCGCTCTTTTTCCATTCCAGGAAAGAAAAACAGCAGCTATAGCTCCCCAAAGTTGTTTATACGGGTCATCTGGAAATTCTTTTCCTAAAATTTCTTTAATCTTTTCTTTAAACAATTTACAAAGTTTTCGTAGATCGTTTGCATCTAAATCTGTGTCTTGTGTTACATTTTTTTCTTTTTTAAGATTATCCATTATTTTTTCTAATTGTCGTCTAATTCCTAACTCTTCATTTTCAGGTTCAATGCCTTGAGCTTTCTCCATAACTACATCTGAATACATCATAATTAATCTACGATATGCATCATAGGCAAAACGTTCGTTCTGCGTCTGTTTAATTAAGCCTTTAATAGTCTCTTCTGTTAAGCCTACATTTAACACCGTCTCCATCATACCGGGCATAGATTTGCGTGCACCGGAGCGAACAGAAACTAAAAGAGGATTATCAACATCGCCGAATTTTTTCCCTGTAAGTTTTTCTATCTTTTTTAAGTTTTTTTCAACTTCTTCTTTTAAACCTGGCGGATATGTACGTTTATTTTTATAAAAATATGTGCACACCTCTGTTGTAATAGTAAAACCTTCGGGAACAGGAAGTCTTAAATTTGGATGTCCTGCCATCTCGGCCAAATTAGCACCTTTACCGCCCAAAAGGTCTTTCATCTTTTCGTTCCCATCAGCTTTGCCTCCTCCAAAAAAATAAACATATTTTTTTGCCATGCCGCCTCCTTCTGTTTACTTTAATCTAATTTAGTTTTGATATATTCCAATATTTTATTTTGACTTATTCTCTCTTGTTTCATAGTATCCCTATCTCTTATGGTTACTTTTTCATCGCTTAAACTTTCTACATCAATTGTTACGCAAAAAGGAGTTCCTATTTCATCTTGTCTACGATAAAGTTTTCCAATAGCTGCGCTATCATCATAAACTGAAGGTATTTTATTTTTTATATCATAAAAAATTTTTTTTGCAAGTTCTACTAATTGAGGTTTATTTTTAAGAAGAGGAAAAATTGCCACTGCATAAGGTGCCAAATCAGGTTTTAGTTTTAAAACCACTCTTAATCTTCCATCAACCTCTTCTTCGCAATAACCATCGCAGATAACAGCAAAAAATGTTCTATCTACACCGGCAGACGGTTCAATAACATATGGAACAATTTTTTGTTGCGTATGCGGGTCAAAAAATACGAGTTCTTGTTTACTAAATTTAGCATGTTGGTTTAGATCAAAATCACCCCTATTTGCGATACCTTCTAACTCACTCCATCCAAAAGGAAAATTATACTCTATATCTGTGCAGGCCTTGGCATAGTGAGCAAGTTCTTGAGGTTGATGAGCTCGAAGGCGTAAATTTTCCTTCTTTAAACCTATTTTTTCTATATAGAAATTATAACGCTCTTCTACCCAATATTCGTAAAGTTTAGCTGCATCTTGGGGGTATACAAAATATTCTATTTCCATCTGTTCAAACTCTTTCATACGAAAAATAAAACTTCCACCTGTCACTTCATTCCTAAAGGCTTTCCCAATCTGTGCTATTCCAAAAGGGAGCTTTTTATGAGAAGTATCTAATACATTATTAAAATTTACAAAAATACCTTGTGCAGTTTCTGGTCGCAAATACGCATAATAAGGTTCTTCCTCTGTAGCACTTATGTTTGTCTTTAACATTAAATTAAATTTTCGTGGTTTATTTTTTTGAATATCAATTTTGCTTCCACATTCCGTACATTTATAGAAAGTTTCATTTATTTTTTCTAATTTGTCTAAACGAAGGC
>JAMWCT010000005.1 GCA_023819525.1 Candidatus Omnitrophota bacterium
TTTAGATTCGTTATATATTCAGGATTATTGTTTTCTTACTGATCCAGCTGATGTGTATTATAAAAATTTTCGAGAAAATAATCTTATTATTTCATCTGATTGTACAGATTTTAAAGAAGTCTGTTTTTGTTTAGCTTTAGGTATCAATCCATATCCAGAAGTTTTTTTTGATTTAAACATTTCGGAAGTAACTAATGGTTATTTGGTTCAGATAGGTTCAGATAAAGGTAGAAATTTAGTTAAAAACAATAAAGATTTTTTTGAAAAACCAAAAGAAGAACATTTAAAAGAAACAGAAGTTAAACGAAAAGAAATCATTTTACGCTTATCCGCACATCTTAATCGACAAAATATTCCGCCAAAGACAATTTTATATGAACTTATAAAACAAAACCATGATAGTGCTATTTGGCAGGAAGAAGCTTTAAGATGCGTTGAATGTGGAGCGTGTATTATGAATTGTCCAACGTGTCATTGTTTTTTGTTGTTTGACGAGAAAGAAAATAATCAATTTATAAGAGCAAGAAGTTGGGATGGTTGTCAATATAAAAACTTCACAAAAGTTGCAGGCGGGGCAAATCCATTAAAATTTAGAGCACAAAGATTAAGGAATCGTTATATTAAAAAATTTGAGTTTTTCTATGAGAGGATCTCTAAATATGCTTGCACGGGTTGTGGTCGTTGTATAGAAGGTTGTATTGCAAAAATTGATTTAAGGGAAATTTTTGAAAAACTTAGAGGCATTAACGACGCAGTTAAAAATATAAAATGAGTATATATTTGCCACAGAAAGTAAAAATAGAAAAAATTATTCAAGAGACACCCACTATTAAAACTTTTACTTTTAAGTCTGATGGTAGTTTTTCATTTAAAACTGGTCAATTTGTTGAGTTAACATACCCAGGAATTGGTGAAGCACCTTTTACACCATCGTCTAATCCATTTAATAAGGAGTATTTTGAAGTTACAATTATGAAGGTCGGAAGAGTAACTGAACTTTTTCATAACGCAAAAGAAGGGGATACTTTAGGTTTAAGAGGTCCTTACGGAAATGGTTATCCATTAGAAGAGTTTGAAGGTAAAGATATTTTAATTGTTGGAGGAGGAGTTGGGTTGGCGCCTTTGCGTTCTCTGATTTTTGCACTTTTAGAAGAAATTGATAAATATAACAAAATTTTAATTAGATATGGTGCTAGGACACCAAAGGATATAGTTTATAAAGATTACCTTAAAGAATGGGCAAAAATAAAAAAAGTAGATTTAGTGGTAACTGTAGATGTGCCGCAGCCAGATTGGGATGGAAATGTTGGTGTGGTTACTACAATCTTAAAAGATTTATCTTTCGAGCTAAAAAATGCTGTTAGTGTTGTCTGTGGCCCACCAATTATGATGAAGTTTGTTACATTAAAATTACTAGAGATAGGTTTTAGTCCATCAAAAATATATTTGTCAATGGAAAAGAATATGTCTTGTGGTTTAGGAAAATGTGGTCATTGTCGCCTTGGCAAATATTATATATGCAAAGATGGGCCGGTTTTTAGATTTGAAGATATTAAAGATTATGAGGACATTTGGGATTAATTTAAAAATATGAAACGTTTATTCATTGATCTTGAAAAATGCGAGAAATGTTTAAAATGTGAAGCGGCTTGTAGTTATATCTATCATCCTCAAAATAATGGAATAACTTCTTTATTGGAATTAGCCACCTTTTCAATCATTTGTCGCAGATGCGAACAGGCGCCTTGCGTCAACTCCTGTTATCACAATGCACTAAAAAAAGACAATAATGGCATCTTAAAGAGATCAAGAATCCTTTGCACTTCTTGTAAAACTTGTAGTATAGCCTGTCCATTTGGAACAATTTTTGTGGATTTTTTAACTTATTTAGATTCAAAATGCGATTTCTGTATTGAAAGAGAAGAAATTAGATGTATCCAAAGTTGTCCACATAAAGCAATTGAGATTAAAGATATTGAAAACGAAGATATATCAAGTGGAATATTTTTGGTTTCTGGAAAATTAGCGGTTAGGTGTTTAAAAAAGTGGTTTTTTGACGATAGAGTTTTGTATAAAAAGAGTTGAGATTTATGAAATTTATTTTGTATTTTTTATTTTTATTTTTTTCTGTCTCGATGGGAGGAATAGGTTGGTGGCTTGAAAGAAAATTAACTGCACGTTTTCAGTACAGGGTAGGACCACCTTGGTATCAAAATTTTATTGATATTATGAAATTATTTATTAAAGAAACAATTATTCCCCAAGGGGCCTCAAGAATCTTATTTATACTTTCTCCTTTAGTTAGTTTATCTTCTAGCTTAATTGTTGCTTTAATTCTAATAACAGATTATTTTTTTAAACAAAATTTTATCGCAGATATAATCGTAATAATTTATCTTTTAATTATCCCTTCATTATTTCTCATTCTGGGGGCGTTCTCTTCAGCCAATCCATTAGCTTTAGTTGGAGCAATAAGGGAGACTAAACAGCTTATTGCGTATGAGTTTGTTTTTATCGTGAGTTTAGTAATCGTTATAATTAAGACAGGCGGCTCTTTATTTTTATCGGAAATTATTGAACGGCAAATGCTGGGAAATATTTACTTTAAAAGTTTCTCTGGATTAATTGCTTTTATTTTAGCATTTTTTTATTTACAGGCAAAATTAGGAATAATACCTTTTGATACACCGGAGGCGGAACAGGAAATTGCTTCTGGTGTAATGATTGAATACTCAGGGGCACTTTTGGGTTTCTGGAAAATTTCAAAGTTATTGCTTTATTTTTCATTACCTTTGTTTATAATTTTTTTGTTTTTGCCTGGAAAGTTTGTTGATATAATTATAAAATATTTTTTGCTTATTTTACTTATTACAGTAGTTAAAAATATCAATCCAAGGATGCGTATAAAAGATGTATTAGAATTTTTTTGGTTTTTTTTATTTCCATTGGGTCTAATTGGAATATTTTTGGCAATAAATGGTTATTAAATGGGATTAAAGGAGAAAATTCTTGTTAAATCATTATGGGTTTTTCACATAAGTGCAGGTTCTTGCAATAACTGCGATATAGAGATATTAGATTGTCTTACTCCGCGTTTTGATATAGAGAGATTTGGTATGCAGTTAATTGGAAGTATTCGTCATGCGGATGTATTGCTCGTTACGGGCGCTATGAATAAAAAGTCAGCACCTATATTAAAAGACTTATATGAGCAGGCACCTAAACCTTGTTTTGTCGTAGCAGTTGGAACCTGTCCTTGTTCGCAACATATGTTTAAAGATAGTTACAATACTATATCTTCATTAGATGCTATAATACCTGTAGATGTGTATATTCCTGGTTGTCCACCAAAGCCGGAGGCTATAATTGCAGGAATTGCAAAATTAATTAATAAACTGACAAATGATAAAAGATAAAGTAAAAAATAGATTAAAAGAAAAAATTAAGGATTGGGTTGTGAAAAATCCAAGAAGAGTTTATTTTACTATTGAAAAGGAAAATTTAAAAGAAGTGGCTAATGTTCTTTATAAAGAAATAAAAATGAGACTTTGCACAATAACCGGCATAGATAACGAGAATAATTTTGAGTTAATATATCATTTCAGTTTTGATAAAACTGGAGAAATATTTAATGTCCGCATATTTTTGAAAAATAAAAATAATCCTGAAGTTGATTCATTATGTGATTTGTTTAATGCTTCAAATTGGATAGAAAGAGAAATCTATGAGATGTTAGGAATAAACTTTAAAGGTCATCCAAATTTAGAGCATCTTTTACTGAATAAAAATTGGCCAAAAGGTAAATATCCTTTAAGAAAAGATTACACAAATGAGTAAGAAAAAAATTATTCCAATTGGGCCATATCATCCTTTACAGGAAGAACCTGAATTTTTTAAACTTATTGTCGAAGGAGAAAAAGTAGTTGAATTAGAAATTGAGATTGGTTACAACCACCGTGGCATCGAAAAGTTAGCTGAAAATAAACATTGGGATCAGGTAACTTTTGTTGTAGAAAGAATTTGTGGTATCTGTTCAACAAGTCATCCTTTTGCTTATGTATTAGCTGTAGAGGATTTATTAGGGATGCAGCCACCCCAAAGAGCTTCTTATATTAGAATGATAATTGATGAGTTGCAGAGGATTCATTCGCATCTTCTTTGGTTAGGGTTGGCTGGACATTTTATTGGCTATAATACTATCTGGATGTGGGCATGGAAAGCGAGAGAGCCAATTTTAGATTTATTTGAATTAATTTCAGGCAATCGTCAGCATTATGCTATGATGAAGATAGGTGGGGTAAGAAAAGATATTGATCCGCAAAATTATCAAGCTATACGTAAAACAATAAAAGAGTTATATCCTACTTTAAAGATGTTTGAAAAGGTAGTTAAAGATGATCCTGTAATAATGAAAAGAACAAAAGGTGTGGGAGTGTTAACAAAAGAATATGCTATTTCATTTGGTGCTCTTGGCCCGACCGCAAGGGCTTCAGGTGTGAATATTGATGTTAGAAAAGATGATCCTTATGCTTTATACGATAAAATAGATTGGTCAGTGGTGGTTCTAACAGATGGAGATATTTATGCAAAAATTTTACTGAGGATATTAGAGTGTCTTGAGTCATCTTCTATAATTCTTAAGTGTCTTGAGTCTTTAGACAGAATACCTAAAGGAGAAATTGAAACAGAGGTTTTCGATATACCGGCTGGTGAAGGGATAGGTAGGGTGGAGGCACCAAGGGGTGAGTGTTTTCATTATGTGCGAAGCGATGGAACAAATAGGCCTGTTCGCCATAAAATCAGAGCTCCTTCATTTATGAATGTTGCAACAAATCTTGTAACTGTTTGTGGTTATACGATCTCCGATGCAGCAATAACTTTGGCAGCAGTAGATCCCTGCTATTGTTGTACTGAAAGAGGTGCTGTTTTTTCAAAAAGTGGCAAAAAAATCTTAACAGGTGAAGAACTAATAAAATTATCTATAGAAAAGACT
Organism: Candidatus Omnitrophota bacterium; assembly: GCA_023819525.1. GTDB lineage: Bacteria > Omnitrophota > Gorgyraeia > Duberdicusellales > 4484-171 > JAMWCT01. The sequence goes on from JAMWCT010000005.1 coordinate 4,994, forward strand.
GAAAAATTAAAAAGATTATACCAAAAACAAAATAAATTTAATTTCCAAAACAAAAATATATGAGGATGGGCAACATTTTTATATTTGATTACCTTTCTAAATTAGTGGGTTTTTTTATTGTTTTATTTACTTTGCTTATTTTTATATATTCTCTAAATTTCATAAAGACTAAAAAAAAGGAATACTACTATTGGATGTTTCTAACTTTTCTTTCTTCTTTAGGGGTTGTTTTTAGCAATCACCTATTTTTAATCACAATTTTTTGGGGTTATTTAGGATTGACTTTATTTATGCTAATAAATCTTTATTCAGATCAAAACAAAGCTTCTGTAGCAAAAAAAACATTTATCATAGTTGGTGGGAGTGATGGATTTTTATTATTTGGCATTCTTCTTTATATTTATCTTACTTCAAGATATTTTATTGTTGAAAAGCCATTGGTAATAAATAGTGCACTTTCTTTCTTATCATTTTTTTTAATTGCTTTAGCTTGTTTTGCTAAAGCTGGTTGTATACCTCTACACACCTGGATTCCTGAAATGGCAGAAGTAACTGAAGCGCCAACAGTTGCGTATTTACCGGCTTCTTTAGATAAGCTTTTAGGAATTTATCTTTTGGTAAGATTAATAAAAGACGCATTTATTTTAGACGATTTTTCCAAAGCAATTTTACTTATTTTAGGCTCTTTAACAATAATTGCAGCAGTAATGATGGCACTTGTTCAACATAATATAAAAAAACTTTTAGGCTACCATGCAGTCTCGCAAGTAGGGTATATGGTTTTGGGGTTAGGTTGTTCTACGGTTTTAGGTTTAGCTGCTGGGTTATTTCATATGCTCAATAATGCAATATATAAATCCTGCTTATTTTTAGGAGTAGGAAATGTCCAAAAACAGAGCGGTTCAGTTGAATTTGAAAATCTCTCTGGTTTAGGCAAATTTATGCCTGCCACATTTTTGTTTGTTTTAATTGCCTCTTTGTCAATTTCTGGAATTCCGCCATTTAATGGTTTTGTCTCTAAATGGATGGTCTATCAGGGATTAGTGGAATTATTTAAATTGTCTACTTCTTTTACGCTAAAATTGGTAATTTTATTTTCTTTAGTTTCTGCATTGGTGGGTTCATCTCTTACATTGGCTTCTTTTTTAAAATTAAATGCAGGGGTATTTTTAGGGCAGCCGAAAGAAAAAACAAAAGAAGCTTCTTTTACACTCTTAATTTCTCCTTTTATTCTGTCGCTTTTGTGCATTATTTTTGGCATCTTTGCTTTTCATACAATTTTACCTTTTATTGCTAAAGCTATAGGGGAATTTTCTACTTCAGGTCTATGGAGACCAATGCAAGCAACGAATTTAATAATTTTAGGGATACTTTTAGGATTTATTATTTTTATTATCACATCTAAGAAAAGAAGAACAAGCCCTATATTTATTGGTGGAGAAAAAATAGATTTTCAGACAGAAGCAAAGGTTAGTGATTTCTATGTGAATATAAGAGAACTTAAAGTCCTAAAAAATATCTATAGATTAGCAGAAAAGAAATTTTTTGATATTTATGAGCAGACTAAAAATCTATCTTTCATATTTATAAAATTTTTAAGATACTTACATAATGGAGTATTGCCAACTTATTTAGTTTGGTGTTTATTGGGAGCACTTTGGCTATTTTTTATATTTTTTAGATAAGATGTTCGAATTAAATATTTTACTTATATTTATGATTATAGGAGCACTTATTGCGATTGAAGTGAAGGATTTGCTATCCGCTGTTGTAGCTGTAGGCGCAAGCGGCCTAGCTTTATGTATTGTTTTTTTAATTTTAAAAGCCCCAGATCTAGCTATTACTCAAATAGTTGTAGAAATTTTGTGTTTAATTATTTTAATTAGAGCTACGATAAAAAAAGATTTACCATTTTCTACTTCAGGAAGGTGGTTTTTTAATACATTAGCTACTCTTGTATTTTTAGCTATATTTGCTTATTTAGGATATGTCGCTTTAAAAGAACTACCTTCTTTTGGTAATCCTATAATGAAGGTTTCACAATTTTATCTTAATGAGGCATTAAAAGAAACGAAAGCCACAAATATTGTTTCAGCGATAATTTTAAATTTCAGAGCATATGACACCTTAGGAGAAGCAACGGTTTTGTTTACCGCAGTAATGGGCGTAATGGCATTGATGCGTTGGAAAGGGAGAAAAGATATAGCAGAGAAAGACAATGAATAGCGATTTAAAAAATAAAGGAATGAGCTTAATAGTTAAAACCATTACTCGTTTAACTGTGGGTTTGATTTTACTTTATGGAATTTATATTGTGTTACATGGTCATATCTCACCCGGCGGAGGTTTTGCTGGAGGAGTGATTATCGCTTTAGCTTTTATACATCTGATGTTAGCCTTTGGTAAGGATGAAGTTTTAAAAATTCTTCCTGTAACATTTGTGTCTTTGTTAGAAAGTTTAGGTGCAGTTTTATTTTTAAGTATTGCAATTTTAGGATTTTTAGGTGGATATTTTTTTATGGATTGGTTTGCTAAAGGTAAACCTTTTAAATTATTTTCAGCAGGAAGTATTATTTTTTCTAATATTGGCATTGGCTTAAAAGTTTCTTTGGGTTTATTTGGAATATTTTTGGTTTTAATTTTGCTAAAGTTTAAAGCAAAAAAATGACTCCTTACTTTTTGTGCCTTTTATTATTTTTGATAGGCGTATATGCAGTTGTGCGAAAGAGAAATATTATAAAAATAATTATTGGTCTTATTATCGCTGAATATGCAGTAAATCTATTTTTTATTCTTTTTGGATATAAATTAGAAGGACGCAGCCCAATTTATTCACCCGATCAAGAAATTTTTAATATGGTTGATCCTCTACCTCAAGCATTAGTTTTAACTTCTATAGTTATTGGTTTAGCTACAACAGCTTTAGCAGTAGCAATAGCTATTAGGATTTACGAAAAGTATGGCACTTTTGATATTACTAAAATAAATAAATTAAAAGGTTAATTATGACTTTTATTCCTTTATTTGTTGTTTTGCCATTATTGGGTGCATTTATCATTTCTTTTGTCGGAAAATATAAAAAGTGTTTCAGTGATATCTTTACAAACATCATAACATTAACTTTGGCTTTTCTATCTTTCTATTCAATTTTTCTTTTAAATACAAAAAGCTCTCTCTATATTTACAAGGTAGGCGGATGGGCACCTCCTTTTGGAATATCTTTAGTTTTAGATGGTTTAAGTGTTTTTATGTTAGTTACAGTAAATATTTTAGCTTTTTTAATTACTTTATTTTGTATAAATTATATGGAGAAGTTTACTTCAAAATTTCGATTCTATACACTCTTTCTGCTTATGCTTGCAGGAATGAATGGAATTATTATTACAGCTGATATTTTTAATCTTTTTGTATTTTTAGAGATTGCTTCTGTAGCAAGTTACGCCCTCGTTGCTTATGGAATAGAGTCAGAAGAATTAGAAGCTTCCTTTAAATATATGATGATGGGCTCGTTAGCATCTTTGTTTATTCTTTTATCTATCGCTTTTTTATATTCATACGCTTCCACCCTTAATATGGCTGATTTAGCGCAAGTTTTAAAAGAGAAAGGAGTAAATAAAGTAGTAACTTTTGCATTTGTATTGTTTCTTGTAGGTTTTGGCTTAAAAGCAGCTATCGTTCCTTTTCATGCTTGGCTTCCTGATGCGCATCCTTCAGCGCCAGCGCCGATCTCTGCGGCTTTATCTGGTGTATTAATTAAAGTTTTAGGAATTTACTCACTAATTAGAATTTCTACTATAATTGGGATAAATAAATTATTTTCTAATACGTTAATGTTTTTAGGGGGGTTATCCATAATAGTTGGTGTTCTATTAGCTATAGGACAGATGGACTTAAAGAGATTATTAGCGTATCACTCTATCAGTCAAGTTGGTTACATAATTTTAGGTTTAGGGATAGGAACCCCCTTGGGTGTTAGCGGTGGACTATTTCATCTATTTAATCACTCTATATTTAAATCGCTTCTTTTTCTTAATTCAGGGGCAATAGAATACACAATTGGAACTAGAAATTTAGACCAGATGGGCGGATTAAGAGAAAAGATGCCTATTACTTCAGCTACTTGTTTAATTGCTTCAATGAGCATTTCAGGCATTCCGCCTTTTAATGGGTTTTTTAGTAAACTTTTAATTGTTTTGGCTTGCATTAAGAGCGGCTATATTGGTTATGGAATAGTTGCTGTAATAGGTAGTATTCTTACTCTCTCTTCATTTATGAAAGTACAAAGGTATGCTTTTTTTGGTAGTCTATCTAAAAAAAGCCAAGAAGCTAAAGAGGTACCATCTTTTATGAAATTAGCGATGTTGATATTAGCGATAATTTGCTCGGTTGGTGGGTTATTAATTTTTAAAGATATCGGTAATTATTTTATTAAACCAGCTCAAGAAATTATTGTAAAATAAATGCAAAGTAGGGTAATTCTTTTTATCTTAGGATTTTTAATTTGGCTTTTTCTTAATTGGCCACCATATTGGCAAGAAATTTTTATTGGAGCTATAGTAGCTAGTTTTGTCGCATATCTTGTAGGAAATTTATTTACAGGGCGAGCGCATCTATTTAAACATATTAGTCGGTATTTATGGTTTTTATATTATATACCTATATTTATTTGGGAATGTTTTAAGGCAAATATTGATGTTGCCATACGTGTAATTTCTCCACATAAACCACTAAATCCTGGTATCGTAAAGATAAAGACATCTTTAAAGAGCGATACTGCATTAACGTTTTTAGCAAATTCCATTACCCTTACACCCGGGACATTAACTGTTGATGTTGACAAAGAAAATGGTTTTCTTTATGTTCACTGGATTGATGTTAAGAGTAAAGATATAGAAAAAAATACCCAGATAATTGTACGAAAGTTTGAAAAAATTTTAGAAAAAATTTTTGAATAAATGAAGTTGGTATCTTACATTATAGGCTTAATTTTTTTTACTCTGATATTATTTTTGCTAATATTTTATCCATTAAAGATACTAATCTATCCAGATTTAGCTTTTATTGGATTTTTAAAAAGAGGAGTAGGGATTCTTATATTGAGTTCCTTTTTGTGTCTTTATCGTATTTTACGAGGCCCTAGTCCCTCAGATAGAATTGTCAGTATTGATATGTTGGGAATTTTAATTATTGGGATTTGTGTCCTTTTATCAATAACCACAAGGAGAAGTTGGTATATAGATATAGGGATTGCTTGGGCATTGCAAAGTTTTATTTCTACTTTAGCTTTAGCAAAATTTTTAGAAGGGAAAGATTTTGATGAATGAAATTTTTGGTATAATCTTTATTAGCATTGGATTAGGGTTTGATTTTTTAGGTTGTTTAGGACTGGTGAGGTTTCCTGACGTTTATAATAGACTTCAGGCATCTACAAAGTGTGTTACTTTTGGAACTTGTAGCATTTTATTTGGCGCATTTTTAATTTTAGGTTTTAATGCTGCGGGTATAAAATGTATATTAGCAATTATTTTTTTACTTTTAACCTCACCTACAGCAAGCCATGCATTGGCTAAAGCTTCTCATAAAGCAGGAATAAAATTATGGGAAAAAAGTGTTTGTGATGAATATGAGGTATCCGAAATTAAGAGAAATAAAAGGAGCGCTTAAATCATTATTTAGTAAGCCTTATACTACTAAATTTCCTAAAGAGCCACATCAACCATTTTACAATTTTAGGGGCAGACCCTACTATTATCAGGATAAATGTATAGGTTGCACTGCTTGTGTAGAGGTTTGTCCGGCAAGGGCATTATCTTTTAAAGATATAGTAGAAAATGGCGTCGCAAAGCGCATACTTAAAATCAATTGGGATACATGCATAGAATGTGGTCAGTGTCAATTAAATTGTCCTACAAAAGAAGGCATAAAGCTTTCTAATGAATTTGATATATCTACTACAGAAAGTAGAGAAAACCTCTGTCAAATTATTGAAAAGGAGCTTGTTCTATGTGAATTCTGTAAATGTATCGTTGCCTGCAAAGATCACATAATCTGGACTATTAAGAAATTAGGTCCGTTATATCATTCAAATACATCACTTATAGGGTTTGCACAAAATATTCTTGGTATAGGTAATTTTATTCATAAGAAAACCAAAGAAAATCTTCGCTCTGATAGGTTTTTATTTCTTTGTCCTCGCTGCAGAAGGCAAAGTGTATTTATTTCTTAAGTAAATTTATTATCATGAAATATTTAGCATTTGATTTAGGTGGAGTTTTGTTTGATTTTGATTATAATATTGCTTTAAAAAAAATTAAAAAAGACCTTTCTGTTTCAGTTGATACAGTAATCGATGCTTTTTTTAAAAAAGATTTTACTTTAGATTATGAGATGGGAATAGTAACCGACTATGAGTTTTATACAAAATTTAAAACAAATTTTGCCCCAACTTTAACTTACCAAGAATTTATTGATGTCTGGTGCGATATTTTTATCCCAAAAGAAAAAATAATTGATTTAGTTGAAAGATTGCATTATATACACAAAATTATTTTAATTTCTAATATCAATAGGCTTCATTTTGAATTTCTTTATAAAAAATATCCTAAAGTTTTCTCTTTTTTTTCTGACCTTATTTTATCTTATAAATTAAAATCCATAAAGCCGCAGAGAAGAATTTATGAGGAACTTCAAAAAAGATTTAATGTCTCTTTTGCTGATATTATTTATATTGATGATCGAGTTGATTTAATGCCCTATGCAAAACAATTAGGATTAAATTGCATACAATTTCAAAATTACGAACAGTTACTTTCTTTATTAGATTATTATAATGTCAAGATTATTGATGAACATAAAAAAAATATTTTTCGCAAATTGAAAAATACGCTTTCAAAATATAAAAATTGCCTTCTTGTCGGGATAGGAAATAAATTAAGAGGTGACGACGCAATTGGAATAGAGATAGCCGAAGCTTTGAAAAACAAAATAAGTTTTGATATTTTAAATGCTGAGGTGGTAATTGAAAATTATTTGCACAAACTTTGTGAAGGCGGATATGATTTAATTTTATTTATCGACGCTGCTAACATTGATCAGGATATAGAGATATTTAATATTGATGAAATACCGAATAATTTATTGACATTTACCCATAACTCTGCTTTTAAATTGATAGCAAATTATTTGAAAAACTTTTCAAAATGTGATATACTCCTTTTGGCTTTAAAAATAGAATATACAGCTATTAATGAGGGTTTAAGCAAAGAAAGCGAACAACTTAAAAACGTGATTGTAGATTTTTTTATAAAAAATTTTCCACAACAGGAAAGCCAATGGGTGTTGGAAGAAAATTAAGCTTGCTTTTTTTTATCACGTTTTTTATTTTAACGAGTGGATGCATTCCTCTATTAGTTGGGACAGCAGGTTTAATTACAGGTTATACCTTAAGCAATGACGCGGCTATAGGAAACTTAAAAGTCGATTACACCACACTTTGGAAAGTTTGTAATGAGGTTTTAGAGGATATGGATGCAAATATAAATGAAACTAAAGAGTCTAGCGGTTTGATAAAAGCGATTGTTTCAGAACATAGCATAAAAATAAAGATTGATACACTTATTTCAGATATGCAAAGGCTTAAAGTATCCGCCCGCAAAAATTTTCTTCCAAAACCTCAATTTGCACAGAAAATTTTTCTTCAAATCGTAGAACGCTTAAAATAACTTTAGAAGAAAGTGAGATTAACTAAGTATCTTATCTTTTTTTTTATTTTTTTTGCTAGCGCTTGTAGTGTTACCAAAAAATGCCAATTTAAAGATTACTCTTATATAAAAGTTATAAAAGTAATTGATGGGGATACTGTTCTGTTGTCCAATAAAAAGATTTTGCGCTATATTGGCATAGATACCCCAGAGATTACCAGAAAGACAGAAAAGGGATTTATATATCAACCACAGCCATTTGCAATAGAGGCAAAAGAATATAATAAAAAATTGGTTGAAGGAAAATACATACGAGTTGAATTTGATATAGAAAAAATAGATAAATACGGTCGCTTACTTGGCTATTGTTTTGTAGATGATATATTTGTAAACGCAAAATTGCTTGAAGATGGCTTTGCAGCTGTTTACACTAAACCACCAAATTTAAAATATAAAGATTTATTTCTTAAACTTCAAAAAGATGCAAGAGAAAAGCGCAAAGGTTTATGGGGAGCCTATGAGACAATAGAACATACACAGGCTTATAAATATATAGGTCAAATAAGAACAGTGCAAGGAAAGGTTCTATCAACATATAAATCAAAAAAATGTTTATTTTTAAATTTTGGCAACGATTATAAAACAGATTTCACAATAACAATATTTAATGATGCATTAGAAAATTTTTATCGACAAAACATTGATCCCGCTAACTTTTATTTAGGAAAAGTCGTTCAAGTTACAGGACGACTTCGTCATTATAACGGACCAGAAATAATTATCTATACACCGGCGGATATAGAAATTATTGATGAAAAATAATAAATCTATTTTTTTAAAATTACGGCACAAAACTGCACCTACAAGCTCATAAAAAATCCCTTTTACTTACGAAGCGGAAAGATTAAAGACTGACTGTAGATTTTCTGCCCCCCCAAAATGTTCTATCTTTTAATACGAAGAATTGTAAAAAAAAATAAAAACGATATAATATATCTATATGAAGATAATAGATATTTTAGAAGAAAAAAAAAGGGGATTTTCTTTTGAATTTTTCCCCCCAAAAACATCTAAAGCAAAGGAATCATTTAAAAAAACTGTCCAGATATTAAAAAGATACAAGCCTTTATATGTTTCGATGACTTATGGAGCATCTGGTTCTAGTCAAGAGTATACAAAAGAAGCGACTTATTTATTGCTTTCTGTAAAAGAGTTTACTGTTATCCCTCATCTTACTTGTGTTGGTGCTACAGCTTTTTCTATTAGAAAACTTTTAGATGAATATAAATTAAAAGGTATTGAAAATATTATGGCTTTACGAGGCGATCCCCCTAAAGATAAACAATTTGATTTTAAAAAAACTCAATTTCCTTATGCTAAAGATCTTGTAAGATTTATCAAAAAAAATTATAATTTTTGTATAGGTGTTGCATTATATCCTGAAGGTCATATCGAGGAACCATCTTTTGATAGACATCTTCAACATATGAAGCAAAAAATAGATGCGGGAGCAGATTTTGCAGTTACACAGATGTTTTTTGATAATTCTTATTTTTATTCATTTTTAGAGAAAGCAAAAAAAGCCGGTATAAGCATCCCAATATTGCCGGGAATTTTACCGCTTTATAATATTTTAAAAGCAAAAGAGTTTTGTTTGGCTTGCAAAGCAACTATACCAAAAAAAATTCAAGAAAAAATGTCTAGTTTTTTAGATAAACCTGAGGAGATGGAAAAAATAGGAATTGATTTTACTATAAAACAATGCAAAGATTTAATAGAAAAAGGATACCAACGCATACATTTTTTTACTCTAAATAGACCCAGAGTTATGGTTAAGTTACTTGATGCTTTAAAAAATTTTTAATTTATGCTTATTTACGGGAAAAATTCTGTTTTTGAAAGGCTAAAGGTAAATCCAAAAAGTATAAAAAAAATTTTAATGAGCCAAGATTTTAAATTTCCCAATTTAGAAAAGTTAATCAAAATTAATCAAATTCCAACACAAAGACTTTCTAAAATAAATTTATCAAAAATTAAGCCCTCTACTAACCTACAGGGAATAGTTGCGTATGTAGAAGAGTTTTGCTATACACCTTTTGAAAAGATACTTATAAAAGCAAAAGAAAAAGGCTCTGTAATCTTATTTTTAGATAGAATAACTGACCCTCAAAATTTAGGCGCAATAATAAGAATTTGCGCCTGTTTTGGGAATTTTTCCATAGTTATTCCTGAATATAAAGCTTGCCCGATTACCGAGACCGTCTTAAATGTAGCAAAAGGTGGAGAGAATTATGTTGAAGTAGCAAAAGTAGTAAATTTGTGCAACTCTATATTAGAAGCAAAAAGACAGGGTTTTTGGATTGCAGGAGCGATTGCAAACAAAAATGAAGAGAATATTTCAAAAATTTCATTTCCATTTCCATTGGGAATTGTTTTGGGTTCAGAAGGAGAAGGTATCCGTTATGGGATCGATAAACATCTTGATATAAAATTTCACATTTATACATCCGGTGCAGATCTTTCATTAAACGTAACATCTGCCTGTTCAATTATTTGTTATGAAATTTCAAGGCAATGGAAAAAATATTAAAAATTTTAATTATTACTTCAGATATAAAATTGTGCCAAATACTGCATTTCTGCTTAGATGGTTGGGGATATGAAGTTATCGTAGGGGAGAAAACCTGTTGTGATGATATTACGTTAATAAAAAAAATTTTTCCAGATGTTATTATAGTAGATATTCAATCAGCAAAAGAGCCAGATTTAAAAATATGCACTTTGCTGCGCAGTGATTTTCTGACTTCATCTATCCCAATTATCACTTTAATAAATAAACGTCATTTGCGTAGTAACTTATTAAATCTTAAATATGGCGTTGATGACTATCTTATAAAACCACCCGATCCTTTGGATCTTCGTATACGAATTGAAATGGCTGCAAGACGCCTAAATTTAAGTTTTTATGCAAATCCACTTACAGGTCTACCTGGTGCAAATGTTTTAGAGGAGGTGATTTTAGAGCGACTTAAAAAGAAGAGTGAATTTGTTGTAGCCTACGTAGATATTGATAACTTTAAATATTTTAATGACGCATATGGGTATCTTAAAGGTGACAATGTAATTATGCATACTGCTTATATTCTCTACACTACTATTAAAAGATTTGGTAATAGTAACGATTTCATTGCGCATATAGGAGGAGATGATTTTGCGTTTTTAACAACATTTGATAAGTATGAGGAGATTTGTCAAAATTTTATATTTATTTTTGATAAAGTTATACCTTTTCATTATTCAAAAACTGATAGGTTAAATAAATTTATCGTATCAAAAGATAGAACTGGCATGGTACGAAAAATTCCACTTATGAGCGTTTCGTTAGCAATTGTGCCGGTTAAAAAAGATTCAGATATAAACAGTGTTGTAAAAATAAACGAAAAAATTGCAGAAATAAAAAAATATTTAAAGACACTACGCGGTAGTAAATATATGCTTGAACGCCGCAGTTTCGTCACACAGCAAAACGGTCCCTATATTCATAGAGAGACTGATATAGATTGTTCATATAAGCCCTTAGGTCAGATTTTTCTTGAAAATAATATAATTTCAGAAGAACAACTCAATGAAGCATTGAGGTTACATTGGAGAAGAGGCGTGGTTTTAGGCCAGATACTTACACAGATGCATTATGTAGATGAAACACAATTAAACAAGATATTAGAATTACAAAAAAGTCTTTTGAAAGTTAACGATTAATAAGTAAATAAAAAGGAGTATTATGGAAAGATTAATGATTTTTATTGACGCTGAATATGTTATCCAAAAAATAAAAGATTTCGGTGATAGCCGCACTCACATCAGACTTAAAGACATACAATGGAATAATTTGATACAATGGATAATAAACAAAAGAAAACTTATTCGTTGCTATTATTATTCTGCTCAACTAAGTGAACAAGAAAATCCAAAGACATATCAGGAACAAAAAGAATATTTAAAAGAACTAAAAATAAAAATACCCTATTTTGAGGTAAAGTTAGGAAGATTAGTTTATATTAACAATATTTGGATTCAAAAAGGGCTTGATATAAAAATTGCATTAGATATGTTTTCTAAAGCTGTAACTAATCAATATGATGTTGCGGCGCTTGTTTCCGGAGATTCAGATTTTGTTGAAGTAATTTATGAAATAAAGGAAAGATATGGAAAATGTGTTGAATTGTATACTTTTGATTACGCTATACACGATAGTTTAAAACTTTGTGCAGATAAGCATATTGTAATTAATGATCAAATTGCAAAATTACATAGATTTTGGTATTAAAATAAAAAAGGGTAGAAGAGGAACGGGGCAACTACCCTTTTATTTTCTTAGCGGTTTTTATATCTAGGTGAGTAATTATCGCTATGGCGAGCGCCTCTTGGTTGCATTTTTCTTGCTTTACTTACCCGCAAAGTTCTTCCATTTAGTTCTTGACCATTTAGAGCATCTATAGCCTTTTGGGCTTCATCTTCGGTTTCAAATTCAGCGAAACCAAAGCCTTTGGATTTTCCTGTAAATTTGTCAGTTATTATTCTAACCTCTTTTACAGCCAATCCTTTATCAGAAAATGCTTTTTTTAATTGGTCTTCTGTTACACCAAATTCCAAATTCCCAATATACAATTTTTTTTCTTCTTCCATTTTACGCACTCCTTTAACTTAACTTGTTTAGCACTTTTCATCTTTTACCCATTAATTCTGCCGTTCCTACAAAATAATGGTTTTTTACCAATTTTGTGCTAAACTGTTTTCTTATAACATATTTTTCTGTTTTTTGCAAGAAAATAATAAAATTTATGTTTTTGCTTTTAACTATATCTATTGCGCCATCTTTAGCACTGGTAATTTATTTTTACCATAAAGATAAATACGAAAAAGAACCATTAGAACTTTTAGGTAAAGCATTTTTGTTTGGTTTGTTTTCTGTTTTCATTGCGTTACCAATTGAATTAATTTTATCTTTACCTTTATTATTTATTAAAAGTGGTATTTTTAAAATAGTATATATTTCATTTATAGTAGCCGGCTTTGTTGAAGAGTTTATTAAGTTTTCTATATTTAAACTTTTAATTTATGATAATAAAGAGTTTAACGAGCCATACGATGGTATACTTTATTGTGTGATAATTTCTTTAGGTTTTGCAACTTTTGAAAATATTATGTATGTGTTAACTGCATTTTTTGAATTCGGAATTTTCGGATCTTTAAGTGTTGGAGTAATGCGTAGTTTATTTAGCGTCCCGGTTCATGCATTTATTGCCTTGATAATGGGTTATTTTTTTAGTAAAGCAAAATTTTCGCCAGACAAAAATTTAGAGAAATTTTATATAATAAAAGGTTTATTAATTGCCATTTTTTTGCATGGCACTTTTGATTTTTTTGCTTTAAGTTAGAAATTTTATGGTTTAGTAAATATATTTTTACTAATCGTTTTTATGATATTTTTTATATACATTAGCAAAAGAACAATAAAAAGAAGCGATAAAGAATTATGAATGACTATATTATCATAAAAGGCGCTAAAGAACATAATCTAAAAAATATAGACCTTAAAATACCAAAAAATAAACTTATAGTTATTACGGGTCTTTCTGGTTCAGGAAAATCATCTTTGGCTTTTGATACAATTTATGCAGAGGGTCAGCGCCGTTATGTTGAAAGTTTATCTAGTTATGCTCGCCAATTTTTGGAACAACTACAAAAACCAGATGTTGAGCATATTGAAGGATTGTCCCCTGCTATTGCAATTGAACAAAGGACAGCAGGTGCCTCACCCCGTTCAATAGTTGCAACACAAACTGAAATTTACGATTACCTGCGTCTATTGTTTGCGCGAATAGGCAAACCTTATTGTTATAAATGTAATAAACCAATAACGCGTCAAACATCACAGGAAATTATTGAACAAGTTCTTTCTTTGCCTCTGAATAGCAAAATATATATACTTGCACCATTAGTGGTTGGCAAAAAAGGTCAATACACTTCACTTTTTGATAAACTTCTAAAAGATGGCTTTTCACGCGTTAGAGTTGATAAAACAGTATATGAACTTACTGAGAAAATAATTTTGCCAAAATATAAATTACACACAATTGAAGTTGTTGTAGATAGGGTTAAGGTTTTGCCAAATTATAAACAAAGAATTGCTGACTCTATAGAGACAGCATTAAAATATACAGATGGTTTATTAACAATCTATGATGAAGGTTTATGTAAAGAATATATTTTTAATACAAAGCTGACATGTGCAAATTGTGGTTTATCAATAGGTGAGTTAGAGCCTCGTTCCTTTTCATTTAATTCTCCATACGGTGCATGCCAAGCCTGCCATGGTCTTGGAATAAAATTAGAATTTGATGTTGATTTAATTATTCCAGATAAAACAAAAAGTATTAGAGATGGCGCTATTGATGTTTGGCGGAGACAAAGCAGAGGGCATATTTTATACTATAATGCATTATTGCGCGAGTTGGCGAATGAGTTGGGTTTTTCTTTAGATACTCCCTTTCATAAATTGCCAAAAAAGATACAAAAGGTAATACTTTATGGTGATGAAAATATTTTTATTTGGGGTAAGCCATTTGAAGGAGTAATTGGACGTTGTGAACGTATTTTTAAGACCTCTGAAAATGATTATGTAAAAGAAGAACTGGCAAAATATATGTCTAAGCTGCCTTGCCCAGAATGTAAAGGTGCACGCCTTAAGAAAGAAAGTCTATCAGTATATATATCGAATAAATCAATTTGGGATATCGTTCAATTAGATATTGAGAACGCATATAAATTTTTTACAAATTTAAAGTTATCAGAACATGAAGAAAAAATAGCCTACCATATTATAAAAGAAATATTAAAAAGGCTAACCTTTTGTTTGGATGTAGGTGGAGGATATTTGACTTTAGATCGTTTAAGTTCAACCTTATCAGGCGGAGAAGCACAGAGGATAAGATTGGCTACGCAGGTTGGTTCGTATTTGTCCGGTGTAATTTATATTTTAGATGAACCTACAATTGGTTTGCATCCAAAAGACGATGGCAAACTAATTTCTACACTAAAAAACCTACGAGATATTGGCAACACCGTAATTGTAGTTGAACACGATGAACAAATGATTAAAGAGAGCGATTGGATTATAGATTTAGGTCCTGGCGCAGGGGTAAGTGGAGGAAAAGTAGTTTATTCTGGACCAACTAATGAAATTTATTTTCAAGAGACTTTAACAGCAAAGTATTTGAATAACCTACTACAAATACCTATACCTAATAAGCGAAGAAAATATCAAGACAAGCCTTATATATATATTAAGGGAGCTAGTGAACATAATTTAAAAAATATTGATGTAAAAATTCCATTAGGAATTTTTATATGCGTAACTGGAGTTTCAGGTTCAGGAAAATCTACGTTAGTTGAAGATATTTTATATAAAGCATTAACCAAATATCTGTACGGCACAAAAGTAAAAGTTGGTAAATATGAAAAAATAGAGGGTTTAGAAAATATAGATAAAGTTATTATTGTTGATCAGTCCCCTATAGGCAGAACCCCCCGTTCAAATCCGGCTACATATACAGGAGTTTTTACTTTCATAAGACAACTATTTAGTCAATTACCAGAAGCTAAAATGCGTGGTTATAAAGCAGGTCGGTTTAGTTTTAATATTCCCGGTGGTAGATGTGAAGCGTGTAAAGGTGACGGAAATAAAAAAATAGAGATGCATTTTCTCCCAGATGTTTATGTTCCTTGTGAAGTCTGTAAGGGCGAGCGTTTTAATACCCAGACCCTACAGATAAGATTTAAAGGCAAAAATATAAGCGATGTTTTAAAAATGAACGTAGATGAAGCAATTGTATTTTTCGAAAATTTTCCACATATTTTAAATATTTTAAAAGTTTTACAGGACGTTGGATTAGGCTACATTACATTAGGACAGCCCGCAACAACTTTATCTGGTGGAGAAGCACAAAGGATTAAACTTGCTGGGCAACTACACAAGAAATCTACAGGCAAAACTCTTTATATACTTGATGAGCCCACAAGTGGTCTACATTTTGATGATATAAACAAGTTGCTTACAGTTTTACAAAGATTAGTTGATAAAGGAAATACCGTTATAGTTATAGAACATAATTTAGATGTTATAAAATGCTCTGATTATATTATTGATTTAGGTCCAGAAGGAGGAGATGCAGGAGGAAGAATTGTTGCTTGTGGTTCTCCCGAAGAAATTATTTTAAATAATGCCTCCTATACAGGAAAATTCTTGAAAAATAAATTAAAACATTTAAACTATTAGAGATGAAAAAAACGAAATTAATTATTTTTGGTTTTATAATCTTTATCATTTTATTCGAAAGGTTTTGTTTTCCAATAGGTAGTGAAGAAGAAAAATTTTATATAGCGACAAAAGCCTTTAATGATGGTTTTTATGATGTAAGTATTTCTCTTCTTGAACGCTTTATAAAAGAATATCCACATAGCCAACATCTCATAGAAGCCAAATTATATATCGCAAAATGTTATTATTTTAAAGAAAATTATCCGAAAGCTTTAGAAGTTTTTAATGAAATTGTATCAAAATTGCCTTCTGCCTCGTCTTTTTTAGAGGAAATATATTATTGGTTAGCCGAAATATATGCTAAAGGGAAAAACTTTAATGATTCAAACCTATATGCAGAAAAACTTATCAAAAATTTTCCAAATTCACAATTTAAATGGTGGACACTTTATCGCATGGCAAATAACAATTTAGAATTATCTAATAAGGAAAAGGCAGAAGAGATTTTTAAACAGATAATTTCTGAAACGACAGATATAGAGGTTATAGAGAGTGTTTATCCAAAATTATTGAATTTATATTTTCAAAAAGGGGATTATCCACAAACAATTGCTTTTGCCGAAAAATATCTTAAAGAATTTACTAATCCACAGCAGAAACTACAAGGATATTTTTATTTGGCAGAAAGTTATTATGCGTTAGGTGATTTTGAAAAAGCTATTTTCTATTATGAACATACTTTGCCTTTAGCACAAGATCAATATTTTAAAGATTTAATATTTAAAGGTTTGGGATTTAGTTATTTGGCTAAAACCGATGATATCAATGCGAAAAAATATATCTCTAAAATACAAGACGAAGAATTGTATGATTTTAGTGAAGGGATATATTATTTTAAAAAGAAAGATTATACGCAAGCTTTAGAGATATTTGATAGATTTCTAAAAAAATTTCCGCAGAGTAAATTTTGCGCCACCATATACTTAAATAGAGCAAATACATTGTATGAATTAGGTAGAATAAATGACGCCATTTCAGATTATAAATATATATTAGATAATTTTAAAAATAAAGAATATTTAGATATTCTTGATAAAACCCATTATGGTTTAGCGTGGTGTTATTTAAAAAATAGTGAATTTAAAAAAGCCATTGAAGAATTTAAAAATACTTTAAAATATACTGATAATCCAATTGTAAAGATAAGTTCCCAAATCCAAATCGCCGATACCTATCAAGAAGCCGGGGATTACAATAAGGCTTTGGAAATTTATAATAATATTCTTAAGACAGACCCGCATATCATATATGCAGATTACATCCAATTTCAGATAGCAATGATTTTTTTAAAAACCAAAAAACCGCAAGAAGCACTTATTGCGCTAAAAAATTTACAAAAAAATTTTCCATCTTCAAAATTAATCCCTGAAACTCAATATTATTTAGCGGTAAGTTATTTTTCTATCGAGCAATACCAGGAGGCAGAGGATTTACTTGAAGATTTTATGGAGAAATTTCAAAATAGTGAGTATTATCCAAAAGCACATTATCTTTATGCAAAATGTTTCTTTAATAAAAAGGAATATAAAAAAGCAATTGAAATTTTTTCTAATATACTTTCAAAGTTTAGCAACAATAAAGAAATTGTAGAATTAGTTTATATAGATATGGGCAATGCCTATTTAAATTTATCTTTATACGATGAAGCAAAAAAATTATGGGAAACATTTCTATCTAAATTTCCTACCTCAAATTACGCTGGTTATATTGCTTTATATCTTGGCGGATTGTGTGAAAAAGAACAAAATTACCAAGAGGCCGAATTTTACTATAGAAAAGTTATAGATGAATATAAAAATACAAGATGGGAAAAAGAAGCACTTTTTTCATTAGCCCACCTTTTTTGGCTTAAAAACCAATTAGATGATGCCCAAAAGTATTTTGTTGAGGTGGTCAAGTTAAATGAGCCAATTTCTATAAAGGCAAAATTATATTTAGCAAAACTATATACCCAAAAGAAAGATTATGAAAAGGCTTTAGAACTTTATGATGAACTTATATTATCTAAAAGTAATGTTTGGGAAGCAGCAATTGTTGATAAAGCAATATTATTAAAAGATATGCAAGAATATGCAAAAGCAATCAGTTTGTTTCAGGATATAATAAAAAAAGGAATAGATTCACCCAAAATACGGATGAATTTAGGCTACTGTTTAGAAAAGTTAGCAAAATACCAAGAGGCTTTAGAGGAATATTTTGTTGTTATTTATTCTTTTGATGATGAAGATTATAAAATTAAAACATATTTTCATATTGCGCGTGTATATGAAAAACAAGAAAAATTTGATGCCGCAAAAGAAATTTACAATAAAATAATTAGTTCGAAAAAAGATGAAGCAAAAGTAGCCCAAGTACGGCTTAAAGAGTTAGAAAATAAAAAACAAAAATAATAGTGGAGGTATCTATGTGGCAATTTATTAGTACAAATGCTCAATTTTTAATTAAAGGTGGTTGGGTTATGCTTCCTATACTTTTGTGTTCAATTTTTTCCTTAACAATTATAATTGAACGTTTTATTTTTTTTGCAACCGTTTCTTCTAATAAATTAAAAGTTGTATTTAAAATTTTTGAATTGGCAAGAAAGAATAGAATTTCTGATGCTGTAAATATGTGCGAAAAAAATCCTTTCTATATAACAAATATTTTAAAAGCTGGTTTACTTCATTATGAAGAAAGTAAGGATTTCATAAAAGAGGCGATGGAAAATGTTTCCCTCTACGAAATCCCACGTTTAGAAAAAAATTTAAATTTTTTAAGTACCATTGCCCACATTTCGCCACTATTAGGTCTTTTAGGAACAGTTACAGGTCTTGTAAGATGTTTTTACGCTATAGAAAAAAAAGCAGCACTTGCGGGATTGGTTAATCCTTCGGATTTAGCAGGTGGTATATGGGAAGCTTTAATTACAACTGTAGCCGGATTATGCGTTGCGATACCCACGTATATAGCTTATAACTATTTTGTTCATCGAGTAAATTTATCTATATTAGAAACAGAAAGGGCAGCGACAGAGTTGCTTGAAATTTTATCACAACAAAGATATTTAAAAAATACAGATGAGAGTTAAATTTAAGAAGACTGTTGGCGAAGAGGTAGGATTAAGACAGATAGATATCGCACCATTAATTGATGTTGTTTTTCAGCTACTTATTTTTTTTATGCTCACATCAAGTTTTATTTCTATCCCTGGTATAAATGTAAAACTTCCAAAAACAGTTACTCAAGAGGCGCTAAATATACAAACATTAACTATTGTAATTACTGCTGAGGATATACTTTATGTAGAAGGCAAACCCATCGTTTTTAAAGAATTAGAAGAGTTTATAAAAAAGAAAAACTATGACGCAATATTTATAAAAGCTGATAAAGATGCTAGTTTAGGTGTGCTTGTTGAGGTTTGGGATATATGTAAAAGATTAGGTATAGAAAAAATAGGAATAGCTACAACTGCAGAGTAAGCTTATTTTATGCAGAAAAATAAAATTTTTATAATTTCATTTTTGTTCGCTTTTATAATCCATTTTTTGATTATCGCATATTTTCACATCTATGTGGAAGTTAGGCATTCTCCAGTTATTTATTCATGGCTTAATATTTTGAACAAAAATGACCTAAAAAATTATAAAATAAATGAGATATTAGTAGATGAGATTACAACAACCGATGTCGGCAAAAAATATTTCACTGATACTTTTGAAGCCAAAAATAATATTTTCCTCATACCAACTGAAGAAAGTAGACTATTATTCATAAGTGAAAAAAATTTTTCAAAAGGCAAGCATCAAAATATAGAAAAAAAACCAATTTATCTTTGGGAAAGAACAAGAGTATTTTTATTACTACAGGAGGAGACTATCTTGTTTAAAGCATTTGTTTCACCTTATGGAAAAATTTCATTTTTATTTCCTGAAAAATTAATTTCAGATCCATACGAAGGAATATTAACACAACAATATTTAAGAGAGTCCGCAATTTTTATTAGCGAAAAATTTTTCTGGACAAAGCTTAAAATATTGGTAAAATAAATGAAGATTGAATTTACATTTTTTATTGGTTGGGCATTAAGTTTGTGGATAATTTTTATTTTTTTTGTTTATCTTTTAAACACAAAAAAAGTATTTAATATTGAAAAAAATTTTTTCTTAACTAAAAAAATTTGTGAAATTTGCTACACAGTTTCGTTTTTGTATCCTTCTAAATCAAAATATTGGCGTTGTTGGTTTTGTGGGAGTATAAATAAAGAAAATGATAACAGAAATAGGGATAGTAGCAGGTGAAATTTGGCATTTTTTAGATAAGCATGGGCAAACAACTTTAGAAGAACTAATTACATCTATCGAAAGACCAAAGGAGCTAGTACTGATGAGTTTAGGATGGCTTGCCAGAGAAGGACATGTTTTAGTAAATTACGAAAATAATACTTATAAGATTAATTTAAGACATTAATTTAGAAATGAAAAAATCTGCAGTCTTAATTGTGGTTATAGGCGTAACAATTGTTTTGTCTATTTTGGCTTTGGCCGCAATTTATATTATGACTAATGAACCAAGAATTGCAGAACACAAAATAAGGCGTATTCGTGCTATTTTTGCCGCAAGAGCTGGTTTAGTATATGCTTTAGAGCGATTACGAAGGGAAGGAACTGATCAAAATACAATTAATAATATAAATCAGAATGACCCAGTTATTGAAAATTTGCGCGTAGATGTTACAGTGCGCCTAAGAGGCACAGCTGGATGCCCAGATACAACACCTTCCGATTTTTGTGTAACCGCTACTGTAAATTATTAAACTTTGCTTTTTTATTGATACTTCTTGTCTTGACAGAAAAACCTTTCTTTGTCATAATTTTCACAGGTAAAAATTGTTATATGGGCCGGTAGTTCAGATGGGAGAACATCTCGTTCGCAACGAGGAGGTCAGCGGTTCAAATCCGCTCCGGTCCACCATATTGAATTAGTCGCCTTGCTCATTTTTAAAAAAAGATAACCGTGCGGATTTTTAATTGACCAAATAATTTTTTTAATTTCTTTTTTCGATAGAGCAATCGAGAGTTTTCACTTCATTTGGCAAATTTTAAATTTATTTTTTGAGGAATTTTTAATACTTCGTGGTAGAAAAATTTTATTGCATGTAAGTAGAGATTAACTGTTTGTGAGGAATACTTTTTGTCTTATTTGCTTAACAAGAACGTTTTATCTTCTCTTCATCTATTTTTCTAAATCAAATTTTTTACAATAAAATATTCTTTAAAACAATCAAGAGAAACCTTTATGGTTTTAAAATTGCAATTTCTTAATCTCAATTTCTGTTTTTTCTAAATATTCTTGCGTAATTTTTATAAAATTGATAAAATAAAACTGGTAAATGATTATTAGCGATTTTTACTGGTAATTCATTAAGTTCATATAATATGCAACAAAAAGGTTGAAATCATACATACATTTCATCTGAAAACGAGTTATACGAAATGCCCCTAAAAAATTATAGGAGATGATACTATGGCATTTATAGAAGCAAAAGAAGTTAAATTACAAGCCCTGCTTTCAAATACGCAAGAGGCATACAAAGTTCCTCTTTATCAAAGGCCTTACGCATGGACTAAAAACCAATGGGAAGATTTATTTGAAGATGTAATAGGGTTAAAAGGGGATAATATACATTTTCTGGGCTCTATTGTTGTAGTGCCAGAAGGCGAACATCGATTAGGAGTGAATTATTTTCAAGTTGTAGACGGACAACAAAGATTAGCTACCTTACTAATCTGGCTTTCTGCTATAAGAGATATAGCTAAAGAAAATAACAACGATGAATTAGCCAAATACTTAACAGAGAC
Organism: Candidatus Omnitrophota bacterium; assembly: GCA_023819525.1. Classification (GTDB taxonomy): domain Bacteria; phylum Omnitrophota; class Gorgyraeia; order Duberdicusellales; family 4484-171; genus JAMWCT01. Next base: position 26,911 of record JAMWCT010000005.1, read on the forward strand.
TTTTCTTTTTGCTAGAGAGTGGGAAAGTGGTAAACAAAGGCAAATTCCAAAATTGAAATTGGGTAGGTTAGATGATGATGCATTTCAAAAAGTCTTGGAAGGTAAGCTAAAGGAAGGTAAACATT
>JAMWCT010000102.1 GCA_023819525.1 Candidatus Omnitrophota bacterium
GACCTTTAAAATTATTTATATTAAAGTTAAATTAAGAGATGATATTTAGGAAAAAAGGTTTTACTTTATTAGAGTTAATTGTGGCAATGGCGATTTTAGGATTGCTGGCGGCAGGATTATTAGGCAATTTTATGAATTCCCAAAGAAAAGCCCGGGATGCTCAAAGAAAATCAGACCTTAAGCAAATTCAAAATGCTTTAGAAGCTTATTTTAACGACCATAACGCTTATCCTTCAGATAGCGGTGGGCAGGTAGCAGGAATTGATTGGGGGTCAGTATTTAGTGATGGAGTAACTAACTATATGCAGGTTTTACCTCAAGACCCTCAAAAAGATAGCGGTATGCATTATTATTATGATCAAACTCAATTAGGGCAAGGTTATCGGCTTTATGCTTGTTTAGAAAATAGGGAGGATAAAGATTTTTATCCTTCAGGATATGGAGGAACCAATTGTGGTCAGTGTCTTGATCCGGATGATAGATGCACTTATGGAGTAGCTAGCAGTAATGAAAGTTTATAATAATTTAAAAAATGAAAGTAAATAAAAAAAGAGGTTTTACTTTAATAGAACTTTTAATTGTTATCAGTATTTTGGGAATTTTAACCTCTTTGCTTTTGGCAAATATGCAAAATGCCCGCGCCCGGGGCCGGGATGCGCGAAGAAAAAAAGATCTTAATGAATTAAGAACCGCATTAAGAATGTATTACAATGATTATCAAAATTATCCTAGTGATTCAAATGGGCAAATAAGAGGTTGTAATCCAGTGCAGACTTTTGAGTGGGGGTCTTCTTTTAGCTGCGGAATAAATACTTATATGAGTCTTTTGCCCAAAGATCCTCTTTCTTCACAAAGTTATTATTATACTCAAACTGGTAGCGGCGAAGGGTTTATGGTTTATGCTTGTTTAGAAAACATGTCTGACCCTGATGGAAGTAACAGTTGTGGACCAATGAGTTGTTCTACTAATTGGTGTTTTAGAGTAGTTCAGGACTAAAGGAGGTAAAAATGAAATTTTTAAAATTTAAAAAAGGTTTTACTTTATTAGAGTTATTAGTAGTGATTTCTATTATTGGCATTTTGATTGCCGTTGGTGTGGCTTCTTATTCGACGGCTCAAAAAAAGAGTCGCGATTCCCGAAGAAAAAGCGACCTTAAGGCCATTCAAAACGCGATGGAACAATATTACAGTGTTAATCAGCAGTATCCACCATCAACTACAAATTGTGCTGCTTTAGGGAATAGTTTAAGCAGTTATCTTTCTGGTGGCATGCCCTCAGACCCTAAAGGAGGAACTTATGCGTATGTTTGTAATGTTGGTTCAAACAATACTTATTATATTTCGGCTCAGTTAGAGCAAGGATACGGAAATGCCAGCAGTAATAATTGTGCCGGCAGTTGTAGCGGAGTAGATTGTAATTACTTTTGTGTTACTAATTTGCAATAAAACAAAAAGAAAGGGGTTTAATCTTATTGATGCCAAATCAAAAGGTATGAAAAGAGTGAGGGTATAAAAAAATGAAAAAGGGATTTACTTTTATAGAAATTTTAGTAGTAATTACCATTATTGGTTTAGTAACCCTAGGGGCAGTGGTGACATACATTAATATTGCCAAAAAATCAAGGGATGCCAAAAGAAAGCAGGATTTAGAAAAATTAAGATTTGCATTAGAGGATTATCGGTTAGAAAATTTGATTTATCCGGCAGCACCGGTGGCGGTAAACAGCAGTAACTGGGGGGCAGTAGGGACAGCATTAATTAGTTATTTTCCCAACGGCTTGCCTGTTGACCCTAAAAACAGCGGTTATCATTTTTATTATTATAAAACTAGCCTTGACAATAAAGACTACGAATTAAATGCTTTGTTGGAGATTGACCGGGCCGGTGAGAATGATGGTGGTAACAATATTGCTGTTTATGAATTAGGAACAGACTTAAGTTTAAATCCTTATGGTGGGCCAGCAGTTTCTCCTAGTCCGTCGGCTATTGTTTTTCCTAGCCCTTCTCCTCTTCTCTCGCCTTCGCCTTACCCAATATGCCCTTATAGTTGTTGCCCTACAGGAGTAACTACTTGTAAGGGTACCCTTAGGCCGGAATATTCTTGCGGAGAAAAAATAACTTCTTTTTGCTGTCAGGGAACGTGTTGGCCAGTTGGCCCCTGTTTTACTAAAGGAACAGAAATTATCTTGGGAAACGGAGAAAAAAGAGCTATTGAAGAGATTAAAGAAGGAGAAGAGGTTTTGTCTTTTGATAAAAATTTAAAAATTCAAAAAGCAAAAGTAATCGGGGTTTATAAAAATATTAGTCCTTCTTATTTAATTTTGACGGCAGAAAATAATTTAAAAGTAGAGACGACCGCCGAACACCCATTTTTTACCGAAAAAATGATATTTAAAAAAGCTAAAGAATTAGGAAAAGGTGAAGGAATATATATTTTTAAAAATAACCATTGGCAGTTAGTAAAAATTGAGAGCATAAGAAAAATAACCAAAGAAATAGAAGTTTATAATCTAACAGTAGATACTTTTGCTACTTTTTTTGCCAATGATTTTGCTGTTCACAATAAAGATCCTTTACCACCACCGCCGCCAGATTTTTGAGGGAAAGGAAAAAATGATTAAAACCCAAAAAGGAAAAAAATTCTTTTTACTCAAAAAAGGTTTTACTTTTATTGAGATTTTAGTAGTGGTGGCGATAATTGGTGTTTTAACTTCTATTGCTGCGGTTTCTTATCGTTCGGCTAATGTTAAATCTCGGGATGGGAAAAGAAAAGCAGATTTAGAACAAATAAGGGCGGCTTTGGAAATGTGCCGGACAGACACTGGCAGTTATCCTTCGGGTTTAAGTTTTGGAGGAAGTTTAACTTGTGGAGGAAACACTTATTTAAATCCTATTCCTCAAGATCCTCTTTCACCAAATTATAATTATCGATATGATCGGCCTACCTCAACCACTTATTGCCTTTGTGCTTATCTGGAATCTGGCGGAGGCGATACTAGTTGTACTTGTGATGGTGGATGTGGTATTCAAACCTGTAATTACGGAGTTCAAAATCCTTAAATTTTTTATGATCTTTCTTTATTTTAAAAAAAGAATTACCCAAAAAGGCGACTTAGAAAAAGGTTTTACTTTTATCGAGATTTTGATCGTGGTTGCAATAATAATGATTTTAACAGTTTTTGGTTTAAATTCTTATAACGATTTTCATAAAAGACGATTGGTCGAGAGGGTTCGCGATGAACTAAAAGTTAACTTAAGATATACTCAAAATAAAGCGTTGACCAACCAAAAAGACTGTTCTGTTTGCGGCGGCAGTGACGATTGTTCCCAATCAGGAGACAATGTTCTTTACGGCTGGTATGCTAATTTTAGCACTAACCAAATTTACGGCCGCTGTGGCGGCGAAATTGGACCCTCTTTTGGTTATAAAAAATTGGCTGATCTTGATATTAATAATGATGGCAAAGATGATTTTAATATTAATTATTCGGGGACAATAATTTTTTATCCTTTGGGAGGAACCAATTTAAATGGCGATTTAGTAATAACTATAAGTGATCAAGAGGAAGAAAATGTATTTTCTATTACTATCAGCAAAGAAGGCGATATTTACTAATAAAAAGGGCCAGGTTTTAATTGAGGTTTTATTTTCTTTAGGAGTAATAGTAGTGTGTTTGTCAGCCTTAACAGCGGCGGTAACGTTGGCTATTAGAAATACTCGTTTAAGTAAAGAATACTCATTGGCAACCAAATATGCGGAGGAAGGAATTGAAGAGGTAAGGATAAGAAGGGACCAAGCGGAATCATGGAGTTATTTTTTAACTACCTATACTTGCGGCGGCACGTCATCATGCGAGACATGCGAAGAAGAAAGGGGTATTTTTAGGAGATGTTTTACTTATGAATTGAATGGAGACGGGAGTCGGTTAAAGGTAATAGTGTCTGTAGATTGGTCTGAGGGGGGTAAAAATCACCGGTTAGAGACAACTACATTTTTAAGCCGATGGGAAAGATAAAGAAAATTATAAAACTAACTATCGAGAGCGACGCGTTTACGATTGTAGAAATGTTGGTGGTAGTGACTATTTTAGGGTTTTTGGTTTTGGTTGGGACAAATATCTTTTTAAATACTCTTAAAAGTAAAAAGAAGACAGAGAGTTGGCAAAATATTAAACAAAGTGGCGATTATGCACTTTTGGTAATGACTAACAAAATTAGGAATGCTCTTGAGATTAATAATTGTTCTGATGATGGTTATTCCTTAACTTTAGTTAACGGCGACAGAACTACCAGTAGTTTTGTTTGTGACCCTGTTAACAATCACGCTTTAGTTTTTGATGACTATAATTTGATTTCTAACTATCTTATTAGTTGCCATTTTGATTGTAATCTTTCTGCTTTTCCTCCAGTGGTAAAAATAAGTTTTACTCTTGCGACAGGTAATCCTCAAGATATTAATAGTTATGCCAGCCAGGATTTTAGTACCACTGTTTCTTTAAGGGCATATCGCTGACATTTGACAAGAAAAGGATTTAACTTGTATTATAAGAATGATGAAGGAAAACAAAAAAGGCCAAATAGCTTTAATAATTGTTTTAATTATGATTGTAGTTTTAACAATTGGTTTAGCTTTGATTTCCCGTTCTTTAACTGATATTAAAATATCAGAGGACGAAAAAGAATCTTTAAGGGCTTTTTCAGCGGCCGAAGCAGGCATAGAAGAAGCCTTAAGAAATATTGGGGCCTATAGCGGCGGAGAAACAACTATTCAGGTAGAAGATACTAATGTTACTATTAAAGTAGAAGAAACCGGCGAGGGGACGCAGTTGACTTTAGAACATGGTGAGGTAATGAATATTTTATTGCCCGATGGCCCGCCATCAGAACTTAATTCATTGAAAATATACTGGACCTTATTGGCAAATAATGAAGAAAATAGCAACCCGGCGGCAGTAGAAATAGCAGTTTATAAAAACGATTTTTCTTTTAACCGCTTTGCTTATAATGGTTATGGAAGTTCGCGGGATAATAATTTTGATGAGGCCGGTAGCGGAGAAGAAGGGTTTAGGAGTTTAGCAAATATCTCCCTTTCTTCTCAAGTAAGATTAGTAAGGATAAGACCATTTTACAACCGGGCGACAGTAAGGGTTAACAGTAATTCCGGCAATTTACCGGTTCAGGTTTACAATATTACCTCAACCGCTACTTATGGAGAAGAAAAGATAAGTCGAGTAGAAGTGGCGCGCACGGTGCCGGTACTGCCGCCAATTTTTGATTATGTTTTATTTTCTAAAGGAAATTTAAGCAATTAATACAATGACTGCCCATTTTGGTTTAGACATTGGTAGCTATTCAATTAAACTTGTTGAAGGAGAAAAAAAAGGAAAAGAATGGCGATTGGTAACTTTTGGTGAGGCAA
>JAMWCT010000006.1 GCA_023819525.1 Candidatus Omnitrophota bacterium
AAAGTTCATATTCTGAATCAGAACTGGAAACCTTAAGGATACTTTCAGGTTCTGTAGGTTTGGCTATTCTTAATGCTATCTTTATGCATGAACTAAAAAAAACACAATTAGAATTAGCTGAAAGCTCAAGGATTGCACAGATTGGTTATTTAGCCTCATCAATTGAACATCAGATAAATAATCTTTTAAATAACATCGTTCAGGCAGGAAACTTTATTTTAGAGGAATTAAAAGAAAATCCCCAAAGCACCAAAGAGGCACAAAAAGTAATCTCTGATATCATTAAGAATGCTCAAGATGGAAGCCTGATTATAGATGAATTAAGAAGTTATGCTAAAAGAGAAGAGGATGTAAAATTTTCTCTTATAAACTTAAAAGATGTGTTGGAGAAAGTATTAAAAGTTCTTTATATCCAAGTTGGTAAATTCCAAAATATAGATATTAAAATCAACATCGATAAAGATGTGCCGCTTATTTTAGGAAGTTTTGTTGGTCTGGAGAATGTCTTTATAAATTTATTAAATAACTGCTATGATGCAATTTCAAAGATGCTTGCCTATATAAAAGAGCATCCTGAATTAGAAATAAAAGAATATAAAGGGAAAATTGAAGTAAATATTACAAGAGAAAAAGACCAAATTCATATCCATATTATTGACAATGGATTTGGTATGACCGAAGAGGTTAAAAAGAAAATCTTCACACCTCTTTATACTACAAAGGCAAGTTTTGATAAGAGAAGAGAAAAAGCTATTACAGGCGGAACAGGTATAGGTTTATACACTATACTTATAATCATCAAAAATCATGGCGGAACAATAAGAGTCTATAGAACAGAACCTTTAAAAGGAACAGATTTTTTGATCACATTACCAGTTCCTAAAGAGACAGGAGGTTAAATATGCCAAAGATTTTAATCGTTGACGATGAAAAAGAAGCGATTGAATATATGAAGCTTTCATTGGAAAAACGGGGTTATGAAGTAATTTTGGCTTTTACTGGACAAGAAGCGTTGAATATTTATCCTAAAGAGAATCCAGATGTTATACTTTTAGATTTAGGTCTTCCTGATATAAATGGTAGAGAAATCTTAAAAGAAGTAAAAGAAAAATCACCCTCAATTAAAGTTATAGTTGTATCCGGCTATAAAGACCAAAAAACAAAAGAAGAACTTACTCAATTAGGAGCGGATTACTTTTTAGGAAAACCGGTTGCGCCATCACAGCTATATGAACAGTTAAGAAACGTTCTAAATAAGAAATTTTAGTACCAACTATAAAAAATAAACTACATCCCACTTGTAAAGTGCAAAATTTGGCTTTCTAATTCTCACACTTTCTTCCACTTCCTTAATTTTAACGAAAAATTTGGGTTGAAATATAAAATAATCAATATAAAATAAAAATAAGGGTGTGAATTTAAATTTTAGCGTAATTTATAAAGAGGCAAGATGTTTATTTAATTTAGGAAAAAGAATTTTTATACTTTCAAGGTAACAAAATCATTGTGTTATAAAAAATGGATGCGTATCTTTTTAAAATTAAAAAAGAGGGTGGAATGAAAAAAAGTTTAATTAAATATTGGTTTTTGTGCGTTATTTTTTTCGCATTTTATTTTTCTAATTTATTTGGGCAAGAGCTTTATTTTGATGATGATATTCAAAAATTTTCTACCTCTACTTATAAACAAGGTCTAAAATATGCCTCTGAAGGAAAGATAAAAGATGCAAAGGAAAGTTTTAAAAGAGCATTACAAGCAAATGAGTTTAGTAATGATGCGATAAATGCACTAAAAATAATTGAATATGTTGAAGATAAACCAGAGCAAGAATTAGCAATGCGTGCAATTTTTTCTAGTATTTTGTTGGGGCTTGAACTTGGGGAAATTAAAAGTCAAGTTGTAAAGTTAACAGGTGAGCTTTCAAATCTAAAACAAAAAATTGAAAATATCGATACAGAATTTAAAAATTTTCAAATTACTACAGAAAATAAAATATTGAATATTAAAAACGATATAGATGACCTTGAAAACGATGTTGATTATCTAAAGAATACAATCCGCAATAGATAATTTTTATAAATGAAAAAGCATATTTTTTTTATATTTTTAATTTTTGTCTATTTACCAACTTTTGCTGAAATTATTAGACTTAAGTCGGGGAAAATTGTTGAAGGTGAAATAGTTGAAAAAACAAATGAGTATGTAAAAATAGATTTTTTGGGAGTTAAATTAAAGTATTATTTCGACCAAATCGATGCGATAGAAGAAAAACAATCAAAGTTTATTGAACCGATATCTACAAAAGATTCATCTTCATTTTTCGATAAAACAAGTACACAAGTGTTAACTGATACAGATTGGAACTATTCTATTAATTTGCTTTCTTCTTGGGAAGAGATGTCTCAATATGAACTAAAAGCAGCTGTAGTTAAAGGCTTTAAGCCAAAAGAAGATTGTCCTATTACAATACAGCTGCAGGTAGGAAGATTTTCTGAAACTGATACTATTGGAAAAACAACACTTGTAGATTTAATTAACATATATCTTAAACCGCACCCAGACCTAAAACGGGAATTTATAAAACCAATTACACTTCGTTATGAAAGCGGTTATCTTATTCGTTACGTGTATAACACTACCCACATTATCCATGATAAAGAGGCTACTTTCTATGTGCCTGTTAAAGTTTTTTTCGATTATTACTTTTTTTCACCTTTATTTTCTACGGAAGGAAGAGATAGGCGTGTTTTTCTTATTGAGTTATCTTATCCTTTTTTTGAAGAGGTTACTGCTGATATAGATAGTGCCCAGATTAGGCAAAAGATTTATCAGTTAAATTCATATTATAAAAATTTAAACAGAAAATATGAAAATATATGTTGGGAAGCAAAAGAGATAATAAACTCATTTCAATTATAAATTTAGTTGGAAGTTACCTTATAATTGTTGGTGTAGCTATTTTATTATCGATTTTTTTTGGCATTTTTTTGTTTTTAAAGGAAATAGATATAGAACTTCCTATAAATTATAATCCAACCCTTTTAGTTATTTCCTATTTCCCCTTTGCTTGCTGGCTACTTTGGACAGGAATTGGTATTATTCGCAAAAAAAGTTGGGCACGTTATTCAATTATTGTATTTTCATATTTCAGTATCTTTATTGGTTTTGTTTTTTTTGTAACATTTTATTTTTTACCCATTCAAAAAGATATGGCTTCTTTAAAAACTTTTAAGATGGTTTTTCTGACAATTGTCGTTTTATTCTTCATATTACTGCCTTTTTGGTTTTTAGTTTTTTTCAATTCAAAAAATATAAAACATATCTTTGCACCAGAACAAACCATTTTATCTTCTAATAAACCACCATTTGGAGTGATTGTAGTTGCTTTGGTAATGGTTTTAAACAGTTTATTTTTATTATTTTATGCCATTTTACATTCATTAGGAATGCCACTTCCTGGCAATATACTTCTTTCAGGGACAATACTTAAAATTGTCTGTGTAGGTCTTGCGTTTTTAAGTTTTTATATTATGCTTAAGTTATTGGAACTAAAAAAAAGTGGTTGGATTGGTTGTGTAATATACAATAGCATTAGCGTTATGATTAATATTTTAAGTTTTTTTAGTGTAAAAGATGAGAAATTATTAGAAACAGCTCCTTTTCTTTTTGACGGTCCTGCAGAAGTTTTAATATTTTATTACAGGCTTTTTTATCTAATAAGCGTAGCAGTAGCTTTAGTTATTTTAATTTATATAATTTCTAGAAGAAAAATTTTTTATAAAAAACAATTATAACAAAGTTTAGTTAGCAACTACAGACACCTTTTCTTTTAAAATCACAATGCGCCCGTAGCTCAATTGGATAGAGCATCTGGCTACGAACCAGAAGGTTGGGTGTTCAACTCACCCCGGGCGCGCGATTTTATAATTTATTTTTAAAAAATGCAAAAAACAGGAATATTAGAACTTCCTTTACATACAGGTAAAGCCCCAAGATGGCTTTTTGAAAAGATGGTTATTTTGGCTAGATGTATTGCCCAGGTAATTATAATTGAGTTTGGAAGAGATTGCTTTTTAAAAAGATTGGCTGACCCTTTATGGTTTCAAGCTTTTGGTTGTGTTTTAGGCTTTGATTGGCATTCTTCAGGTCTTACCACTACTACTTGTGCAGCATTAAAGGAGGCGTTTTATAGTTTGGGTGAATATAAAGTATTTATTTGTGGGGGAAAAGGTAGGACTTCAAGAAAAACTCCTTCTCAAATAGGAGAGATTGGGCAAAATTTAGGGAAAAATTTAGATAATTTAGTATATATATCAAGATTGGTTGCAAAAGTAGATAATAATGCTTTGCAGGATGGTTTTGAGCTATACCACCATACTTTTGTTTTTACAGACGAGTTAAAATGGACTGTAATACAACAGGGTATGAGTTCGGATAGTTTAGGATGGGCGCGTAGATACCACTGGCATTCAGAAAAATTACAATCTTTTATAAAAAAACCCCATACAGGTATAAGTTCTGACAAGTTTTTTCTTACATTAAATTTAGTTGACGATAATATTCAAAAAGCGCAAAATGTTATTACCGAGTTATCTTGGCGCAAAAAAGAAGAAAACATTAAAGATTTTCTCCTTTTGTATAACAATATTAATAAACTACCACAAAGACATAGATTGCTTCTTAGTGATATAAATCCAAAATTTTTAGACAAAATTTTTTTAAAAACATATGAAAAAAAACCGACTAATTTTGAAAACTTGTTATCTTTAGAAGGTGTAGGTAAAAAAACATTGCGTGCCTTAGCTTTGATAAGTGAACTTATTTATGGAACTAACTTAAGTTATTTTGATCCAGCACGTTATAGTTTTGCCCATGGTGGCAAAGATGGATACCCTTATAAAATCAATCTCGCAAGATACCAGTCAACAATAGATATTTTAAAGAAAGCCATCCAGCAAGCAAAAATTGAGAGAAGCGATAGGATAAAGGCCTTAAGAAGATTATATAGGTTTTATTATTTAAATGATAAAGAAGGAGGGATTTAGATGAAAGTAGTGGTTATTTATTATTCAAGAGGCGGAACAACAAAGAAAATGGCTGAAACTATTTATTATCAAATACTTGCAGCCGGAGTTGAGGCTGATATTTTTTCTGTGGATGAGATAGAACCTAAACAATTGTTAAAATATGATGGCATAATCATTGGTTCACCAACCTACTATGGGGCGGCTGCGTATCAGATAAAACAACTTTTTGATGAAAGTGTTAGTTTTCATGGAAGTTTAGATGGTAAACTTGGGGCTGCATTTTCTTCATCAGCAAATATTGCTGGAGGAAATGAAACAACAGTATTATCTATTTTAGAAGCAATGTTAATACATGGTATGATTATCCAGGGCGATCCAAAAGGCGACCATTATGGACCTGTTGCTATTGGAAAGATTGACAAACGTTGTGAAGATAATTGTAAGAGATTGGCTGATAGATTTATTTTTTTGCTTAAAAAAATAACCAGTAAAAATTAAAGGAGTATTTTATGGCAATTGTTGTTTTTGTTACAATTCCACAAAATGATGCAGGGGATTTATCAAAAATGCTTTTAGAGGAAAAGGTTTGTGCTTGTGTTAATATTATAAAAGATGTAGATTCTTTTTTTTGGTGGGAGGGAAAAATTGACAATTCAAAAGAGGCGCTACTTATTATTAAAACAAAAGAATCATTATTTCCAAAACTAATGCAATTGATTTTAAACAATCATCCATATAGTGTGCCGGAGATAATTTCTTTTAAAATTGAGCAGATATATCAACCGTATTTGGAATGGATAAATAAAACAGTTAACGCTGACCCCTATAAATAAAATTTTATGGATAGACCTTTACCTTTGGTTGAACATCTAACTGAACTACGCAGGCGCATTTTAATTTCAATTATTTTTATAATTTCTGCTTCATTTTTTTTATCTTTTTTCTCTTCAAATTTACTTGGTATACTTAAAATTCCTGCCTCTGTCTATATTGATAAATTGGCTTATTTTAGTCCTGAAGATGCATTTAGTATTTATTTTTATATAAGTATAATAGGTGGTTTTGTTGTATCATTTCCTGTTATTATCTATCAAGTTTGGAAATTTATTTTACCTGCTTTAGACCAAAAATATAAAAAATTTACAATTTTTTTTATTTTTATCTGCTCATTTAATTTTATTTTAGGTGTTTTGTTTGCTTATTTTTTATTTTTGCCAAATGCTTTAAGGTTTCTTTTAAACATTGGAAGGAATAATTTAGTTGCAATTATATCTGCTACCAAATATATTAGATTTGTTACATATATTATGTTAGTTTTTGGTTTTATTTTTGAGTTACCAGTTCTAATTTTTTTGTTAACAAAATTCGGTATTATTGATGTTAAAATTTTGCAAAAAAAATTTAAATATGCATTTGTTTTAATATTTATTATAAGTGCGATATTGACCCCTACAACAGATATTTTTAATATGTTAATTTTAAGTTTACCGTTGCTTGCGATTTATCAGATAAGTATTTGGATAGCATACTTTGCAAAAAAATAATGTTTAAAAAGGGAAAAAGTGTGTTAAAATAATAAATATTTTAAGAAAGGAGTTTTATGGGAAACAATTTAACAAAAAAAGATTTACTAAAGCTTGTAAAAGAAAAAAATGTTAAATTTATAAAGTTGTGGTTTGCAGATATTACTGGTCAGATGAAAGGTTTTTCTATAACTACTGAAGAACTAAAAGGCGCATTAGAAGATGGTATGGGCTTTGATGGTTCTTCAATTAAAGGTTTTGCGCGTATTGATGAATCTGATATGATAGCCATGCCCGATCCCTCAACTTTTATGATTTTACCTTACAGACCAAAAGAAAAAGCAACTGCTGGTATGCTTTGTGACATTTTAAATCCAGATAGAACGCCCTATTTAGGAGATTCTAGATATATATTAAAAAAGAATTTGGAGAAAGCTGCTAAAAAAGGTTACACATTTTATGTTGGACCTGAATTAGAATTTTTCATTTTTAAAGATGAACACTCAACTCAAATTTTAGATGAAGGAGGTTATTTTGACCTAACAACCCTTGATGCTGGTAATGAGGTTAGAAGGGAGATAATTTTAACATTAGAGGAGATGGGCATACAGGTAGAATACTCTCACCATGAGGTTGCTCCATCACAACATGAAATTGATCTTAGATATACCGATGCCTTAACTATGGCAGATATTGTTATGGTTTATAGGATGGTTGCAAAAGAAATTGCGCAAAAATATGGTTTACATATAACTTTTATGCCTAAACCAATTTATGGTGTAAATGGTTCTGGTATGCATACCCATCAATCCCTATTTAGAGGCGATACTAATGCATTTTTTGATAAAAATGATAAATATTATTTATCAAAAGAAGCAAAAAGTTATATTGCAGGAATATTAAGACATGTTCCTGAAATAACTTTAGTTTGCAATCAATGGGTTAATTCTTATAAAAGATTAGTTATAGGATATGAAGCACCAGTTTATATCTGTTGGGGGAGAAGAAATCGGTCTGCTTTAGTTCGAGTTCCAATGTATAAACCTGGAAAAGAAAAATCAACAAGAATAGAATTTCGTTCTCCTGATCCAGCTTGCAATCCATATTTAGCATTTGCCTGTATGCTTTCAGCTGGTCTTAAAGGAATAGAAGAAAAATATACTTTAGAAGAACCATTAGAAAAAGATGTTTATAATTTATCGCAAGAGGAACTGAAAAAAATGGGTATAAAGTGTTTGCCCGGAAGTTTAATTGAAGCAATTGAGATTGCGCAAGATAGCAGGCTTCTTAAAGAAACTTTAGGTGAGCATATATTCAGTAATTTAATTTTAAGCAAAAAAATAGAGTGGGATGAATATAGAAAGCAAGTTCATGAGTACGAGATAAAGACTTATTTGCCAATACTTTAATACTTGCCTTAAATTTTTATAAAATAAACGCAATCAGATTTGTTATACTTAAAACAAAAAGTGTTGATAACCTCTACTTAATAAAAGTAGAGGTTTTATTCTTTGTGGGCAATAAGATGGTATTTTTAAGTAGAGTATGAATTTTAATATTTCAAAAAGAAAAGCTTTTAATTTTATCATTTTATTAGGGGTAGTTAGTCTTTTGGCTGATATGACTTATGAAGGGGGGCGCAGTATTATTGGTCCCTATTTAGAGCTTTTAGGTGCAAGCGGAACTATTGTTGGTATTGTTGCAGGATTTGGTGAGTTGTTAGGTTATGCATTAAGATCTGTTTTTGGATATATAAGCGATAGAACAAAAAGATACTGGTTAATTACTATTATTGGTTATACAGTGAATTTATTTGCTGTGCCACTTTTAGCTTTTGTAGGTCGTTGGGAAATAGCCATATTTTTGATTATTTTAGAAAGAGTTGGAAAAGCAATTCGCACACCAAGTCGCGATACATTACTTTCATACGCAACAAAAAAGTTTGGATATGGAAGAGGTTTTGGTTTACATGAAGCAATGGATCAAATAGGAGCAATCCTTGGACCGTTAGTTGTAGCAATTGTACTTTATTTTAAAAATGAATATAGAAGTGCCTTTGGTATTTTATTTATTTCAGCACTTTTAGCATTAATGGTTCTTATTAAAGCTAAATACCTTTATCCAAAACCAATAAATTTGGAAAAATCTTCATTTTCTTTAGAAACAAAGGGGTTGACAAAAACATTTTGGATATTTCTTGGTGGAATGGCTCTCCTGGCAGCAGGCTATGTTGATTTTCCATTGATGGCTTATCATTTTAAAAAAGTTTCACTTACATCTGATAACTTAATTCCAACTTTTTATGGAATTGCTATGGGTATAGATGCTTTATCTGCACTTTTACTTGGCCATTTATTTGACCGGCGAGGTTTATTTATACTTTGTGTCGTTGTTTTTGTATCTTTATTTTTTTCACCATTAGTTTTTTTTGGAGGAAGTTATCTTGCTTTATGTGGTATACTACTTTGGGGAATTGGTATGGGAGCTCAAGAGTCAATAATGCGTGCTGCAATTGCAGATATGGTTTCCATAAATAAAAGAGCTTCAGCCTATGGCGTATTTGGTGCTTTTTATGGCTTATTTTGGTTTTTAGGGAGTGCTGTTATGGGTAGATTTTATGATATATCAATTTTTTCATTAGTCATTTTTTCAGTTACAGCACAATTGGCTTCAATTCCTTTTTTTATTTTTGCAGCAAGGCGATTGAAAAAAGAAAAATAGTTTTAAAAGCAAGCTAAAAATAATGGAATATAAGAGTATTTATATCAAAACTTTCGGATGTCAGATGAACGATAGGGATTCAGAGGCTCTTTTGGGGCTTTTTTTAGATAGAGGTTATATTATTGCAACCAACCCACAAGAGGCTAGAGTTATTTTTGTAAATACTTGTTCGGTAAGAAAACATGCGGAAGATAGAGCAATTTCTTTTTTAGGAACCCTAAAAAAATTATATAATGAAAAACCACCTGTCATCGGTGTTATTGGGTGTATGGCGAAATATCAAGGCAGGCGCTTAATTGAAAAAATGCCACATTTAAGTATTATTTGTTCTCCTTCTAGACTCTATCATCTTCCTGAATATGTAGAGAAGGTCAAAAATTTTGGTGTAAAGATAATTGATACAGATGACACCCAGCGTGAGGAAGCATTTTATGAGAGCTCTTTTTTACTTGACAAAGACCATGCGCAAGTTGTTATATCAACTGGTTGTTCAAATTATTGCTCTTATTGTGTGGTTCCATATGTAAGGGGAAATTTAAGATTAAGAAAACCACAAAAAATTATTGAAGAGGTTAAAAGATTTATAGAAAGAGGTGTAAAAAAAATTACTCTTTTAGGGCAAAATGTAAATGACTATGTTTATAAAGAAGAAAATATAGACTTTGTCCAATTATTAGAAAAGATTGCCTCTATTAAAGAAATTAAAGAAATAGATTTTATCACTTCTCATCCAAAAAACACTTCGCCCCGATTATTTAAAGTAATGGCAGAGTATCCAAATATAAAAAAACACTTACACCTACCATTTCAATCTGGTTCAGATAGAATTTTGAAGCTTATGAATAGAGGTTATACACAAAAAGATTATTTGTTATTAGTGGAAGATTTTTATAAAATAGTAGAGGGAAGTTTAAGCACAGATGTTATTGTAGGCTTTCCAACAGAAAGAAAAAAAGATTTTTTAAAGACAAAAGAGGTTTTAGAAAAAGTTAAGTTTAAATATGCATATATTTTTAAATATTCCCCCCGTCCGAATACAGAAGCCGCTAAATTAACTGATGATATTCCTAATAGTGAAAAAGAAAGAAGGCATAAAATTTTACTTAATTTACAAAAAAATATTTCCTCTTTAATATAAAGATTTCGCTAAAAGTTTATATTTACTTTTTATTTATATTTTGAGAAAATACTGCAAAATTTAAAAATGAATAAACTAATTTTTATAGTTGGTCCAACAGCTGTGGGTAAGACAGAAGTTGCCTTTTCTTTAGCATCTGTAATTGGCGCAGAGATTGTATCGGCTGATTCTATGCTTGTCTACAAAGAACCAAATATTATTACTTCTAAACCTTCTAACTGGATGCGTAAAAAAATAAAACATTATTTTATAGACATAATTTCTGTTACAGAAAGTTATAGTGTTTTTAAGTATTATGTAGAAGCGCAAGAAATCATAAAAAATTTGATTTTAAAAAAACCTATAATAGTTTGTGGCGGAAGCGGTTTATATGTTAAGGCACTTTTAGATGGTATTTTCAAAGAGCCTTCTTACGATATAAATATAAGAAAACAATTAGAAGAAGAGGCTAAAAAATATGGCAAGGAATACTTAAAAGCAAAATTAAAAAAAGTTGATCCAATTACAGCTGATAAGGTTTTTGATTTAAGAAGAATAATTAGAGCACTGGAGGTTTATTATCTAACTGGCCTGCCTCTATCAGAAAAGAAAAAAGAAGCCAAAGGACTTTGGGGGGAACTTCCTATCAAAATATATGGATTAAATGTAAAAAGGGAATTACTTTATGATAAAATAAATAAAAGAATTGAAAAGATGTTTAAAGAAGGTTTAGTTGATGAGGTAAAAGATTTACTTAAATTAAACTTAAGTTTAACAGCAAAAAAAATCATTGGTATAAATGAGGTAAAGGGTTTTTTAGAAAAAAAATACGATTTAGAATATGCAAAAGAACTTATGAAAAAAAATACACGGCATTTTGCTAAAAGACAACTTACCTGGTTTAAGAAAGATACTCGCATAAATTGGATAGATGTTTGCAATTTAAAAATCCCTGATATAGTAGATTTAATTTTTAAAAATCTAAATTAAAATGTATCAAACCGAACAAAAAGAAAAAGCACTTTTAGTTATGGTTGAGGTAGGAAGACAAAATTGGCAGACTGAAACCTTAATTGAAGAATTTAAAAATCTTGTTGCTTCTTCTGGCATAGAAGTAGTAGATTTAGTTTTGGTTAAAAGAAAAGAGATAAATCCTGCATTTTTTATAGGAAAAGGTAAGGTCGAAGAACTGGCAGCTAAGGCTGTAGAAAAAAATGCAAATGTTGTAATTTTTAATAATAATTTAAGTTTTACCCAACAGAGAAATTTAGAAGATATATTAGGGATAAAGACAATTGATAGAACGCAGCTAATATTAGATATTTTTGCAAAACATGCCCATAGCCAAGAAGGTATGTTGCAGGTGGAACTTGCGCAATTACAATATCTTTTTGGACGCTTAAAAGGTAAAGGAATTATGTTGTCACGGTTAGGTGGAGGTATAGGTACACGTGGACCAGGCGAGAAAAAACTTGAGGTTGATAGGCGTAGGATAGTTGACCGTATAAGAAGCTTACAGGAAAAATTGGGAGAGGTAAAAAAATATAGAGAAGTTATTAGGAAAAAGAGAAAAAAAGAAAAAACTTTAATCTGCTCACTTGTTGGTTATACAAATGCTGGCAAAACTACCCTATTTAATACTCTTACATCTTCAACGCAAAAAATATCTGATAGTTTATTTACAACTTTAGATACTGTAAGTAGAAGTTTTACACTTCACAATAACTTGAAAATTATTTTAACTGATACTGTTGGTTTTATATACAATTTACCACCAAACTTAATAGAGGCGTTTAAAGCCACATTAGAAGAACTGTATTATGCTGATTTATTATTACACATTATAGATGCCTCAAGCAAGGATATAGAGCGTCTTAAGTCTTCCACAGATACTGTGTTGGTTGATTTGAAATTGTTAGATAAACCTACTTTAGTTGTTTTTAATAAAATAGATAAAATCAGTGATTTTGAACTTAAGGCCTTAAAAAATACTTATCCAGATGCTGTATTTGTTTCTGCATCAAAAAAAATAAATATAGATAAATTAAAAGAAAAAATTTATGAAATTTTTTCTAAAACTGTTACAGAAGCTATTTTAAAAGTCCCATTTAATATAATGGATTTAAGTGAATATATATATGCAAATTGTGAAGTTTTAAAAGTTAGCTATCAGTCTAATGCAGCTGTATATTTTGCAAAAGCAAGAAAAGAAAAATTGCAATATCTTCAAAGCAAAGGTGTTATAATAGAAGAAATTAAATAATGCTTAATAAATTAAAAATTTGGTATATACATTTTATAGAAAAAGATAAAAATTTATTTCAGTTACCTTTTTATTTTTTTTTATATTTGCTTTCTAAAATTTATTATATTATTATCAGTGCAAGAAATTTTTTATATGATAAAAAGATAATAAAACCTGCTAAAGTTTCAAATAAAATAATTAGTATTGGCAATATCTGTTGGGGTGGGGCTGGTAAGACAAGTTTGGCTATTTATTTGGCAAAAAAACTTTCTTTATATTATAAAGTTGCAATATTGCGCAGAGGTTTTGGAGATGATGAAGAGAAATTGATTTTAGATTTTGGATACAATGTATTTTCAGATAAAAACCGTCTTAAATTAGCAAAAAAATTATCAAACCAATTTGATATTTTTATTCTTGACGATGGCTTTCAATATCGCGCTTTAGCGAAAGATTTAGATATAGTAATTATGGGCGCAAGAGAGTTTAAGAAAAGGCCGTATCTTCTCCCAGCATATTTTTTTAGAGAACCATTTAATTCTTTAAAAAGGGCAAATATTTTAATTGTTAATTATAAGGACGAAGTAGATAAAGAGAGCATTATGTTGAGATTTAAAAAATTTGAAAACTTAAAAATATATTTTTCACAATATGAATTTTTATCTTTAAATGATTTAGAGGAAAACCAAATTAGCCTAGATGAGCTTAAAAACAAAAGAGTTGCTGTCTTTACTGCCATTGGATATCCAGAAGGTTTTTTAACACAAATAAAAAAATTGAAGTTGAATTTAGCAAAAACCTTTATATTTGCTGACCATTATGTTTTAAGGAAAGATGAGTTTTTAGAAATAGAAAAAGCTTTATTAAAAGAAGGAATTGATTTTTTATTAATAACGCATAAAGATAAATTTCATCTTCCGGATGTCAATACAAAAATTAAAGTTTTAATTTTTAAAGTATCTTTGCGCATTGAGAATGAAGATGATTTCATAAATGATATATTTTTAAGAATTAAATAATTTATTTTATGTATAAGTTAGTAAAAAATCTACAGAAAATTTTTTTAAAACTTCCACTTATAGTTTTGTATTACTTTGGTGTAATTTGTGGCTTGCTTATGTATTATTTTGATAGGAAAAAAAGGGTAATTGCTTTTAAAAATATTAAGATGGCGTTTCCAGAAAAATCTAACAAAAAACTCCAAGTTATATTGCGAAAGAGTTTTATAAATTTTTCTTTAAGCATTATTGAAAGTTTTGTAGCAAAAAAAGTTTTTAAATTTGTAGAAATTTATGGCATTCAAAATCTTAAAGAAGCAGGAATTTTAATCGGCGTACATGAAGGAAGTTGGGAACTTTATAATTGGTTACTTGCACATAAAATAAAATATGTAATGTTTGCAAATAGACAACCAAATAAAAATTTAGATAGATTTTTAAATGAATGTAGAGAAGCTGAAGGCATAAATGTGTGTTTTTCTTCTAAAGAGCTTATTAAATATCTTAAAAATAATTATTTTATTGCAATGGCTTTTGATCATGGGGCAGAGAGAAATGCACCTTTAGCTATATTTTTTTCGCAACTTATTCCTACACCACGCGGTGCTGTATATTTGGCAAAAAAATTTAATAAAAAAATTTATGCAGGCTTTGGTTGGCGCAAAACAAGATTTTCTCATGTTTTAGAGATAGCCCAACCAATAAATGCTGATTGTAAAATAGAAGAGACTTTAGCAAAATTAAATTCTATATTTGAAAAATATTTAGAAAAGCACCCTCAAGAATACCTTTGGTTTTATAAACGTTTCAAGCGTAAAAAAAATAGGCAGATTCTAATAATTAACGATGGTAGAATTGGGCATCTAAAGCAATCTTTAGCTTTTGTTTCAATTTTGGAGGAAAGTACAGATTATAAACTAACAACGCAGACAATTGATATAAGATATAAAAATAAATATATGCGAATTTTGGCTGATATTTGTGCGTTTTTTAGTAGTAAATTTTGCATTGGCTGTGGTAGATGTTTGCGATTTTTTTTGACAGAGGAGGTTTATAATCAAATAACCAAACTATATGCTGATATTGTAGTCAGCACAGGAAGTTTAGTGGCGCCCATAAATAGAATTTTTTCTTTCTCAATAGGAGCAAGATCTGTATCAATTTTTCGTCCAAATATACCTTTAAGTAAATTTGATATGACTATAATACCACAACACGATCGAATAAGTAGTGCTAATACAGTTAAAATAAAAGGAGCCTTGTTTTATCCTTTAAATTTAGAAGAAAAAGTTAAAAAATGCAAAATTTTTTTTAATTTAAGTAATGATAAAAAAATAGCAGTATTTTTAGGCGGTCCAATATATGATAAGGATGAATTTGTGGAAAATATAAAATTATTTCTGCAAGATATAAAAAAATTTTCTTTAGAGAAAAATTATAAACTTTTGATAAGCACATCCCGCAGAACCCCAAAAACAGTTGAAGATTACACTAAAAAAAATTTAGCTAAATTTTTAAATACTGAAGTAATTGTTTTTGCAAATGAACAAAATTATGATTTTGTTTTTGAGGGATTTGTTTATTTTAGTGATATTGTGTTCGTTACAGCTGAAAGTATATCAATGATCTCTGAGATAATTTCATTTTCTAAACCTTGTGTATGCGTATTTTTGGAGAAATTAGATTCAAAACACAAGATTTTTTTAAAATCTATTGAGAATGAAGTTGATTTTTTAGATAAACCGTATAATATTGGTAAAATTAATATAAAAAAATCCTTTCTGTATGAGGAAAATAAAAAAAATATAAAAGAAGCTATTGGGAAAATTTTATGAAGATAGCACAATTGGTTCCAAAGTTGGATATTGGAGGGGTAGAACGAGGGGTTTTAGATTTAGTATCTTACTTTAAAGATAGCCAATTAAAAAATATTGTTATAAGCGGAGGAGGCAATTTAGTTTCACAGCTAAGAGATTTAAATATAAAACATTACAGATTACCAATATATAAAAAATCTCCAATAAGTTTATTTTTAATACCTAAATTGGTAAAGATTTTTAAAGCAGAAAATATTGAAATTGCACATGCACGCTCAAGGGTTCCTGGTTGGATTGGATTTTTCGCATCACGTTTTAGCAAAACAAATTTTGTTACAACCTGCCATGGTTTCTACAAAAATAAATTTTTTAGTGAAGTTATGGGTTGGGGCAAATTTGTTATTTGTCCATCAGGTGTTGTTGCGCGACATATGCATAAAAACTTTGAGGTTCCTGAAGAAAAAATTATTATTATTCCACGTTGGGTTGATTTAGAAAAATTTAAATTTAGGCCATATCAGGAGCGTCAGGCCAGTAACACAATTGTTGCTGTGGGAAGAATCTCTCCATCTAAAGGTTATGAATATCTTATTGAAGCATTTAGAAAAGTTGTCCGTTTTAATCCATACCTTAAATTAAAAATAGTTGGCTCTGCGGATAAATCTCATAGTGACTACTTAAATCATTTAAAAACTTTAGTTACTCGTTTTGCATTAAACTATAGTGTTCAATTTTTAGGTTTTAGAGATGATATTGAAAATATTCTAAATGAAGCGCGCATGTTAGTTGCTCCATCTATCATTGAAGAATCTTTTGGTAGAGTTATTATAGAGGCTTTTGCTTGTGGTGTTCCTGTTATTGCAAGTCGTGTCGGTGGATACAGTGAGATCCTCGAAAACAATAAAGATGGAATTTTAGTTGAGCCAAAAGATGCTAATGTAATAAGTGAGGCAATTATTAAACTTTTAAATAATTTAAATTTTGCTACTACGTTAAGCTTAAATGCATACGAGAAGGTAAAAAAATATTACTCAATGAAGAAGTGTTTAGATCTTACAAAAGATGTGTATTTAAAGACAATTGACTTTAAGAGAATACTGATAATTAAATTATCTTCATTAGGGGATGTTATACTTTCATTTCCCTTTTTAAAGGAAATTAGACAAAATTTTCCAAAAAGTAAAATATATTACCTCACTTTAAATACAAATGTTGGGCTGCTTTATGGATGTCCTTATGTAGATGGTATAATCACTGTAGATGGGGATTATAAAAAATTTAAAAAACTTCTTTATATTAGTAAAATTTTACGTAGATACTCTTTTGATTATATAATTGACCTACAAAATAATCTGGCTTCACATATTTTAAGTTTTTTAAGTTTTCCGCTCGCCTCATTTGGGTATAAAAGAAAATTAGGATTTTTACTTACCAATAGTATCAAATACGAATATAGTGATGACCCACTTTCTTCTCAAGAAAGAATACTTAAACTTTTAGGGATAAGATTTAAGGAGAAGAAATTAATTTTTTGGGACATAAAAAAAGACGAAAGCGAGTTATTACCAGCCGAACAACTAATTGGAATAAATGTTAGTGCTTCAGCAAAGTGGATTTCAAAAAACTGGCCCAAAGCGCATATAATTTCTCTTATAAAATTGATATACAAAAACTTTCCTGATTTTAAAGTAGTGCTTTTTGGTGATAAGAATGCGCAAGAGACAGCAGAATATATAGAACAAAACTTCCCAAAAAAACTTTATAATCTATGTGGTAGGACAACATTAAATCAATTACCTATATTTATTAAAAAGACAAAAGTTTTTATAACTCCAGACACAGCAACTTTACATTTAGCGGTTGCTTTAGGAGTTCCAACAATTGGTCTTTTTGGACCAACAGATCCAAAACGACATATAGTTCCTAGTCAAAATTTGTATATTTTATATAAAAAGTTATTTTGTTCTTTTTGCTATAAACCAAAGTGCAAATTGAAAGAAAAAAATCTTTGTATGGATAAAATACTTCCTCAAGAAGTATTTTTGATAATAAAGACAATCTTATCTTAAAACTTCTTATTTTTATATGAATATTCTTTTGTTGTGTACACACTTAAATCCAGGTGGAATAAGTAGATATGTAATAACATTAGCGGGTCAGCTTAAAGAAATGGGTAATAATGTTTGGATAGGTTCAAGTGGAGGAAGTTGGTTGGTGGAATTAAAGAAGAAAGATATTAAGCATAAATTTATTCCAATAAATACGAAATCAATAATTAGTCCAAAAATAATTTTTTCATTTTTTTTATTATTACCCTTTTTATATAAAAATAAAATTCAGATTGTGCATAGTAATACAAGAGTTACACAATTTTTAGGATACCTTATATATAAATTTCTAAAAATACCCTACATTAGTGCTTTTCATGGTTTTTACAGAAAAACATTTTTTAGAAAACATTTTAAATTTAGTGGCGTAAAAACAATAGCTGTTAGCAAAGCCGTAAAAGACCACCTTATTAAAGATTTAAATATAGAGGAAGATAAAATAGTTTTAATTTATAACGGAATAGATATAGAAAGATTTTTGCCAAAGAAAAAAGATACCTACTTTTACGGATTTAATCAGAACGATATTTTACTTGGTATGTTAGGTAGAATTTCACAAGAGAAAGGCCATTTTCTTGCAGCGAAAGCTTTAAAAGAACTTTTAGCAGAATATCCAAATGTTTATCTATTAATTTGTGGTTGGGGGAAATTAGTTGGTGATTTGGTAGATTTTTTAGATAGATTAGGTATTAGAGAACGGGTGCGCTTTTTTTATGCAGAAGCAGAGGAATTTTTAGATATTTTAGATATTTTGTTAATTCCATCAAAAAAAGAAGGTTTTGGTTATGCTATAATTGAAGCATTTGCTAAAAGTATTCCAGTTATAGGTTTTAATGTTGGAGGAATTGCTGAGATAATAAGACATAAACAAAATGGGATTCTTTTTTATGAGTATAATCACAAATCATTACTAGATGCAATAAAATTATTGCTAAAAGAACCTTCTTTAAAAAACAAAATAATAAAAAATGCAAAAGATAATTTATCTTATTTTTCAAGCAAAAGGATGGCAGAAGAAACACAAAAAATATATTTAGAGTTAATTAGATGAGAAAAACAAGAAAAATCTTAATTTTAGTTATTGTTTTAATTTTTATATTTTGGTATTTTTTATTTTTAAATTACTCAACCCCAATATTGGTATATCATAGTTTTGATGAGTCAAAAATTAAAGATTATCCTGTTGTTTCGCCTAGGGTATTTTCAGAGCAAATGAGATTTATAAAAAAAGGAGGTTACAAAGTAATTAGTCTTAAAGAGTATTGCCGGCATTTAAAAGAAAAAAATGCCCAATTACGAAATACAGTAATTATAACTTTTGATGATGGATTAGAAGATAATATGGTAGCGGTTGAGATATTAAAAGATTTTGATTTTGCAGCGACAATATTTTTGATAGTGGATAATATTGGAAAGAGTGGATATTTAACAAAAGAAAATATAGAGTGGTTTTTAAAAAATACAAAAGTAAATATTGGCTCGCATACTTTAAGACACAGGTATTTGCCAGAACTAGATAAGGATGATTTAAAAAAAGAGATTATAGACTCTAAAATTACGTTAGAAAAACTTTTTGGTGTTACAGTTGATACGATATCATATCCGGTTGGTGGTTTTAATCACAAGGTTTTAAAAATAGTAGAAGATGCCGGTTATTTATGTGCTTGTACAACAAATCGTGGCTTTGATAAAAAAATTAATCGTTTCCAACTGAGGCGGATAAAGATTACAAATAAAGATTTAGGATTTAAATTATGGATAAAATTAAGTGGATTTTATAATTTTTTTAAAAGGGTAAAAAAACCTTTCTAATGAAACGCATTTTGATAGTAAATGTAAATTGGTTAGGAGATGCCCTGATGACTACTCCTGTATTTAAGGCGATTAAAGAGACCCTTCCTTCTTCATATCTAGCTGTTATGGTGGTGCCGCGCCTTATAGATGTCTTTAGTCAAAATCCTTATATTGATGAGATTGTTATTTTTGATGAAAAAACAAAGCATAAAAGTTTTAAGGAAAAATTAAAATTTGTAAAATTCCTAAAATCAAAAAAATTTGATACAGCTTTTCTTATACATCGTTCATTTACAAGGGCTTTTATATTATGGTTAGCAGGGATAAAAACGCGTATAGGTTACATAAGGCTAAAAAATTTTTTTGTTCTTACAAAAAGAATAAAGCCACCACCTAAAGATATTCATCGGCAAGATTATTATCTATATTTGTTCGAGAAATGTGGATTTGTAATTAAAGATAGATTTCCAAAAATTTTTGTTGATGAGGCAATTTGTTTAGAGGCAAGAAACTTTATTTATAATTTACAAAAAAATTATAAATTTATAGTTGGAATTAATCCTTCAGGCAATTGGGAACCTAAAAGATGGCTTGCTAGTTATTTTGCAGAATTAGCCGATAATCTAATAGAGCAATTAAATGCTGCGATATTATTTATTGGAAGCAATCAGGATATAGAAGTTGCAAACGAAGTTATGCAAAAAATGAGAAATCCAGCAATTAATTTAGCTGGAAAAACTACTATTAAACAATTAACCGCCTTAATGGAATACTTTGATCTTTTTGTCTCAAACGATTCAGGCCCAGCGCATATAGCAGCTGCTCAAAATATAGATACAATTGTAATTTTTGGACCAACTTCAGATAAAATTACATCACCTAAAGGTAGAGCGGTAAAAATTATAAAAAATCCTGTAAATTGTATTATCCCTTGCTATAAGAAAAATTGTTTGGATAATATTTGTATGAAAAATATCTTGCCAAGCCAAGTTTTTTTAGAGGCAAAAACTATTCTTTTAAACAAATGAGGATACTTATAAATTTTCCAACCAATATTGGTGATACAATTCTTGCTTTACCTGTTTTAGATAGATTAAAAGCAAACTATCCTGAGAGCGAAATTGTAGCAATTGGTTCTTATAGAACAAAAGACTTTTTATCTAAAAATATATTTTTGGATAAAGTGATAGTTTACGACAAACACTGGGGATCGTTTTTAAAATTAAAATTTTGTCTTTCTTTAAAGAAAAAATTTGATATTGTAGTTGATTTAAAAAATTCATTTTTACCTATATTAATAGGCTATAAAAAACGCACACCTTTTTTTAGATTTTTTTCTAAAGATATGCATGCAAAAGATAGATACCTTAAAATAATAAAAAATATAGCTCCTATTGATGAAAAAATAAAAAGCGATTTTATTATAAATAATGATAAAGAAGATAATTTTTTTCCTTCTATATTCATTGCCTGCTCATCCCGTTCAAAAGGTAAAACTTATCCAAAAAATTTATTAAAAGAAGTTATAGATAATTTAAAAAAAATAGCGCCTGTTGCAATTTTAGGTGAAAGCGCAGACCAACAATATTATTCTGATATACTTTTAGATGATGATATAATTAATTTTGTTGGGAAGACATCTTTAGTTAAAGTTTTTTATCTATTAAAAAATTATGCAAAATTATTAATTTGTGTAGATTCAAGTATCTTGCAGCTAGCCAGCTATATTGATATTCCAATTATTGCGCTTTTTGGGCCAACAGATGAACGTCGATATGGACCTTGGTCAACTAAATATGTTGTTTTAAAAAATGAAGAATTATTATGTAGACCTTGTGGAGAAGGAAAATGTAATTTAGATTATAAGTGTATGCATATCCAACCTTTAGCAGTAATAGAAGCTGCAAAAAAAATTTTAAATTATAATGAGAATGGAAGAGCCTAAAAAAATTTTGCTTGTCAGAACAGATAGAATAGGTGATGTTTTACTTTCAACACCAGTAATTAAGAATTTAAAATTTGCCTACCCAAAAAGCTACATAGCTTTTATGTGTAGGCCTTATACTAAAGAGATTTTGGAAGGTAACCCTTATTTAGATGAAGTTATTACTTATGATAAAGATAAGGTACAAAAAGGCATATTTTCTTCAATAAAATTTTCATTGTATTTGCGGAAGAAATACTTTGATTGGGCAATAATTTTACATCCAACAATTAGGGTTCATCTTGTAACTTTTTTTGCAAAAATTCCAACCAGAATCGGTTGGAATGCAAAAAAGGGATGGCTTCTTACAAAAAGTCTACCTTACAATAAATATGAAGGCCTAAAACATGAACTTGAATATACTTTAGATTTACTTCGTTTTTTAGATATACCAATAGTTGATAAAAGACCTTATTTTCCTATTAAAGAAGTGTCAGAGAAAAAGGTTGAAAGTTTATTGTTTGGTTTAGGAATAGAAAAGAGTGAGAAGTTTATCGTAATACATCCGTCTAGTTCTTGTCCTTCAAAGCGATGGCCAATAGATTATTTTATTGAATTAGTAAAAATTTTAAAAAAAGAAACAAACTTAAAAATAATAGTAATTTCTTCAAAAGAAGAAAAAGAAATCGTCAAACCCCTTTTAGAAACAGGTTTAGTTATTGATATGGCAGGAAAATTATCTATATCTGAAACTGGTTCACTTCTAAAACGTGCGACAATTTTTATCTCAAATGATTCAGGTCCTGTGCATATTGCAGCAGCATTGGATATACCTGTAATTTCTATTTTTGGAAGAAAAAATGCAGGTTTGTCTCCAACCAGATGGAGGCCTTTAAGTGAAAACTCATTTTATTTTCATAAAGATGTTGGTTGTTCTATATGCCTTGCGCATAATTGTAATAAAGGATTTTTATGTTTAAAGGCAATTAAACCAATTGAGGTTGCAAAGAAGGTTTTAGAGATTATTCATTTTTAGATAGATTTTAGTTGACAGAAGTATATCAAAATATAGAATTAATTTTAAATCGGCCCCATCGTCTAGCCTGGTCTAGGATACGTGGTTCTCAGCCACAAGACACGGGTTCAAATCCCGTTGGGGCTGTTTTTTAAAAAAATGCTTAAAAAAATATTTATTACAGGATTAACCGCAATTATACCTATAGTAATAACTATCTATGTTATTATTGGCGTTTTTTCTTTTGCTGATGGAATTTTGGGAAAAATAATTAATAGATTTTTTGAAAAACAAGTTGGTTTTAAGATACCAGGGTTGGGAATTTTACTTTCAATTTTAATTATTTTTATTGTTGGCGTAACTATTAGATTAACTAGAATGCGTTTTTATAGATTTATTGAGAATCTTTTTTTAAAAATCCCTTTGGTTAAAAAGATATATTTTCCAGTAAGACAGATTGTTGATTTTTTATTCTTTCCTCCACAGAAAAAATTTAGCGCTGTTGTTTTAGTTGAATATCCAAGAAAAGGGCTCTATTGTATAGGTTTTATTACAAAGGAAAACGTAAAATTGCCTAATGAGAAATTTTCAAAAAAAATGTATTGTGTTTTTCTACCATCTACACCTTCGCCTCTGACAGGACTCACTATTTTTGTTAGCGAGGAAGATGTTGTTTTTTTAGAAATAAGCATAGAGGATGCGATAAAGTTAATAATATCTGGCGGCTTATTAAGTCCTTATGAAACTAAGTCTTCTTGATAAAAAACTGTTTATCTTTGATCTAGATGGGACTTTAGTAGATGCTTATAAAGCGATTTATGAAAGTGTAAATTTTGCTTTAAAAAAATTAGGATATAAAACAACAAGTTTTATAAAAGTAAAAAAAAGTGTAGGAAAAGGTGATAGGTTATTTATAAGAAGTTTTTTCCCAACCAATAAGATTGATGAAGCATTAAAAATTTATAGAGCACACCATAAAAAAGCCTTACCTTTGTATACAAAAATTTTACCTTATGCAGAAAGTTTTCTTGATTTGTTAAAAAAAGACGGTAAAATAACCGCAATTGCTTCTAATAGACCAAGATATTTTACGAATATAATCTTGGAAAGATTAAATCTAAAAAAATTTTTTAACTTTGTATTATGTGCGGATCAGATAGGTTATCGTAAACCTTCTCCAAGAATATTGTTTGCGATAATGAAAAAATTTAAAGTGAACAGAAACGATACAGTTTTTATTGGAGATATGACAATAGACCTAGAAACCGCTAAACGTGCAAAAGTTTTTTCTATTTTTATAAAGGGTGGTTCAAGTAGTGTTGCGGAAGCAAAGGCTTATAAAAATAAAAAAATATTTTCATCTATGAAGGAATTATTAAATTTTTATAAAAGACAAAAAATTAACCAAGATGGATAATAAAAATTATATTCTTAAAGAGGATGGGAGTTTTGTAATCAAAAATTATAACCAACTTCCACCTTTTTCAAATTTTTTACCTGGTATAGCAGGGGTGTGGGGGATACCTTTGTGGGTTTTTTATGTCAATCGTGGACAAGGAATAATAAGTTTTGGGATCAAAGATAAAGACCACAGTATTTTAGAGTTTTTTCCAGCAAATAACGCTTATGCACTTGCTCCGTTTGTGGGTTTTAGAACTTTTATAAAAATAAATAAGAAAATATTCTATGAACCATTTAAAGTTATCTCAGACCATAACCGCACAGAAATTATGATTATTAAAAGTAATTCTTTAGAGATACAGAAAATAAATCATAATTTTGGATTAGAATTTTCAATTAAATATTTTACTTTACCAAACTATCCGGTTGGGGCACTCATCCGAATGCTTAAGATCAAAAATATATCAGAGCAGGATTTAGACTTAGATATTATTGATGGCCTTGTGCGTATCATTCCATTTGGAACAAGCAATATGTTTTTAAAAGAATTAACTAGAACTATTGAGGCTTGGATGTATTCTTCTTTTTTAGATAATATAGCACTTTTTCGTTTAATAATAGACCCAACAGATACAAGCCAAACAAAATATATAGAAGGAGCAAATTTTAATTATGCCTTTTGGTATGAAGACAAAAAAAAGGTTTATCCTTTTATTATAATTGATCCTTCAATAATTTTTGCACAAGATGCTTCTTACGGTATTCCTGTAAATTTTATTAAAGAGGATTTTAAGTTACCAACTACACAGGTAAATTGTGGCAGGATCCCATCTTCATTAAGTTATTTTAACTGGCGACTTTCGTCAGGCCAAGAGCGCACATTTTATAGTATTTTCGGTTCCTCTTTTAAATTAGAGCCAATAAAAAAATTTATTCCCCAAATTACCGAAGAGTTTTTGCAAAAAAAAGAAGTTGAAAATGAAAAAATAATAGAAGAAATAAAAGAAAACACTTACGCCCTGACTAATTTTCCTTCCCTTAACAATTATGTTCCTTCTTGTTATTTGGATAATATTTTGCGTGGAGGACTACCTTACAAATTTGATGGTTCAAATTTTTATTATATTTTTGGAAGAAAGCATGGTGACCTAGAACGAGACTATAATAAATTTAATTTACTACCTTCTTATTTTAGTGAGGGAGAGGCAAATTACAGAGATATCAATCAAAACAGGCGCATAGATTTATTTTTTAATCCTTTTATCTATAACAAAAATATAATTTATTTTTTAAACTACCTTAAAATTGATGGTTATAATCCTTTAGTTATAAAGGGGCAAAAATTATTTTTCGATAAAAAAACAATTCAAAAAATTTTTAAAAAATTTAATATACCTCAAAATCAGAATTTAATTAAATTAGCGATAAATGGTTTTTATTTAGGAGAGTTCTTTAAAGCATTAGAGGAAAATGGAATTTTTGTTGATGATAGATTAAGTTTGGCTATTTTTTTGGTGAAAGAATCAAAAAAAGAACCAATTGCTTCTTTCGGCGAAGGTTACTGGATAGACCATTGGAGGTATAATTTAGACTTAATTGAAAATTTTTTATATTTTTATCCGGATAAAACAAAGGAATTATTTTTAAAAAATGAGTATTATTTCTGGGATGATGAATATAGGGTAAAACCACGCAATAGACGTTATTGTTTAAAAAATGGGAAAGTTTATCAATTAAACAGCATAGAGGTTTCTGAAGAAAAAAGGGCTGTTATTTCAAAAAGAACTAGATATAAAAATTTTTTGCGCACCAAATCTAACACTATC
Source organism: Candidatus Omnitrophota bacterium (assembly GCA_023819525.1). GTDB lineage: Bacteria > Omnitrophota > Gorgyraeia > Duberdicusellales > 4484-171 > JAMWCT01. The sequence goes on from JAMWCT010000006.1 coordinate 25,517, forward strand.
TATAAGACAAATTTAATAGTAAAACTCACCGGTTTAATTTTAAATAAAATATCTTCCCAAGACCCAGAAGGTATAGGCGTAGAAATGGAGGCTGATAAACCTGGATGGTGCGACTCTTTAAATGGTCTACCAGCGCTTTTTGGTTCATCTTTGTGCGAAACATTGGAGGTAAAGAGAGCAGCACTTATTCTTTTAGATGCATTAAAGTATTTAGAAAAAGTAAAGATTAAATATATTTTATTTCCACTTGAGATAGCACAATTTCTTACTCGCATTAATATAATTTTAGATAAATACTTTTCTTTACCAGAAGAAGCAAAAGACTTTTTTTGGTGGCAGAACGCAAATAATATTAAAGAAGCCTTTAGGCGCAAAACTTTTTTTAATATTGATGGAAAAGAAAGAAGAATAAATATAAAATTTTTACAAAAATTTTTAAATCGGCTTCTTGAGAAATTGAATATAGCAATATGCAAAGCAAAAGATAAAAAAACAAATTTTTACACAACTTATTTTACTTATCAGGTAACTAAATTTAGCCAAAATAAAAGT
>JAMWCT010000103.1 GCA_023819525.1 Candidatus Omnitrophota bacterium
AACTTTAGAAAAATTCATTAAAGAGGCAGCGGAAGTTTCAGGAGAGCACCCAGTGCTAATTGATAAATTTTTAGAGGATGCAATTGAGATTGATGTAGATCTTATAGGTGATGGTAGGGATTTTGTAATCGGTGGAATTATGGAGCACATTGAGGAAGCTGGAATACATTCAGGAGACTCGGCGATGGTGCTACCTCCTTATAGTTTATCACAAGAAATAATAAATGAGGTTAGAATAGCTACGTACAGAATCGCAAGAGAATTAAAAATTGTTGGCTTGATGAATGTGCAATTTGCGATAAAGGACGATAAGGTTTATGTTTTAGAAGTAAATCCAAGGGCTTCGAGAACAATCCCTTTTATTTCGAAAGCAATAGGTGTTCCTTTAGCAAAGTTGGCTACAAAAGTTATGTTAGGCAAAACTTTAAAAGAATTAGGGTTTACTAAAGAATTAATTCCACCTTACACGACAGTAAAGGAGTCTGTTTTTCCATTTAATCGTTTTCCTGGTGTAGATATAATTTTAGGGCCAGAGATGAAATCTACAGGTGAGGTGATGGGTATTGATAAAGATTTTAGTTCTGCGTATATAAAGAGTCAAATAGCAGCCGGTCAAGACCTTCCAAAAAAAGGAAATGTTTTTATTTCTGTGAGAGATAAAGATAAGCGCGATATAGTTTGGATAGCCAAAAAACTTGTTGATTTAGGATTTTTTATTTATGCAACTAGTGGCACAGCCGTAGTTTTAGAAAAAAATGGCATAAAGGTTAAAATGCTTCCAAAAATTTCTGAAGGCCGCCCCAATATTTTGGATTTAATAAAGGATAGAAAAATTCATTTAGTAATAAATACTCCTTCCGGGAGGATTCCTCGAGAAGATGAAATAAAAATTCGTTCCCTTGTTATACTTTATAAAATTCCATATACAACTACACTTTCTGGCGCACAAGCTACCGTAAATGGTATTGAGACGTTATTAAAGAAAGATTTATCAGTAAATTCACTACAGAGTTATCATAGAAAAATAAATTTATCTAAAACATAAAAATCATTTTATAATCTAAATTTTAGTTATAATATTTCTATTTTATGGGAATAGTTACTAGCGCAATAATAAAATTGGCTTTTGTTGCAATATTTGGATTTTTTCTGTATAAACGAAAAATAATCGAAGATAAGGTTTTGGATTTTTTAACATATTTTTTAGTAAATTTCACCGTTCCATTTTTAGCATTTTCTCATATTTTAGAAAATTTAAAAAAAAGTTATTGGTTTACAGTATTTCTTTTTTTGTTTTTAAGTTTAGCAATATTTTTTATAGGCACTATATTGGGAATAATTTTTTCAATTAGAAAAACGCATAATTTTAAGAAAGAGTTCATAAGTTTGATAAGTTTTCAAAATTGTGGTTACCTCCCACTTAATATTGCATTATATCTTTTTCCAGACGCTTTGCGCAAAGAATTTATTGTTTATATTTTTCTTTATATTTTAGGCTTTGATATAATTATGTGGTCAATTGGAAGTTTTTTTATTTTTTATAAAAAAGGCGAGGATTTTAAATTTAAGACAATTTTTACCTCCCCTGTTATAGCAACATTGTTGGCAATTTTTTTAGTTTATACAGATATTGTAAAATTTTTTCCATCGGCTGTTTTAGCTCCAATTAAAATGATAGGGGAAGTAAGCTTTGTTTTATCAATGATCATATTGGGTTGTTGGTTAGCTAAATTAAGTTTTGAAAAATTTTATAAAAATTTTTTTATTATTGCTGAGGCGGCAATTTTAAAATTAATAGTTATGCCTTTAATTTTTTTAGCAATATTGGTGCATTTTAAAATCTCATCTATTTTTGGTTTTTTTGTGATTTTACAGGCAGCGATGCCCTCTGCTGCTTCTTTGCCGGTTGTAGCAAGATTGCGTTCTGGATATAGCGAATTTGTATCTAGTGGGGTTTTTGTTTCGCATGTTTTTAGCATATTAACTGTGCCTATTTGGTTAAGTTTATATATGAAAATTTTAAAATTTTACTTTTAAAATGAAAAATGAAAAATCTTCAAAAATTAAAATTGTTGCGACAAACAGGAAAGTATATAGAGACTATGATATAATTGAAAGATATGATGCTGGAATTATTCTTTGCGGAAATGAAGTTAAGTCTTTACGCACACACGGTTGTTCTATAGATGAAAGTTTTGCAAGGGTAGAAAATAATGAAGTTTTTCTTTACAATATGCATATACCTGAATTTGAAAAAAGTTCTTATTTTAAACCTGATCCTAAACGGGTAAGAAAATTGCTTCTACATAAAAAAGAAATTGAAAGATTATTTGGCCTCACACAAAAAAAAGGTTTTACTATAATTCCTCTAAAAGTTTTTTTCACTGAGAGGGGTCTTGCAAAAGTTGAAATAGCTTTAGCAAAAGGACGTTTACTTTACGATAAGCGAAAGAAAATTAAAGAAGAAATTGTCAACCGATATATCCAACGCGTTTTAAAAAGGTATCACAAAAAGAGTTAAAATTTATGTGGATAGACTATTTACTTTGTATTTAGTTTAAGAAAACCCCTTTCCACTTAACCCTTTCCACTTACGAAGTGGAAAATAGGTTTTCAAGCTGCAACTGGTATGATTAGGGAACATAACTTAGATCGTTTGAGAATTTTTTATTTTAGTATTGACGGTGATTTTACATATGTTATAATTTAAATTGTATATGCAATATAATCTAAATAAAAACACTACACAAAAGAAGAGGATTAAACAAACTACCTTAAAAACCTACCTAACTACAAAAAAACTTCTAAAGATAGAAAATTTTAACAGAATTATTAATCTAAATTGATAATATGTTCCACATAAACAAACTCACCAACCCAAAAGGTCTAAAAAAAGACCAATATGATGTAATTATAATAGGTGCTGGTATTGGAGGTTTGGTTTGTGGTTGTTATTTAGCTAAGGCAGGTTTAAAAGTTTTAATTGTTGAGAAAAATGATAAGGTTGGAGGATATTGCACTTCATTTGAAAGAGAGGGTTATAGATTTGACAGTTGCATACATTATCTTGGTAGTTATCGAGAAGATGGACAGTTAAGAACTGTTATCCGCGAATTAGGATTAGAGGATAAAATTGAAATGAAGAAAATGGACCCTTTAGATACAATTATAACCTCACAATATAAAGTAACTTTTTATAGAGATATGGTTCGGACAGTAGATTCTATAGGAAAATATTTTATTTCTGAAAGAGAAAATTTACAAAAATTTTTCTCTATTATTACAGAAGGTAAATTTTTTGAAAAAGTTAGCTATGCTAAAAAATTTTTAACATTTGATCTTTTATTAAAAGAAATTTTTAAAAATATAGAACTTCAGAAAATTTTCAGTATTCCTTTGTTAAATTTAGGACTTCTTCCCAAAAATTTATTTTGTTTAGCTGGAGTAATTTTATATAGAGAATTTATTTTGGATGGAGGTTATTACCCAAAAGGTGGCATACAATTATTTATCGACAAATTTGCCGATAAAATAAAACAATATCATGGAGAAATTTTATTAAATACAGAAATAAATAAAATAATTACCAAAAACCAAAAAAGTATAGGTGTTATTACCAATAAAAATCTACATTTTTACTCTAAATATGTTGTTTCGAGTATAGATAGTAGGTATACTTTTTCCAAACTTATTGGAGAAGAGAATTTACCCAAAAAATTTATTAAAAAAATTCGAAAGAAAATACCTTCTTCATCTATGTTTATGGTATATTTAGGACTTGATAATCAATTTATTAGAAAAATATTTCCACAAAATTATTTGCTCTGGTATTGGCCAAAACTCTTATGGGAAAAAGAGATTATAGATATCACAGAAACTGACTTTACTGCCAGCGGTTTTTTAGCTACTATCTTTTCTATGTATGAGCCTTCTTATGTGCCTTTTGGTAAAGAAAGCTTAAGGCTCTCTACAATTGCTTCTTTTAAAAGTAAATCTTATTGGAGGAAATATAAATATGTAGCAGCTGACGCCATTATAAAAAGCGCAGAAGAAATATTTCCAACTTTATTAAAATATATTATTGCTAAAATAATTATTACTCCTCAAGATTTGCATAGTTATACATATAATTATAAAGGAGCAATTTATGGATGGGCTTCATTACCTTCTCAAGCAGAACCCTATGTGGATTTTAAAACACCTATAGAAAATTTATATCTTTGTAGTCAGTGGGTTAGTTTCTATGGAATTCAAGGTGGCGTTTCAATGGTGAGTTTTGTTGCAAGACATATTGCAAGGTATATTTTGAACAAATTTTCATGAAGTTATATTTTTTACCAAATTTTATAGGTTCTATAGTAGTGCTTTTTCTTGGCGGATTATCATTTTTAAAAAATAGAAAGCTATTAGAAAATAAGTTATTTTTTCTATTTAGCATTTGTTGTTTCTTATGGCTTTTCTTTTATGGATTAAATTATTTTCATTCAGATCAAAATCTATCTGAATATTACTTAAAAATTGGCTATACTGGCGTAATATTTATTACTATTTTAATATATCATTTTACAGTTATTTTTTTCGGAATTTTTCATCGCGAGAAAAAATTAGTTATTTCTTCATATATAATTGGATTTTTATTTTTAATATCACTATGGTTTTCAAGTTTATTTGTAGATATATGTGGTTATAAATATTTCTGGGGATATTACCCAAAGGCTTCCGTTTTACACCCCTTATATATGTCATTTGTTTCGTTTCTAATTTTTCGCACCACATATTTTTATTATTATTTTTTAAAATATGGCAAATTGTCTCTTCTGAAAAGTCATCAAACAAAATATTTATTTTTAGGTTTTGGTATATTTGTATTAGCTGGTTTAGATTTTTTGCAGAATTATGGTGTAGAATTTTATCCTATTGGATTTTTCTTCGTCCTTCTCTATACCCTTTTAACCTCTTATGCTATTATAAAACATCGGCTTTTGGATATAAGAATAGCCATAACAAGAGTTACTATTTTTATTGTGGTCTATTTCTTTGTTTTAGGTATTCCATTTTTGATTGGTTATATAAGTAAATCTTGGTTGTTCTCTACATCAATAGCGATTGTTTTTGCAAGTTTTGGACCATTTATATATGATAAATTACGTAGGCAAACAGAAAGACTTTTTCTTATAGAGCAAATTAAATATCAACA
>JAMWCT010000007.1 GCA_023819525.1 Candidatus Omnitrophota bacterium
TAAACACCTTTACAAAAAGAAGTATTTTCAGATTCAATCTTTAGTCACTTCACTGAATATTTTAATGAAAAAGAAGCTTTGGTGATTTCCTGCTAAAAGATAAGGTAGATGATACTACCGATAAACTCTAAGATTGCAAATAAAAGCATCTATTACACCTCTTAAAGATAATCCTTATCCTGATACCCAAGATAAAGAGGGCTTTGGATGAATTAGGGATAACTCTAATCTATGTTGACTTGCCTTTAAGTAAGAGGTATTTTAAAAAAAGAACACTCTTTAGAAGGTGGCATTTCTATTTTGTAAAAATTTTAACTTTTTATCTTGTAACAACAGAAATATAATAATTAATTGAAACATGTTTATTTTTTGATAAAATTACCTTTAAAATTGATTAAAAAGCTTATTTCAAACTAACTTTATGAATTTAAGTGGGAGGAGAGATGGAAGAGTTAAAATTTACAAAAACACATGAGTGGGTGAAATTAGAAGATGATTTAGCAACAGTTGGTATAACTGAATATGCACAAAAATCTTTAGGCGACGTTGTCTTTGTTGAGTTACCAAAAAAGGGAAAAGAAGTTAAACAATTTTTGCCTTTTGCTGTTGTAGAATCCACAAAGACAGCAGCTGATGTTTATGCGCCTTTAAGTGGTCATATTGTTGAGGTTAACGATGATTTAAAAAATAGCCCTCAATTGGTAAATGAGGATCCTTTTGGGAAAGGGTGGTTAGTAAAGATTAAAGCTATAAATTTAGATGAAATAAACAATCTTTTAGATGAAGCCTCTTATAATGAATTCCTAAAAACACAAGAACATTGATCTTTGAACTAAAATGATAAATTTTACTATTGGATTAGGTTTTGATGTGCATAAATTTTCTAAAAAAAATAAACCTCTAATTTTAGGAGGAGAAAAAATAACAAATAGAGGAGGTTTAGAGGCTGTCTCTGATGGAGATGTAGTTTTACATGCAATTACTGATGCAATTTGCGGTGCATGTAATTTAGGTGATATAGGAGATTATTTTCCTCCTTCAAAAAAATTTATAGACTTGGATAGCAAAAGGATTGTCGAATTTATTCTTAAAAAAATTGATAAAGAGTTTAAAATTATAAATATCGATGTGATTATTATTACAGATAAACCAAAGTTAGCACCTTTTAAGGAAAAAATTTTACACTCTTTAAAAAAAATTTTTCAAATAAACCAAATAAATCTAAAAATAAAATCAAAAGAAAGTTTAAATATTTTAGGTTCAAAAAATTCTATAAGTTGTTTGGCCAATTGTCTCGTAAAGGTATGTTAAAAATATACGATACTTTAAGCAAAGAAAAAAAAGAATTTATCCCCATTAATCCATCTTTTGTCAATATGTACACTTGTGGTATAACTAGTTACGATGAATGCCATATAGGACACGCTAGAAGCCTTTATTTTTTTGACTTAGTAAGGAGGTATTTGCAGTATTTAGGTTTTAAAGTTAGATTTGTTCGCAATATCACCGATATCGATGATAAGATAATAAACAGAGCAAAAGAATTAGGTATAAATTGGAAAGATTTAACAGAAAAATATATTGTTAGTTACTATGAGGATTTAGAATTGTTAGGTATTAAAAAAGCTGATTATGAGCCGCGTGCAACAGAAAATATCCCTGATATGATTAAATATATTTCAGATTTAATCGATATGGGCTATGCATATCAAGCTGGCAGAGATGTCTATTTTAGTGTGCGAAAGTTTCCCGGCTATGGAAAATTATCTGGACAAAATATTGGGCAATTATTAGAGGCTGTAAGAGTAGAACCAAATTCTTTAAAAAAAGATCCTTTAGATTTCGCTTTATGGAAATCATCAAGCCAAGATGAGCCCTTTTGGGAAAGTCCTTGGGGGAGAGGTAGACCGGGTTGGCATATAGAATGTTCGGTAATGAGCCAAAAATTTTTAAATTCACAAACTTTAGATATACACGCAGGTGGATTAGATTTAATTTTTCCACACCATGAAAATGAAATAGCACAAGCCGAAGCTTTAACTGGAAAGCCATTTGCAAAATATTGGATGCATCATGGGCTTTTAACTATAAATGGACAAAAAATGGCTAAATCTTTAGGTAATTTTGTCAGTATAAAAGATTTTATAAAAAAGTATGACGCAAATTTTCTAAAATTATTATTTTTAGGTGCACATTACTCGCAGGCAATTGACTATACAGAAGAAAAAATCAAGGATATAAAATTAGCTTTTGAGCGTATATTAATTTTTTTAGATAAAGTAAAAAGAAAGGTAGATTTAAAATTAGTGGAAAATGATTATAGTATTGATAAAATAAAGCAATTAAAATTAAAATTTAAAGAAGCGTTAGATGATGATTTTAATACTCCAAAAGCATTAGCTACACTTTTTGAATTAATTAGCGAAGCCAACAAGAATATGGAAAACACATATTTTATTATTGAGGCTTATAGTTTATTAAAAGATATGGCAGATATTTTTGGGTTAAATTTAGTGCCAAAAACAACAAAAGCATCTACAATTACTTCAGAATCTTTTATAATTTCTCCAATCACCGAAGAAGAAATACAAGCCAAAATTTTAGAACGCCAGAAAGCAAGAGAGCAAAAAGACTATAAATTAGCGGATAGAATAAGAAAAGAACTTTTAGAAAAAGGTATCATATTGGAAGATACAAAAGAAGGAACGATATGGAGAAGAAAACTTTAAAAAAAGCTACTTTTATCACAGTAGAAGGATTGGAAGGTAGTGGTAAGAGTAGCGTTGTGAATTTTTTAGCAAATTTTTTGAAAGAAAAAAAGTTTACTGTAAAGGTTTTTAGAGATCCGGGTTCAACAGATATTGGAGAAAAAATTAGAGCCCTTTTATTGGATAAAAAGAATAAAAAAATGTCTAAATATACAGAACTACTTCTATATTTAGCTGCAAGAGCTCAACTAATAGAGGAAAAATTAAAAGGTGCTTTTAAAAATTATGATTTTGTCATTTGTGACCGTTTCTTTGACTCTACTATAGTTTATCAGGGGTATGCTTTAGGTTTAGGGAAATTAGCAAAAAAAGCTGTAGAGATGTTTTTGCAAGGAATAAGACCGGATCTAACTATTGTTCTAATTACAGATCCGCAAGCAGGATTAAAAAGAATAAGAAAAAAAGATAGAATTGAATCTAGACCTTTATCATTTCACGATAGACTTAAAAATGGATATTTAAAATTAGCAGAAAAAGAACCTGCGAGGATAAAGGTAATTGATGCAAATACTAATTTAGATGCAATTTTTGATTGCGTAAAAAAAATTTTATGCAAAAAATTTATCTAATATGTCAGGTGAAAAAATAATTCAATACTTTAGATTTTTAAAAGAAAAAAATATGCTTGGTCCTTCATATCTTTTTGCGGGAGACAATTTTCCTTTAATAGAAGAAATTATAAAACTTGTAATTTGCAAAAATAATCTATGTAATAATTGTTGGGATTGTAAATCCGTACAGAACCATACCCATCCAGATATTTATATTGTTGCACCAAAAAATACACAGATACGTATTGAAGATATAAAAGATGCGCAAAATTTCTTATCTCTTAAAAGTTTTGGTTTGGGCAAAAGAGTTTTACTTATAAAAGATGCTCAAACATTTGGTCTTGAAGCCGCAAATGCATTTCTTAAGACTTTAGAAGAACCGCCAAAAAATTCTTTTATTGCAATTTGCGCTACTAAATTGGAAGGCCTTTTGCCAACAATTATATCAAGATGTAGAAAAATTTTTTTGCCTTATTGGGAAAAAGAACCTTTAGATTTTAATTTATCTTGGATATCTTTATTTTTTGATGGAAAACTAAATTTCAAAGAGCGTAGTGAGCTTTCTTCTTTTTTATGGTTTTTAACAGTAATTTTCAGAAATTTTCTTGTTTATAAAATAACTAAGTCGGAAGGCTTATTATTCGAAAATAAAAATTTTCAAGCAAACCATAGAATTTTTAGCAGAATCAATAATATAAGCGTTAAGGAATTAAGCGAGATCTTAGAAACAATATTAAAAATTTATAATGCGTCTAACAATATTAATGAAAAATTAGCATTGAATTTACTTAAAACAAAATTCCAAAAAGTAAATATTTTTTAAAATTATGAGGATTGGGTTAATTAGATTACGTAATGCGGGTCAGCTTATGACATATCAAATTACAGATGATATTAATTTAAATGATTATGTAATTATAGAGGCAGATAGAGGACTTGATTATGGGGAAGTTATAGAAATAACTGATAGCGATACTGATTCGCTACAGACCGCCGACAAGGAGAGTTCTCTTAAAAGCATTGTTAGAAAAGTTACGCCTCAAGATTTAGAACAGATAGAGCAAAATAAGCGGGCGGCAAAAGAAGCATTTAAAAAATGTGAAGAAAAAGTTAAAGAGCATAAATTAGGACTTAAACTTGTTGATGCCGAGTATTCTTTTGATAAGAAAAAAATTATTTTTTATTTTACTGCTGAAAGTAGGGTAGACTTTCGCGAATTAGTAAAGGACTTGGCAAAAATTTTTAAAATTCGAATAGAGATGAGACAAATTGGTGTGCGAGATGAAGCAAGATTATTTGGTGGCATCGGTCCGTGTGGCCAGGTACTCTGTTGCGTCAGATTTTTAAAAAATTTTGAGGCGGTAAGTATGAAGATGGCAAAAATACAAAAACTTTCTCTTAATACTGGAAAAATTTCAGGTTTATGTGGAAGGCTTATGTGTTGCCTTTTTTATGAATACCAAACTTATAAACAATTATCTAAAGGATTGCCAAAAGAAGGCCAAAATATAGATACACCTAATGGAAAAGGTAAAGTAATCTCGGTAAATGTATTGAAACGAATGGTTTACGTTGAACTAGAAGATGGGAGGGTGGAAAAAATATTTTATCCTCTCTTGCCAATAGAAGATAAAGATGAATAAGTTTTACATAACAACACCGCTTTATTATGTAAATGCTAGCCCTCATATAGGCCATGCTTATACCAATGTAATTAGTGATTGTATGGCGCGTTTTATGCGTCTTGAAGGCAGAGAGGTTTTTTTTCTTACAGGAACTGATGAGCATGGTGGAAAAATTCAAAAAGCCGCCCAAGAAAGCAATTTAGATGTGCAGTCTTTTGTAGATAAGATTTGTGCTAATTTTAAAAGTTTATGGAAGGAGTTAGATATTTCTTATGATTTTTTTATACGAACAACAGATAGTTTTCACAAGCAGGTTGTTATAAATGTTATAAATTTTTTATACAGGAAAGGCGATATATATAAAGAAAAATATAAAGGCTTTTATTGTGTGCCATGCGAATCATTTTGGAGCGAACAGCAAGTAAAAGATAATAAAGGTTGCCCGGATTGCAAAAGACCAGTTGAGACTGTTCAAGAGGAAAATTATTTTTTTCGGTTATCAAAGTATCAGGATTGGTTGATGGGCTACCTAAAAGATAATCCTTCTGTAATACAACCACAAATTCGTTACAATGAGGTTATGGCTTTTTTACAAAATCCATTATCAGATATTTGCATTTCAAGACCTAAAAAAAGATTATCGTGGGGGATAGATTTTGCTATAGATAAAGATTATGTTGTTTATGTTTGGTTTGATGCTTTGATTAATTACATAAGCGCTGTTGGTTTTTCTTTAGACAATGAAAAATTTAAATACTTTTGGCCCGCAGATATACATTTTATTGGAAAAGATATTTTAAGACAACATGCAATTTTTTGGCCAATAATTTTAAAGGCATTAGACCTAGAGATGCCAAAAGTTATTTTTTCACATGGTTGGTGGAAAGTTGGAGAGGAGAAAATGTCTAAATCGCGCGGAAACATCGTTAATCCCTTAGAACTCATAAATTTATTAAATAGTCATTTTCCTTCCGCACAAAAAAGAGGTTTAGATGCTTTTAGGTTTTTTCTTTTGCGAGAGGTACCAATAGGTTTTGATGGAAATTTTAGTTTAGAGGCGATTAAAAGTCGGATAAATAGCGATTTGGCTAACGATTTAGGAAATTTAGTATATAGAAGTTTAAATATGGCGGAGAAATATTTTCAAGGTAAATTGGAGCCACTAAATACAGACCTTCCAAAAGAATTTTTAGAAACATTTAAAAATTTAGAAAATTATTATACAAAAGTGATGCAGAGTTGTGATTTTTATTCTGCGTTAGAACTAATTTTTTCATTTATTCGCACAATGAATAAATATATAGAGGATAAAAAACCATGGATTCTTTGGAAGGAAGGAAAAATAGATGAAATGAAAAATTTTCTTTATCAACTTTCGGAAGGCATAAGAATTGTTTCTTTATATCTTTATCCTTTTATGCCAAGCACTAGTAAAGAAATTTATAGACAGTTAGGTTTATCAAATAATGATAATAATTTTACTTTTAAAGAGAAAAGCTGGTCAAGTTATAAAGGTTTTTGTATAAAAAAAGATGTTCCACTTTTCCCACGAATAGAGACAGATGCTTTTTGATGTTCACTGCCATATAAATAGTTTAAAAGCAGAGCAGATAGAAGAATTAGTTTCTAATTGCAAATACAATTATTGTTTTATAGACTCAAGTATTGATTATCAAACTTCTTTAAAGTCTTTAGAACTTTCTTCTAAATATCCTTTTATATATTCATCGATTGGTTTTCATCCTTTTTCTTCTAAAAGCTATTTACCATCTTTATTGTCAGATTATCAAGAGCTTATTTTAAAAAATAAAAAAATAGTAGCTATAGGCGAGATAGGTCTTGATTTTAAAGCCCTAGATTTCGTATCGTTTGAAATTCAGGAAAAAATATTTAAAGATTTTATTTTATTGGCAAAAAAATTAAATTTAGCTTTGATCATACATAATCGCACAGAGGATTTTAGGATTTTAGAAATTCTTGATGAATTTTTTAATTCATACCATAAAATAATTTTTCATTGTTTTTCATACGGTAAAGAATTTATGTTAAAAATTTTAGAAAAGGGAGGTTTTATCTCTTTTTCGCCGAATATCCTACGGCAAAATAAAGATATTATTTCTTCGCTGGTTAATTGTCCTTTAGAAAGCCTTTTTTTGGAGACAGATTCGCCGTATATGAAAATTAATCAAAAACCTTCTTTGCCATTTGATATAGGGAAAGTTTATGAAGCTGTTGCTGTAACAAAAAATATAGAAATAGAAATATTAGAGCAATCAATTTTTGAAAATGCAAAAAAAATTTTTAATATTTAAATATTTATGAAAAAAGTTATAATTTTAAAAATCGACACCTACGATATTGATTTTATTAAAAGTAGACTAACAGATTTTATTCATAAACACTTCCACCCAAAAAAAATATTTTTTGGGCAAGATAAGATTCTTCTTAAACCAAATCTTTTAATGGCTTCAGAACCTTCCGAAGCAATAGTTACTCATCCGGCAATCGTTGAGGCTGTCGGAAGAATTTTTAAAGAAGAAGGTTATAAGGTTTTTGTTGCAGATTGCCCTGGACATTCTTTGTCAAATCAATATCTTAATTTAATATACACTACTACAGGTATAAGAGAAGTTTCGGAAAGATTAAGTTTTGATTGCCTTTATCCAGATAAAATTATTATAAAAGATAATATACCTTTTGCCTACTGGGTTGATGACTTTGGTATGGTTAATTTGGCTAAACTTAAGACCCATCAAATAATGGTTTTGACTTTAGCTACAAAGAATCTTTATGGTTGTGTTGTAGGTTTACATAAAAGCTATCTACACAGAGAATTTCCTAAAGCCGAGGACCTTTCTAAAATTATTTTAAAACTTTATAAAATTATAAATCCGCCACTTAATATTGTAGATGGAATCTTTGCGCTTGAAGGAAGAGGTCCTGCAAAGGAGGGTAAAGTAAAAAAATTAGGTATAGTAATTGTAGGAGATGATGCGCTATATACAGATTATGTTATTTCGAAGTTGTTAGGTCTGCCGCTACAAAGCAATCCTTTACTTTCCGTTGCAAAAAAAGAAGGATTATTAGAGGAGAAGGTAGAGGTCATTTCAGAGGTTGCAAGGATAAGTAATTTTAGATTTCCTCCACAATTTATAATTAATTATTTCCCCCCTTTCTTAATTAAAGTTGCAAGATTATTTTTTAAATTTAGACCAGCTATAGATTCCAAATGTATAGGGTGCGGTATGTGTGTAAAAAGTTGCCCAAAGAATGCAATTATGTTATATAATAAAAAAGCAAAAATTGATTACAAGAATTGTATTATGTGTATGTGCTGTCAAGAAGCTTGTCAGGTTGGTGCAGTATTTTTAAGAAGAAATTTTTTACTTAAAATTCTAAATAAGTTTGATGCAAGCAATAAAGTTTAAAAATAATAGACTATTTTATTTAGACCAAAGACTCCTTCCAATTAAAGAAGTTTGGAGAGAGTGCAAAAGCTTAAAAGATGGAGTTTCTGCTATAAAAAATTTAGAAGTTAGGGGTGCTCCTTTAATAGGTATTTTTGCAGGCTATGTTGTATATATAGAAAGTAAAAAATTTTTTTTCTCAAAAAAAAATTTTTTAAGGCAATTAGATAGGACACTAAAGTCTCTAAAAAATACACGACCAACGGCTGTTAATTTATTTTGGATTTTAGAAAAGATAGAGAGTGCTGTTAAGGCGAATATGGATAAAGATATAGATACTTTGCAGAACTTAATATTGGAAGTTGTAAAGAAAACCCATCTAGAGGATATAAACTCATGTAAACGTATAGCTAATTTTGGGGTTAGACTTATTAATGAGACTGATACAATTTTAACACATTGCAATAGCGGATTTTTGGCGACGTCAGGCGAGGGAACGGCTTTAGGCATTATTTATCAAGCTTATAAGAAACTCAAAAATATTAAAGTTTATGTTGATGAAACAAGACCACTTTTGCAGGGAGCGAGGCTCACAATTTGGGAGTTACAAAAAAAGCATATACCTTGTATACTTATATGTGATGATATGGCAGCTTATTTGATGAAGCAAAGTAAGATCGATAAAATAATAGTTGGTGCAGATAGGATTTCAGCTTATGGAGATGTTGCGAATAAAATTGGCACTTACAATTTAGCAGTTTTGGCAAATTATCATAAGATACCATTTTATGTAGCCGCTCCATTTAGTAGTTTTGATTTAAAAATAAAAAACTTACCAGATACACTTGTTGAACAGAGGGATCCAAATGAGGTGCGCAAGGTTTTTAATAAAATTTATATAACACCAAAAGATGTCAAGGTTTACAACCCTGCATTTGATATCACACCATCCAGGTTAATTACAGCAATTGTCACTGATAAAGGTATAATATATCCACCATATAAAAAAAATATTAAAAATATTTTCGCCAAATTTTTTTAAAGAAAAATTTATGCATTTAGAGGAGATCGATTGGATTGATTATTTAAAACGCAAAGTTTTTAAGGGAAAAGATGTATTAGCTGGGGTGGGAGATGATTCTGCTTTAGTTAAGATTAAAAAGGATAAAATTCTTCTAAAAAGTGACTTATTTATCGAAGATATACATTTTAAGTTAAAAAATATAAGTTTTGAGACAATAGGCATGAGGGCTGTAGCAAGAGTAATTTCTGATTTTGCAGCTTGCGGCGGGGTACCAAAATTTATTGGTATTTCTTTAGGAAAACCAAATTACATAAAAAAAACACATTTAAAAAAAATATTAGAAGGGATTTTAAAATTCAGTAAAATCTATAAATTTTTTTTGGTTGGAGGGGATACTTCTAAAGCTTTTAAGTTGTTTTTAGATGTATGGGGTGTAGGTATAGCGGAAAAATATATTAGCCGAAGTAACGCAAAGGTAGATGATTATATTTTTGTTACAGGTAGATTAGGTTTAAATAGTTACAATATGCCATTTTTTCCAAAAGTAAAAGAGGCGCAGAACCTAGTAAAGAATTTTAAAATAAATTCAATGATTGATATCTCTGACGGATTTATTTTAGATCTTTATAGAATTTTACATGAAAGTAACAAAGGGGCGATTGTTTATAAAGATAAACTTCCTCTCACAAAAGGTCTTAATGATATATACAGGGGAGAAGATTATGAGCTTATTTTTACAGTATCTAAAGATGAGCGACGATTAGATTTTCTGAAACAAAAATTTTATTTAGTTGGCAAGATAGTAAGTAAAAAAAACGGTTATAAGTTCAAAGGAGGTGAAAAGATTTTTATTAAAGGTTATACTCATTTTTAAAAATGTATATCAAAAGTTTTTCAAAATATCAAACTTTGCTACTGGGAGAGAGTTTTAGCAGGTTTTTAAAGCCAAAAGATCTTGTAATTTTAGAGGGACAACTTGGAGCTGGCAAAACTACTTTTGTAAAAGGCATATTAAAAGGTTTTGGGATAAGAAAAACGGTTATAAGTCCAACATTCATTCTTATAAGAGAATATAAGAAAAGAGATATTTATATTTATCATGTAGATTTGTATAGATTAGAAAAGAAAGATATTGATACTATAGGTCTTGAGGATATTTTATATAGAAAAGATAGTATTGTCTTAATTGAATGGGGAGATAAAATTTCGAATTTACTTTCGGAGCATATTAAAGTAAAATTTAATTTTTTAGATATCAACAGCCGTCAAATATCCTTTTATTTAAACTCTATATCTGCGGATAGAAGAAAAATATTTAATGAATATTTAGCCGCTTTAAAAAATGAATTTATTCGCAATTGATACCTCTACCGAGAATATTTCTTTTGCCTTGCTGTGGCAGGATAAACTTATTATAAATTACAATAAGCGTCTCAAATTCTCTTCTTCAAAGATAATTTTATACATAGATAGATATATAAAAAAATATAAGTTAAACTTAAAAAATATTGATGCATTAGTTATTGGTAACGGTCCGGGTTCATTTATGGGTTTACGAATATCCCATAGTATAATTAAAGCTTTTAGTCTTATATGGCAGAAACCAATTATAGCTATAGGTAGTCTATTTTCTGTTGCATATAATTTTAAAGATAAGGAAAAGGTAGCGGTTATAGCTTCTGCTAAAAAAAATTTAATCTATGCTGCCACTTTTAAAAAGAAGAAATCAATATTTGCACAGGAAGGCAAAGAAAAACTTACAACTTTAGAAGAATTTATTAAAGAAAAGAAAGATTATTTTTTTGTAACGTATGACGAGGATATAAGAAGAGAGGTGCTTAAGCACTATCTCTGTGTAGATTTTTGTAAAAAAAATATTTGGCCATCCGCAGCAAATCTGTTAGAAATTGCTAAAGATTATTTTAGAAAAAATAAGTTTACACCACTACAAAAGTTAGAGCCACTCTATTTACACCCAAAGACTTCGCAGGTACATATAAAACCTGATAAGAAAGGAGATTGATGTTTAGACCTTTATGGATTGAAGTTGATTTGGCGATACTGCGAAAAAATTTTTTTTGTATTAAAAGATTACTGTCAAAGGATGTAAAAGTTATTGCGACCATAAAGCAATCTGCCTATGGACATGGACTTATAGAAGTTGCAGAAGAACTTGTTAAAGTAGGTATTGATTTTTTTGGTGTTGGGAGTTTAGAAGAGGCGATTGCTTTGCGTCAAGCAGGTATAAAAAAACCAATATTAGTTTTAAGTGCAGTGCTTTCTAAATTTGCTAATTATTTTGTAGAGTATAAAATACATCCAACAGTTGTAAGTCTTGAGTTTGCAAAAGTTTTAAATAATGTTTCAAGGAAGGCTAAAAAATACACGCCTGTGCATGTCAAAATTGATACAGGAATGGGTAGGCTAGGATTTTACTACCAAGATGCTTATAAATTTATAAAAGAATTAACCAAACTTTCAAATTTAATTTTAGAGGGTATATTTACCCATTTTCCAGCCGCGGAGGATAGAGAATTTACGCAATATCAGATCAAAATTTTTTGCGAGTTTATCAAAAATTTAGAAAAGGAAAAAATTTATTTTAAATATAAACATTGTGCAAACAGCATGGGGGTTTTATTATACCCAGAGGCACATTTTAATATGGTTAGACCAGGTTTAATTCTTTACGGTATTTTACCGGCTAAAAATATAATAGATATAAAAGTAAAGCCAATACTTTCTTTAAAATCAAGAGTTATTTTTGTTAAAGAAGTAAAAAAAGGTATGGGGATAAGTTATTCAAGAACTTTTATAACAAAAACAAAGACTAAAATTGCAACTGTGGCAATAGGTTATGCTGATGGATATCCTTGGGCTCTTTCAAATAATGCTAAAGTAATTATCAAAGATAGTTATTTTGATTTAGTGGGTAGGGTATGTATGGATCATATTATGGTAAATATTAAAAACAGAGACGATATAATTGTGGGGGATGAGGTAATTTTGATTGGAAGTAAAAAGGGGTTAACAATCACAGCACAAGATTTGGCAGATTGGGCAAAAACAATTCCTTATGAAATTTTGAGTCACCTTTCCTTAAAAATTCCAAGAATTTATAAGAACCCTTTTAAAAAATGACATTATCTTATCAAATACATACCCAAAAAACCAACGATAATAAAAAATAAAGGCACAAGCCAGGCAGAAAAAAAAGGCAAAATTAGACCACTTTTCCCTAAAGCGATACTTAAGTATAAAAAACAATAATATATAAAACCAAATATAAAACCCACACCCAATGCAGAAAATCCAATATGTCTTTTTTTAATTTCGGTTGCAAAGGGTATAATTCCTATAACCAAAAATAAATGAGAAAAAGGTTCCACAATTCGTTGGTTATATTCAATGAAAGCGTTAAGAAATTTATTGTAAGCCTTAATTTTTCTAAGATGCAACATTTCTTTACGAAGCATTTTTAAAGAAGCAAATTGCGATAATATGTTTTTTTTAAGAAGAATTTCTTGTGGTGTATCTTGCAGTGGAATTTCTAGCGTTGGTAAAACTTTAGCTTTGTCAAAAACTTTACCTTCTTGATCTAATTTATAATTTATAGCCTCTTTACATATCCATTTTTTATTTTCATATACCATTTTATCACAGCTTATTTTATCTGTAATATTTCCATTTTTATCTTCAATAAAAACTGTTACATAATTTAGCGTATTTTCTTTTGGCAAAAATCTTTGTGCGAAGAAAACCATGTTTCCTGACGAAAAAGATATATCTGTTTGTTTATCAATTGCAGAAGTATTTTTTTTAAATGAGTGAATTTTAATATTTTCTACTTTACTTTGAAATTTCATAAGTAAATTTTCTTGAATAAAAAGTGTAAATATAGATATAAGAAAAGAAAAAACCATCACAGGCAGTGTAAAGCGAAAAATACTTATACCCGCAACACGAATACTTATTATTTCATTATTTTTATTTAATTCTCCGAAAGTATAAAGAACACTTATCAGGAGCGCATAAGGACTTACTAATTTAAATATCAACGGTATCATATAAATATAATAGGCTATTAAAGATGAAAGGGAAACTTTTGCTTTGAGAAAGTCAAAAAGGTTGGTAAACAAATCTACGATAATAAACAATCCTATAAAAATAATAAGGACAAATATATATCCTCTTGTGGTATGTTTTAATATGTATCTATCAATTATACGCATTTTTCCAAATAAAATAGACTCCTATAAAGCCAAAGACCATATTGGCTAGGGAGCTGCCAATTAGAGGTGAAATTAGATGATAATGAACTAACGTTTGACTTAAAATAGATATTAAATAATATAGCCCGGCTAAAAGAAATGCAATTCCAAAATTTATCGTTTTTTCGCGATGTCGTATTTTTAAAGAAGCACCAAATCCTAACAGGATAAAAGTAATTACAGAAAAAGAATAATTTATTCTTTGATAGTATTCAAATATAAGGTCTAAAGGTTCAAGTCCTTTTTTTCGAAAATACCCAATTCGTAACTTTATTTCTTCCAGGCTCATATCGCAAGGTTTTTGTCTGATAGAATTGGCTTTTTTTTCTTCAATAGGTATTTCCATAAAAAATTTTCTAAAATTCATTCTATATAGTTCTTTCTTGTTGTCCGATTTTACTTCGTCTCGAAATCCATCTTCTAATTCCATTTTTAATATATTTTTTTCAACTATAAATCTTCCTTTTTTTGCAAAAGTAACTTTGCTGATAGCTTCTTCTCCTGTTTCATAAATAAATATATTTTTTAAATTATATTGATCTTTGTCAGAGACATAAAGAATATAATTTTTAAAATCATCTAAAAATACCCCGGGCTCAATAAGTGCTGATAGATTTTTTGAATATATACCTTTTATAATTTTGCGATATTTATATTGAAAACCTGGTATAAATTTATCATTTAGTATAAAAAGCAATAATGAAAAAATAATTCCTAATATAAGGAAAATATTTAAAATTTTAAATATTGAAATTCCAGCCATTTTTATCGCAATTATTTCATTATCAGAAATCAATCTACCAATAGTAAGAAGTATTCCTAAAAGAAATGACAAAGGAATTGTAAATCGCAACGTAAAAGGGACAAATATGGCAAGCAATCTTATAGCATCAATAATAAAAACACCTTTTCTTACAACCATATCTACAACTTTTATAAGATTTCCTGTTAAGATTATACCGGTAAGCATAAGAATAGAAAAAATAAAAGTAGAAATAAAATCTTTTAATATATATGTTCTTAAAATCTTCATAAATTTAAGGGGTTTTACATAATGTTATTCCTAAGATCATTTGTGCACCTTGCATTTTTAATAGCCTTGAACATTCCTCTAAAGTTGCACCAGTAGTAAAGATGTCATCAACAAGCACAATTTTTTTTTCTTTTAAATTTTTTGTAGCGGTAAAACTATTTTTTACACTTTCTTGTCGTTCTTTAGAATCTAATGTTGTTTGGGAAATTTTATTTTTGATTTGATAGATTATATCATTTTTAAAAGGAATTTGAAAATAATTTGATAAAAATTTTGCAAGGACTTCAGTTTGGTTGTATTCTCGTTCTTTTAGTTTTATTCTATGTGTTGGCACAGCTGTAATAAAATCATACATTTTCAAATCTATACCGATTTTAACTAAATGATTAATCATTATAGATGATAAAAAATCTCCTAAATAC
Organism: Candidatus Omnitrophota bacterium; assembly: GCA_023819525.1. GTDB lineage: Bacteria > Omnitrophota > Gorgyraeia > Duberdicusellales > 4484-171 > JAMWCT01. Next base: position 15,102 of record JAMWCT010000007.1, read on the forward strand.
TCATAATATTTATACTTAAAAAGAAAAATCAGCTCTTTTAGTGGTTCTTTATAAAAAGTTACACTTATTATTCTGTTATAACTACGATGCGCACCAATACAATTTTTACAAAGCCCACTTTTATTGTTATCTATAGGCAATGAACACAAACGACAAAGTGGAGGATAGAGAAATTCTATTTTTTCATAACAATTTTGACATAAATAATCAGCACTTTGGTTTTGACAATAAAAACAAAGTTTAGGAAAAAAAATATCTATTATGCCTTGTAGATAATTTTTTATCATCACAATAATTTTAAAGATTTTTTTATAGTTGTAAATCTTTTTTATTTAAAAAGAGTAAGGTCATATTAAATAAAAAACCCTCCCCTGCATCAAGCAAGGAGAGGGTCCGTGGCTTTGGCCCCTTATTTTAGAGGCCCTCAATTTAAAAATAACATTATTTTTTTCATTTTTAAATATTAAAAAGGCATATCTATGAAATCGTTTTCAGCAGACTAAAATATATACGCTTTTATTTATTTCTTCTTTAAAGAAAAAACTAAACTGGATATTATTTGTCTATCAACAAAAACTCTTTGTTGACATAACCTTTGGGATAGGTTAAAATTAAGATGGATTTTAAAAATAGGCAGATTTTATGAAAAGGCGTAAATCAAAATATAAAAAGAGGATTTTTGTTGATGAAGAGAGGGGTTGGATTAATCTCTCTGCGAAAGATAGAATCTTAGAGACTACTAAATTATGGCAGTTATACATTGCTTTAGGAGGGAGCCTTGACCCAGAACCCGATCCTCAAAGTCCTTTTTACTTTAAAGAAACATCGCGTTAAATGCTTGTTAATTGGAGGCCAAGCTTGTATAATTTATGGCGCAGCCGAATTTAGTCGAGATTCTGATTTTGTTATACTCAACAGTACCAAAAATTTAAAATGTTTGCTATCTGCATTAAAAGATTTAGAAGCTGAACTTATTTATGTTCCACCACTTGAGTTAAAGTATTTAGAGAAAGGTCATGCCTGCCACTTTCGCTGTAATAGAAAAGATATAAAAGGACTACGAATAGATATCATCTCAAAATTGAGGGGTTGTGATACTTTTGATAAACTATGGGAGCGCAGGAAGACCATATTATTAAACGGGAAAAATTCCATAGATGTAATTGGAATTAAAGATTTAGTTCAGAGTAAAAAGACGCAAAGAGATAAAGATTGGTTTATGCTAAAGCGGTTGGTAAATAATGACATTATATTGCACAAATATAAGGCAGCCAAGGAACGTATTCTCTGGTGGCTTGGGGAATGTAGAGATGTTGGAGTACTAATTGAGTTAGTAAAGAGATATCCTAAGATAGCAAAAGAATATGTTCTTCACAGACCCCTTCTTAAATCAGCAATCGCATTTCAAGTAGAGAGGCTCAATGAAGAACTTCGTAAGGAAGAAGAATGTGAGCGTCAAAAGGATAAGACATATTGGGCACCCCTTAGACAGGAATTGGAGGAGCTGCGTCATAGAAGGTTACGATTTGTTAGATAAGTTTGGTAAACTCATCAGAGAGAAATTACGCAAACCGTTCAAGTGCAATTTGGAATTTAATACGTCAAGAGTTAATAAAAAAGAGTGGCTTGAGGGTAAAAAAATAGCTAAAAGCAATAACTCTCATTTGTGACCATCATAAAGAGAAATCTTAAATAAAATTACAGATACTCAATATGCTTTCAAAAATTAATTATCTCTCCCCAACATACCCATTTAGATCAGAATAACTGTCTTTTACTAAAAAGGAGTTTATTTTAGATAAGACTTAAAACTTTATTGATTTAATAATGAAGAAATCAAAACCGGATATCATGTGCTAAATCTGTCTATACAACAAAAAAAATACTTGACATGGTTAACATTTTGTGACATAATTGTTTCCCCTAAAATTTACGACTTTAAAAACAAGCAACTATTAGTGAATTTACTTTAAATATGTTGGTTGTTGGCAGAAATATAAAAATATTGCGAGAGCGAAAAAAAATTACGCAAAAAGAGCTTGCTGAAAAGATTGGGGTTTCACGGCAAGCAATTTGTATGTGGGAAACAGGCAAGCGAGAATTAAGCTTAACAACCTTAAGTAGGTTGTGTGAAGTTCTCGGTGTGCCTATTCATTATTTAATAGGAGGGGTTATGGCAAGAAAGGGCGAAAAAAAAGTAAAGTTTCAACTTAAAGCTCCAACTGCTACTAAAGTAGCTGTAACAGGAGATTTTAATTCTTGGGATCTGGAAGGGATACAGCTTAAAAAAGACAGAAGTGGTGTATGGTCAACGGAAATACCTTTAAAACCTGGAAGGTATCAATATAAGTTTTTAGTTGATGGACAATGGGTGACTGATCCAGAAAATAAGTTGACAGTTAAAAATCCCTTTGGGACAGATAACTCTTTAAAAGAGGTTTTATAAAGTCAGTTGATTAATTAAATATTTTTTATCGCCAATGAAGATAGCCCTTTTAAGTTGGGAGTCTTTACATTCTATCTGTGTAGGTGGAGTAGGGGTTCATGTTACAGAACTTGCTGCCGCCTTAGAGAGAAAAGGAAACGAAGTGCATGTATTTACCCGCCTAGGAAATTCTCATCAGCCTTGGTATGAGAAAATACATGGAGTTCATTATCACAGAGTTCCTTTCACGCAACATTCGGATTTTGTAGAAGAGATTAATAATATGTGTCGTTCATTCGTTCATACAGTATTTGGAGTTGAGGATTATATGGGTGATCATTTTGATATTATTCATGCACATGACTGGTTAACTTCAAATGCTATGGTTTGGATAAAAGAGGGGAGGGGCAGAAAAGGTATTCTGACTATCCATTCTACAGAGTATGGAAGATGTGGTAATAATTTCTTTGATGGTCGTTCTGCAAGAATAAGAGATCATGAGCGACATGGGACATTTTGTGCTGACAGAGTTATTACTGTTTCAGGTGCTTTAAAAAATGAAATAATGTGGATGTATAATTTACCTGATTGGAAAGTAAATGTAATTTTTAATGGTGTCAATCCACATAATTATGATGGTTGGATAGACCCGGGCGCTGTAAAAATGCAATATGGTATAGGACCTCTCGATCCAGTTGTCTTATTTTCTGGAAGAATAGTTTATCAAAAAGGGCCGGATCTTTTAGTTGAGGCAATACCTTATATTTTAAAGTATTACCCTAATGCCAAATTTGTTTTTGTTGGAGATGGTGAGATGCGCTGGAGCGTTGAAGAAAGGGCCAAGCATATTGGAGTAAGTGGTGCTACACGTTTTTTAGGTTATCAGAACGGCTGGAGACTGATTGATTTATATAAAGCTTGCGATTGTGTTTGCGTCCCTTCAAGAAATGAGCCTTTTGGAATAGTGATATTAGAGGCCTGGAGTGCTGGTAAGCCTGTTGTTGCAAGTTCAAATGGTGGACCATCTGAAATAATCTGGCATGATGTGACAGGTTTAAAAGTTTATCCATATCCAGAGTCTATTGCATGGGGTATAGGAACTCTGTTTTCCGATTTTGAACATGCTCGTTGGATGGGGAGAAACGGACGTGTCGCTGTAGAAACTGCTTTTTCTTGGGATGTTATCGCTGAACAAGTTTTAGGAACTTATTACAGTGTATTATGAAAAATAAAAGATAAATAACTGTGTTGCAAACACAAATCAATAAAAAAAAACTGCAAAACTTAAATTCTACTTTTAAAAAAATAGAAGCAGCAGATACTTATGACCTACCTGCAAGTTATAATCAAACATATCTTACTCTTATCGCTAGAGACCCCTTTTGGATATTTGCTTATTGGGAAATAACAGAGGACACTTTGAATCAATTAAAACAAAAGGTTAATTCCAAATTAGACAACGGTGTCTTTGTTATTAGGATGTATGACGTTACGCTTATTGATTTTAATGGCTACAATGCTAATCGCACCTTTGATATTGAGATTGATCCAAAAGCTAATAATTGGTATATTAATCTTTGGAATGACAATGCGACTTATTGTGCTGATTTAGGATTTAGGCTTTTTAATGGAATGTTTTTTCAATTAGCAAGATCTAATTTTGTTACTACCCCACGTTTTTGGTTATCTAATAGAAAAGATGAAATTTGGATGGAAGTTAAAGATAATAAAATAAAACCTTTTGTTAATGTGGAAGTTAGCGCACGCGAAGAGTTAAAGTCAAAGAAGGTTGCTTCTGAGGAAGTAAAAAATCCTATTCATACTGAAAATAGAATAAAGAGGATGCGTTTAAGCGAGGCAGATGTTAAAGCTTATTATTCAAAACTTTCCCCATTTTTACAAGAACTTATTGCACAACGTTTAGCGCGATACACTGCTTCTTTGCGATATCATAAAAGAGGAAAACGAGAACAAAAAATTTCACTTTATAATAGAGGCCAAATCTTAGAAGCTTTTCCTTCTGATTATGTAAGGAAACTTTTTTTAGGAAGTTCAGCTGAAATTTTTGGTGGTGCAAGTGAAGCTATTTTTAGTGGAGCAAGTGAACAGAAGCAAATTGGTGAACAAAAAAGAAAGTTTTTCTTCGAAATTTGGACTGAGCTTATAGTTTATGGCAGAACAGAGCCAACTGCAACAGTTTTATTTAATAACAAAAAGATTCAACTAAATAGTGATGGTACTTTTAGAATGCAGTTTGCTTTACCGGATGGGAAAATACCACTTGAGTTTATTGCAACATCAGAAGATGGTATTCAGAAACGAGAGATTTCTACAGAAATTGAACGCAAGAAAACAAAATATAATCCTTAAAAAATAAATCTAACAATTCCAAACAATAAATAATTATTAAAGCAATGCATAAAGGATATTTATGCCTATTATTGCATGCACATCTTCCTTTTGTTAGACATCCGGAAGAAGAGTATTTTTTGGAAGAGAATTGGTTATATGAAGCGATAACCGAAACCTACATTCCTCTTATACATATATTCGAACGGTTAATTGACGATGGTGTTTATTTTCGTATAACAATGTCTTTAACCCCACCACTTATATATATGCTTATTGATAAACTATTACAAACCAGATATATTCGCCATATAAATAAACTTATCCAGTTGGCAGAAAAAGAGATTGAAAGAACGGCTTATGACCAGAGTTTTCATGGTTTAGCACTTATGTATTATAGGAGATTTGTGGAGGCTAAAGAAACTTTTATAAAATATAAATGTAATTTAATTTCTGCTTTTAAAAAATTTCAAGAAAAAGGTTATATTGAGATTATTGCATCTTGTGCAACGCATGGATTTTTGCCAAATTTAAGTGTTAATGAGCAAGATGTTAGAGCACAAATAAATATAGGTGTGGATTGCTATAAAAAAGTATTTGGACGGCAACCATTAGGATTTTGGTTACCTGAATGCGGATATTATCCTAATGTTGAGGAAATTTTAAAAGAAGCTGGTATAAAATATTTTTTTGTTGATTCTCATGGACTTATAAATGCAGATCCAACGCCTCGTTACAGTGTTTATGCTCCTGTTTATTGTCCTTGTGGTGTGGCTGCTTTTGGAAGGGATTGGGAATCGTCAAAGCAGGTTTGGAGTGCAAAAGAAGGCTATCCGGGAGATTTTGACTATAGAGAATATTATAGAGACATAGGTTATGATTTGGATTACGAGTATATAAAACCCTATATTCATCCATCTGGAATACGGATAAATACAGGTATAAAATATTATCGCATAACAGGCAAAACTGATTACAAAGAACCTTATGTTCTGGAATGGGCAAAAGAGAAAGCCGCAACACATGCAGGTAATTTTATGTTCAACAGGGAAAGACAGATTGAATATTTAGTTTCTAGGATGGATAGGAAACCAATAATAGTGGCTCCTTATGATGCTGAATTATTTGGTCATTGGTGGTTTGAGGGGCCAATGTGGATAGATTTTTTATTTAGAAAAATCGCTTTCGACAGTCAAATAATAAAATTAATTACACCTTCAGAGTATTTAGCAGAATACCCTATAAATCAAGTTGCATTGCCTTCTGGTTCAAGTTGGGGTTGGAAAGGATATAACGAGTTTTGGCTTGAGGGTGGGAACGATTGGGTATATAGACATCTACATCAAGCAGGACAAAAGATGTTTAAACTTGTAAATGAAATTTTCGATATTTATAAATTAAAAAAAAACTCACTTACTTTCAAAGCCTTAAATCAAGCCGCAAGAGAACTTCTACTTGCTCAATCAAGCGACTGGCCTTTTATTATCAAAACCGGAACAATGGTTTCATACGCAAATAAAAGAATAAGGACACATATAAATAGATTTTTGCGTCTATATAGTGATCTTATAAACAACACTATAAATGCAAGTTGGTTAAAGGGCATAGAAAGTTTAGATAATATATTTAGTGATTTAGATTGCGCAACGTATTATGTGAAAAAAGAGAAAAATAAAAAAAGCAATTTAAAAAGCAAGGAGGTAGTAGTTATAAATGAAAGAAGATAAATTTTTAGAAATTCCCCCCATAAGTTGTAACGAAAAAGAAGTAACCTTTCGCACAAAAAAAGCTTTATATGCACCTATCTCAAACATTGATTTTGCCAATGTAAATTCTAGTTTTGGTATAGCATTACATATGCATCAACCAACTATTCCTGCATCAAGTGAAGATTTAAGAAGTGCAAAATTAATTTCTAATTTGCAATATATGATGGAGCATCAAAACATTGGCGACAATCATAATGCCCCAATATTTTATTGGTGCTATTATCGTATGTCTGATTTTATAATTCAGTTAGTGGAACAGAAAAAAAACCCAAAAGTTATGCTTGACTATTCCGGAAATCTTTTATGGGGACTAACACAGTTAAACGGCGGGGAGGTTATAGAAAAATTAAGACGCATCACTTCGGATAAAAAATATTTTCCTTATGTTGAGTGGCTTGGAACAATGTGGTCTCATGCTGTGGCAAGTTCTACGCCTGTTCCAGATTTAAAGCTACATATGTTAAGTTGGAGAAAACATTTTGCATCATTGTTTGGCAGAAAAGCATTATTAAGAATAAAAGGATTTTCAGCACCTGAGATGCAACTGCCTATTCATCCTGATGTTTGTTACGAATACATTAAGGCTTTAAAAGAAAGTGGCTATAGCTGGCTGATGGTTCAAGAACATACAATTGAAAATTTAGACGGTACACCTATAAAAAATCCATATTTTCCACACACTTTAGTTGCCAAAAACTCATTAGGTAAAATAGAGACTATAACAGTTTTAATAAAAACAAAAGGTTCTGATACAAAACTTGTTGGGCAGATGCAGCCGTACTATGAAGCAAAGACAAAGACAAGAGAATATTTTTGTGGCAAAAAAATCCCACCTTATGTTTTGCAGATTAGCGATGGAGAAAACGGTGGTGTAATGATGAATGAATTTCCAGCCGCATATAAATTAGTATTTTCAGAGGTTGCAACAACTGGCACTGTGGCGATGAATGGTTCTGAATATCTTGAGTTTGTAATGGCTTGTGGCATAAGAGAGGAAGATTTTCCGCAAGTTCAGCCAGTTTCTCAACATAAGATTTGGCAGAATATAACAAGATATCATAAAGGGTCAGCAGATGAGGCTATTGATAAAATCAAAGCAATTGATCCAAATTTTAATTTAGATAAAGGTTCCTGGACCAACGATAAAAGTTGGGTTAAAGGTTACGAAGATGTTTTAAATCCAATAAATAAATTAAGTGTTGCTTTCCATAAAAAATTTGATAAAAAACGTATAAGTAAAAAAAATAAAAAATATCAAGAGGCGTTATTGTATTTATTGCTTTCACAGACATCTGATTTCAGATATTGGGGAGATGGTATTTGGACAGAATACGCAAAAGAAATCATAAGAAGAGGCTTTGAGGCTTTAAGATGAGAAGCTCACCCACAAAAATTATTTTTTTATGGCATATGCATCAGCCTTGCTATAAAGTGCCTGCTGTTGGTTATCCTTTACTTGGATGGGTAAGGTTACATGGTGTAAAAGATTATTATGGCATGGCAAGACTAATTGATAAATTCAACGTAAAGGTTACATTTAATTTTAGCGGCATACTTTTAGAACAATTAAGTTGGTATATAAAAGATAGAATAAAAGATTATTATTGCATACTTACACTTAAAAATCCAAAATATTTCACAAGTCAAGAAAAAAAATTTGTTATTAATAGATTTTTTTCTGTAAATTTTGAAAGGTTTATAAAACCTAATCCGAGGTATTTGGCTCTTTACAATAAAAAACTATCTAAACGTTCACGATTTAATGAACAAGATTTATTAGATTTACAGGTTCTATTTAATTTAGCCTGGTTTTGCCCTTATACTTACAAAGAAGATAAAAATTTACAATATCTTTTACAAAAAGGACAAAACTATAACCAAGAAGATAAAGAATACATAATACAAAAACAATATAAGATTCTTTCAGAAATTTTTCCACTTTATAAAAAACTTCTTTTAGCCCGCAAAATAGAACTTTCTTTAAGCCCATATTATCATCCTATAATGCCACTTCTTTTTGATACAGATATTGCAAAGGAATTTTCTAATATAAAGATACCTGTTTTAAGATTTAATTTTCCCTCTGATTGTATTTGGCATTTACAACAGTCAAAAGAAATTTTTAATAAAATTTTTGGATATACACCAGTTGGTAGTTGGCCTTCAGAAGGAAGTGTTTCAGAAGATGTTGCTTTAATATATAGCAAAGAAGGATTTAACTGGATAGCTACGGATGAGGGTATACTCTTTAAAAGTTTAGCAGTTGGATATACAAGTTTTGATGCAATCAAAAATCAACGCCATATTATTTCTCAAGCCTATAGATTTGGAAACTTAAATATATTTTTTAGAGATAGAAATCTTTCTGATCTGATAAGTTTTAACTACCATGCTTGGGAAGATCCAAAATTAGCTGCTTTTGACCTTTTGGGGCACTTCAATAGAGCTCATCAATATTTAAAAGATATCTTTAAGGAGCGTTTTATTTCTATAATTATGGATGGAGAAAATGCATGGGCATATTATAAAAACAATGGCGTAGAGTTTTTGGAGACAATTTATGAAAATTTAGAAAATAACCCAAATCTTTTCACAACAACACCTCGTGAGTTTTTGGCGGATTATAAAGCAAAGAAAATAGAAAGATTAGCCGCAGGTTCTTGGATTAATAGCGATTTTTCTGTATGGATTGGGAATAGAAAGAATAATCAATATTGGACAATTTTAAGAAAAATAAAAGATAACCTTTCTTTTTATGATACTGCAAAAAAAGAACAAATAAAAAAATACCTTTATATACTTGAAGGGAGCGATTGGTTTTGGTGGAATACTTTCGATGAGGCAACAGGGGTATTTAAAGAAATATTTTTTAAGTATATAAAAGAGATTGAGAAACTTTTAAATAAGAAATTCATATATTAAAATTTTATAACTTAAAATTGACTAAAAATAGGCACCACATTTATTAAATTATGAATAGCTTCTGTGTTAAAATGTAGAGGATGTAGGTTTTTTTATTCTTGAAAAATTCATAACTTAAAAAAATCTTGAAAACAAAGTTAATTTGTGTTATACTTCTTATGGCTTTAGATCGGGGGTGAAAAGGACTCGACTTAAATTTGCATCGTAAGAAGAGCATGTAGAGCAAGCAAGATTGCTCTTAAAAATATCTTGCAAAAATAAACGCAAACACACCAGTGTTTAACCGGCTAACAGCTCCAGTAATGGCTCCGTTAGCTGGTAGCGTAGGAATCTGTCTGAATTAGTCAGACAGTCTCTTAAGTAAGGTGTCTGCGACTTGCTTAAGGGAATTTTAGCAGGCTGGTTTGAGCAAGTTGCCTTTGGTGCTCAAATGAGACTTTAAAAGGCTATAGTTTATTCAATCCTGCTTATCGGAGTGAATAAATTGAAGCGAAAAGATAAGCTAAACATGTAGCGCTTCTTATGGCGCAATTTAAGGACGCGGGTTCAATTCCCGCCACCTCCACCATTTTAATCTTTAACTTTTCATTACAAAAAGGAGAAATGGAAATTAATTTAAACAGAAATAATTTTGCAAAGGAAGTATTTGAGTCGAAAATTCCTGTTCTTGTGGATTTTTGGGCATCTTGGTGTGGTCCGTGTAAAATGGTAGCGCCACACATTGAAGAATTGGCTAAAGAAAAAAAAGACAAAATAAAAGTATGCAAACTTAACGTGGACGATGAACCAGAAATTGCAAGTCAATTTATGGTTATGAGTATCCCTACCTTAATGGTTTTTAAAGACGGAAAAGTTGTTGACCGAAAAGTGGGTTCTTTAAGTAAATATGAACTTGAAAAATTTATTTCAGCTTATATTTAGATTTAAGACTTTATAGAATATACAAAACTTTACCATCTTCAACCTCAAAATTCTGAACATTC
>JAMWCT010000008.1 GCA_023819525.1 Candidatus Omnitrophota bacterium
AAATGAGGGTTTCTATAAAGACCTAGAAGCAGTTGAATTTGGTATATATATTGAAAAAGAATCAATCCTTACATATTTAGCTTTAAAAAATTATATCTTAAAAGAGCAGGTCGATATATTAAACAAAGTAATTGAAGAAGAACAAAAGCATTTAGTGACTTTAATTCTCTTAAAAGACTTTTTAAAAAAAGAGAAATAATAACGCGTTTTGCCACATCTTTTTTCCCATTTTTAAAAATAGTAAAATAATAACCCTTGAAATTTTATAAAATTAGATTAAAATTTGGCTAAAAGCATTATGGATAAAAAAAGAATAGAAAACGCTATACAATCATTATTAGAAGCTTTAGGGGTTGGTCTAAAACAAAAAGATATAGTTGCTACTTCAAAGCGTGTAGCCCAAATGTATGAAGAGATTTTATCTGGCCAATTTAAAGATCCAAAGAAAGAACTTGAGGTTATTTTAGAACAAAAACATGATGAAATTATTCTTCTAAAAGATATACCACTTTATTCAATTTGTGAGCATCATCTCTTGCCTTTTATAGGTAAAGCCCATGTTGCATACATTCCAGATAATCGTATAACAGGCTTAAGTAAAATTGCCAGAGTTGTTGAAATATTATCAAGGAGGTTACAGGTTCAGGAGCGTCTTACTACTCAGATAGCAGATGTTATTATGGAGAAACTTAAACCAAAAGGAGTTATGGTTATAATTGAGGCAGAGCATCTTTGTATGTCAATGCGTGGGGTGAAAAAACCAGGAACCATAACGACTACATCTGTTGTAAGAGGGGTTTTTAGGGTAAATCAGAAAACTCGCCAAGAGGCTTTAAGTTTGATTTATAAATAGTTATTGTCAAGGTCTTCTTCAAGAAAGATCTCTTTATAAATATCCTTTGGTAACTCATAAAAAAATTGTGAAGGTCGTGATATTATAATTCCATTTTTAAAAGTATATTTTGTTTCAGGATAGGTTATATAAAGGATAGATTTTGCTCTTGTTACTACTACATAAAATAATCGCCTTTCTTCTTCTAAATCTTTTTGGGAATTTAATGCTTTTGGATGTGGAAATTCATAATCAGAAAAACCGATTAAAAAGACCACTTCCCATTCAAGCCCTTTTGCTTGATGTATTGTAGATAATACAAGAATTTGATCTTTTTCTGTTGCAGATATCCGACTTTCACCTTTGAATTCTTCAAAGGAACTTATTTCTACAATAAATCTTTTTATTGTTTGATAATCTTTTGCTATTTTTGCTAGCTCTTCTAAATCAAGTATTCTTTCATCTGGATTGTCAAAATTTAAAAAACAGTGGTCTCTATAAATTTTTAATATTTGATGTATCGCTTCATCTGGTTTTGTTGTATTTTTTAAAGTCTCCATTAAATTAGCAAATTCCTTAAAGCCTTCCTTTTGTCTATTTTGTAGTTCTTTTTCTATTTGGCTAAAGTTTTTCTTTTCTTTTGAAATTCCCCCCCATATTTTATTAGCTGTGCTTCTCCCTATACCTTTATGCAGACAGATTGCTCGTTTAAAGGAAAGTTCATCACAAGGGTTAATTAATATTTTAAGATACGCTAAAACATCTTTTATATGTGCTTGCTCAAAAAATCTCAAACCTCCTCTTACAATATATGGGATATTTCTTTTTATCAATTCAACTTCTAATTCTAAAGCTTGAAAATGCGAACGAAAAAGTACCGCTATTTCTTTTAGTGGTATGCCCTCATTATTTAGTTCTAAAATTTTTTGCGCAACAAATCTTGCTTGTTGATATACATCTTTTGTTTTTACTATTGTTGGTAAACAATCATCTTTTTTTATAGCAGTTAAAGTTTTAGGAAATTGATTTATATTGTGTTTTATAATCTCATTGGCTAAAGTTAAAATTTGTGGAGTTGAACGATAGTTTATTTCCAATTTAAAAATCTTTGTGCCTTCAAATGCTTTTGGAAAATCTAAGAGATTATTTATATCCGCAGCCCTAAAAGAATAAATTGATTGAGCATCATCTCCAACTACTAAAATATTTTTATGATATGAGGCTAAATTTTTTAGTATCTCAAATTGCAGTCTATTTGTGTCTTGGTATTCATCAACAAGTATATATTTAAAAATTTTGGAATATTTATCCTTAATTTGATGAAAATTTAGAAGTTTTAGCCAATATACTAATAAGTCGTCAAAGTCCATAATTTGGGCATTTTTCTTTTTATCTTGATAGTAAGAATATAGTCTTTTTATATGGGGAGTGTATTCTTCTAAATGTGGATAAAATTGGATTATGATTTGGTGTATTGGGTGTTGAGAGTTCACTGCTAAACTTAATATATTTAATACTATATCTTTTTTTGGAAAAAGTTTTTCTTTTTTTAAAAAACCTAATTCTTCTATACAATCATCGATTAGGTCTTTTGCATCTTCTTTGTCAACTATGGTAAAATTAGGCAAATATCCTATATATTGAGCCTCTCTTCGTAAAATCATATTTGCAATATGATGAAATGTTCCAGCCCAAAGTCCATTTAATGTGGATTTAAGTAAACCTTCTGCCCTGTTTATCATTTCTTTTGCCGCTTTATTTGTGAATGTGACTAATAAAATATTTTGTGGCGATATATTTTTTTCTAATAGATATGCAAGTCTATAAATTAAAACTCTTGTTTTTCCGCTCCCTGCACCGGCTAAAACTAAAGATGGTCCATCAGCTTGGTAGACAACTTTTAGCTGTTGGTGATTGAGTTTTTCTTGGTAGTTTATAGTTGTTGGAAAATAAAATTGTTTTAATTTATAAGTTTCCATATAAAAGTTCTCTAAATTTTAAAGCGTTTTTGATCGCATATCCAAAAGCATCGTTGTTAAAAAAAGCAAGTATAAATTTTATCTTTTCTTCTTTTAACATAATTTTTATTTTTTCTACCCACCCCTGTAACTGTTGCTCTGAATACATAGATGAATATAGATTAGTGCTACCATGAAATCTTAAATATAAAAAAGATGAGGTTGTAATAGTTACATTTGGAAAATTAGGCGAATCAGCAATACATAAATTTGCATTGTTTTCTCTTAAAATTTTATAAGTATTTTGGTTAAACCAACTTCCGTTTCTAAACTCAAAACTATAATAATAAGGATATTTTTTTAAAAGTAAAATAAATTTTTCTAACTTTTTTTTATCATATTTTAGCAATGGCGGCAATTGCCATAAAACACATAACAATTTTTCTTTTAAGTATTTCGCTTTTTTAAAAAAAATTTCTAAATCATTTTGACAGTTTTTTAATTTTTTTAAGTGTGTAATAAAACGCCAACCTTTGATTACGAATTTAAAATTTTTTGGAGTTTTTTTATACCAACCTAAAAATGCACTTTCTTTTGGTAGTTTATAAAATGTTACATTTAACTCAACTGTGTTGAAATGTTGCGAATAAAATTCAAGTCTTTTATATCTTGGCAAATTTTTTGGATAAAAAACTTCTTGCCAATGATTATAGATATATCCACTTGTTCCTACATATATTTTCATATTTTTATATTAGCAAAGATTTTTTAAAAATTCTACTTTTATTTGCTTTTGTTTATTCTATTATGATATAATTAAAAAAATGCTAAATTTATTTTTAATTATTATTTTTACTTTATTTTCTGCTTTTTTTTCTGCTTCTGAAACTGCAATATTTTCTTTAAGTAATTTAAAACTACGAAAACTTCAGGCTAAAAATATCAATGCATATCATGTTTTATATTTAATTAAAAAACCCACGCAAACCCTTTCTACAATAGTTTTTGGCAATATGTTAGTAAATATTGGGTTATCGTCGCTGTTGACAACAATATTCGTTCCAATTTTAGGAAAAAAAGGATTGTTTGTTTCAATTATAGTAAGTGGGTTGATTGTCCTTTTTTTAGGAGAAATATTTCCTAAAACAATCTCTATTTATTTGTCAGAAAAAGTTTCTTTGTTTTCAGCAAAATTTTTAAGATTTTTTTTGATAATATTTTTGCCATTTATAGCTAGTTTTGAAAAGATAGCGAATACTATTTCTAATGTATTTATCCGCCATCCAAAAAAAATAATTTTAACTGAAGAGGAACTAAAAGTTGCATTACTTTTAGGAAAAAAGGAAGGATATATAAGTTCACAAGAAGAAAATATGATTAAACATATTTTGGAGTTTAAAGATACTCAGGCTAAAGAAATTATTACAGCTAGAACAGATATTGTAGCAATTGATAATAAAAATACAAATATAGAAGTTTTAGAAGTTTTAAGCCAGATTAAACATTCAAAAATTCCAGTTTACGAGGGTTCAATAGATAATATAATAGGGATTTTGCATGCAAAGGATGTTTTTCTTAACCAAAATACCGATTACCATTTCTTTATAAGAGAACCGATTTTTGTTCCGGAGACTATACGTTTAGATAGACTATTAAAAATTTTTTTTGAAAAAAAAGAACGCATGGCTATTGTTTTAGATGAATTTGGAGGAACAAAAGGTATCGTTACACAGGAAGATATAGAAGAGGAATTGTTTGGAGAAATTTATGATGAGTTTGAGACGCCAAAACCATTTATTCAACGAATAGAAAAAAATTCTTACAAGGTGGATGCAAAAATTTCTTTAAGAAAATTAAATTTAGAACTAAACCTAAAATTACCAAAAGAAGCAGATACTTTAGCTGGATTTCTTTTAAATAGATTTCAATATATACCAGTCCAAGGAGAGAAAATTACCTATCAAAATATAGAGTTTATAATTGATAAGTCAAATAAAAAACAGATTATTAGCGTAATAGTTAAAATAAAATAAATATGTTTGCGTTGGGAATATTTATATTTATACTTTTGCAAGCATTCTTTGTTGCAAGTGAAATAAGTTTTATTTCATGTGATTTAGTGAAATTGCATTATTATAAAAATGAAGGGCACAAAAAGGCAGAAAAAGTTTATAAATTGTTACTACAACCGGAAAGGTTTTTGGCTACAACTTTAATCGGAATTAATTTATCTTTAGTTGCTAGTTCCTGTCTTTTAACCTTTTTTTTAATAAAATTAAATATCCCTGAAAGTAGTTTATTTGCCACGATATTTTTTACTCCAATTGTTGTGATATTTTCTGAACTTGTTCCAAAAAATATCGGTAGATATTTTAGAGAAGATTTTTGTTTTTTAGTGGTTGATATTATCACTTTTTTTGAAAAAATGTTTTTACCCATTATTAATATTATTGAAATAGTTAGCAAGTTTTTGATTAAAATTTTTGTTGGAAAGGTCAGAAAACGCTCTTTGTTTGTTACTAAAGAAGAGATAAAATTTTTAATAAAAGAGGTTGAGGAAACAGGCGGTATTGATAAAAAAGAGAGAGAAGCCATAGATAAGGTTTTTGATTTTACAAAGACTAAAATAAAAGATATTACTGTTAGATTAGATAAAATAATTGGGCCGCAGTATAATGACAGTCATGATAAAATTTTAGAATTTACAAAAAAAACTAGATTTACTCGCTACCCAGTATTTAAGGATTCTAAAATAATTGGCTATATTACAGTGTATGATCTATTCTATAATAAAGGTGATTGGCAAAATTTTATTAGGCCAATTATAAAGATAGATGCACAAGAGAATTTATATCAAGTATTTAAAAATTTAAAATCAAAAAAGGAAAATATTGCTTTAGTTGTAGAAAATAATAGACCTTTTGGTATAGTGACTTTGCAGGATTTAACAAAAGCTATTGTAAATTCAATAATTTAATTTGTTTTTTCTAAAATTTCTTTTAATTGATAGGCATCTATACAATTAATCCCTAATTTATGTGCCCATATTATAAGACCTTCATCAGAAGTAGCCAGTAGCGCCTCTAATTCTTTAGCCAAAAGTATTAGGTCAAAATCTTCTTTGCTATCTATTATTCCTTCTCTTGTGCCTATGCGATATTCTTCTCGTAAACTTTTTATGAGTTGTTCTTCACTTATCCCTTGCGAGCCTTTTCTTGCATATTTTTCTGCTATTCTAAGCCCTTTGTTTATTCTTATACGCATTTGTTCTATAAACTCATAAAAAAGAATTGCTGATAAAGACAACTGATACGAAGAGGGTGGTTTTTTATTAATAAACGGCGTATTTTTATAATTTAAATCGTCACCTAAAAATTTTAAAAATTCTTTATAAACCGAAGGGGGCATATAACAGGATATATTCTTTTTGATAGAGATTAAATTTAAAAAATTATTAAAGGCGCTATTTGCCGTCTCACCAAAAAATTTATATGAAGCAGGATTTATAAATATGTTTGTGTCTAAAACTATTTTTATTATAGACATATCTTTATTGTAAGATAAAATAAAAAAAAAGCAAGAAGTTGAAAAAACACACCTAAAAGCTACCTATGTTAGGAGATTGGTTTATTTAACTAAGTATGCTATAGGCTATTGACATAAGTGATAGAAAGAGGTATTATATATAAATATGATTAGCAAAAAGTCAAAAAAAACATTGATCGAAAAATTTAAAGAACATCCAAAGGATACAGGCTCTACTTCTGTTCAGGTTGCGCTTTTAACCGAAAGGATAAATTATCTTACAGAACATCTTAAAAAACACAAAAAAGATTTTCATTCTCGCCGAGGTCTTTTGATGCTTGTTGGTAGAAGGAGACGCCTTCTTAATTACCTGAAGCGCAAAAATCCGCAAACCTACGAACAGATTACAAAGGAACTAAACCTTAAGTAAGATGAGCTTTTCCTTTTCCATACCCAATTTAGGTAGAAGTCCTTTTACTTTTTCTACAGGGGAGTGGGCAAAACAAGCAAATGGTAGTGTAGTGGCTTCATATGGAGATACTGTTGTTTTGGCTACTGTTTGCATTTCAGGAGAGCCTCAAGCCCATAGTGGTTTTGTTCCATTAGTTGTAGAATATCAAGAAAAAACATACGCTATGGGTAAGATCCCAGGTGGTTTTATAAAAAGAGAGGGTAGACCAAAAGACACCGAAATACTTTCAGCTCGCCTTATCGATAGACCAATAAGACCATTTTTTCCAAAAGGTCTTTCTAATGAAATACAAATAATAGTGATGGTATTGTCAAGCGATGCTAAAAACGATCCAGATGTATTAGCAATTAATGCCGCAAGTTGTGCACTTTGCCTTTCAGATATACCATGCGATGCGATAATAGGAGCAGTGCGCATTGGAAAGATAAAAGATCAGTTCATTCTCAATCCTACATATGAGGAAAGAGAAAAATCTTCAGTAGATTTTGTAGTGGCAGCAACAGAAGAAAAAATTGTAATGTTAGAAGGTAATTTTAATGAAGCTAAAGAAGATGAAATTATCCAGATGATAAATTTCGCTCACCCATATATACGCCAAATTATCACATTACAAAAAGACCTTCAAGGTAAAGCTGGAAAGAAAAAGAAAAATTTTCCTCTTTTTAAAATAAATGAACAAATATATGCGATTTTAAAAGAAAGAGTGTATTCGCAACTCGAACAAATATACGGAATAACTAAGAAAGAAGAGAGAGAGGAAAAAGTAAAAGAAGTTTTAAATAACCTCTATCAAGAATTACTTAAAGACAATGCTTCTATTGTTTATGAAGATGTAAGTTATGCATTTTTTGCTTTAGAGGATGAATTTATGCGAAAAAAAATACTTCAAGAAGAAAAAAGACCAGGCGGAAGAGCATTAAATGAGATTAGGCAGATTGATTGTAAGGTAAGGGTTTTGCCAAGAACACACGGTTCAGCTATATTTACAAGAGGTCAAACTCAATCATTGGCAGTAACTACATTGGGAACTAGTGCAGATGAACAACTTATTGAGGCTTTAGAAGGTGAGAAGAGTAAACATTTTATGTTGCATTATTCTTTTCCGCCTTTTAGCGTTGGAGAAATAAAACCTTTAAAAGGACCATCTAGGCGAGAAATAGGACATGGCGCTTTAGCAGAAAAATCTTTATTATACGTTATCCCACCAAAAGATATTTTTCCATATACGATAAGAATTGTTTCAGAAATTCTAGAGTCAAATGGCTCCTCCAGTATGGCTACTGTTTGTGCGTCTTCTTTGTCTTTAATGGACGCAGGTGTGCCAATAAAAAGTCCAGTAGCCGGAATTGCTATAGGTTTAGTTAAAGACGTTGATAGATATAAAATACTTACTGATATTGCTGGAATAGAAGACCATTATGGAGATATGGATTTTAAAGTTTCAGGAACAAGAAATGGTATAACCGCTCTTCAGCTGGATATAAAGACAGACGGCTTAACTTATCAAATCATAACCGAGGCTTTAATGTGTGCGAAAGAAGCGCGTCTTTTTATTTTAGACAAAATGGAAGAAGCGATTAGCCAACCCCGTTCTAGCATTTCTCCATACGCACCAAAAATTAAAACACTTAAAATAGATTTAGATAAAATAGGTAACGTTATCGGTCCTGGTGGAAAGACAATAAGGCAACTTATACGTGATAATAATGTAAGTATTGATATTGATGATTTAGAAGGGACAGTTTCAGTTGTTGCCTATAATCAAGAAGATTTAGAAAGAGCGACTGCCCAAATTGTTGGGCTTACAAGAGATATCCAAGTGGGAGATATTTATGATGTAAAGATTACCAAACTTACAAATTTTGGGGCTTTTTGTGAAATATTTCCAAGTAAAACTGGTTTAATCCATATTTCTGAGATTTCAGATAAATTTGTAAGAGATATTAGAGATTTTTTAAATGAAGGCGATATCGTAAAAGCAAAAGTCATCAGCATAGACCATCAAGGAAAGATTACTTTAAGCATAAAACAACTAAATACTTAGTATTTTTACTAAATTTTGTGAGCAATAAATATGAAAAAACTAACAACTATTTTAAAAGGGACAATTTATCTTTCTATTTCACTAATTATTTTTTTAAGTTTCATTTCCCATTCTCCTTACGAGCTTTCCTTTTTAGCTTATCCAAAAAAACCAATTCATAATTTCATTGGATTAGTTGGTTCTTATTTTAGTTTTGTGTTTTTTTTTGCATTTGGATATGGGGCATATTTTTTTGTTTTTTATTTTTTCTGTTTAGGACTTAGTAGATTAGGCGCTTTTCGTTTCTACGGCATAGGGAGAAGCAAGATTGTCAATTTAATTTCATTTTTTTTTCTTTTAATCTTTCTATCAACTCTTATAGGTATATTTTTTAACGGCACTTCTAATAAATATTTAAGTTTACCACCTGCGGGTATAATAGGTTGGTATTTAGCCAATTTTTTTAAAAAATATTTAGGAATAACTGGCGCAAGCATTGTTTTGTTATTTCTTATTCTAATAAATGCTTTACTTTTATTTGGTTTATTTTTTATTGATATCTTTCCCTTTATTAAAAAAATTTTAGTTTCTATGCCTAAAGCATTTGGTAAATTGTTTAGGAGAAGAAAAAGTTTAAAAGTATCCCTCTCTTTAAATAAAAAAAGTGTGGAAAAGAAAGAAGAAATTAAAAAAGAGACAATTAAAATTAAACCACAGATAAAGGTATACACACCCCTAGTAAATCAAGGCAAGACAGAAGATGAAGGTCAAGATAAAGAAACCACTATTTTAATCAAAAAAAATAAAGAAGAGGTTTTGAAAAAAATAGAAACTCTCAATAAAAAAACAGAACCTTTTGATGCAAAGACTTATAAGTTGCCTTCTTGTGATATTTTAAAAATTCCACCCTCATTAAATTATCGCGAAGTTAAAGAAGATATTGAAGCTAGTATAAGAAATTTAGAGGAAACCCTTTTAGATTTTGGCGTTGAGGCTAAAGTTGTAAGCGTGCAAAAAGGTCCTGTAGTAACTATGTATGAACTGCAACCACAGGCTGGTGTAAAAATAAATAAAATTTCTGCTTTGGCTGATGATATAGCTTTGGCGATGAAGTCTTCCCAAGTAAGGATTGTTGCGCCATTGCCTGGAAGAGGCACTGTTGGTGTTGAGGTTCCTAATGAGAAAAAGCATCTTGTATATTTAAGAGAAGTATTAGAAGAAAAAACTTTTGTCCAGTCACCTTCAAAACTTACATTAGCCATAGGTAAAGATGTTTCAGGAAGCCCTGTAGTTGCAGATTTAAAAGAGATGCCACATCTTTTAATTGCTGGAACAACTGGTTCAGGAAAAACCGTTTGTGTAAATTCTTTAATTGCCTCAATTCTTTATAAGGCAAAACCCGATGAAGTTAAATTTATCCTTATAGATCCAAAAATGGTTGAGTTGGCGCATTTTGCCGGTTTACCTCATCTTTTGCATCCAATAATTTCTGATGCAAAAAAAGCTTTTAGCGCTTTAAATTGGGCTGTTGAAGAAATGGAAAAACGATATCAACTTTTAGCAGAGGAAGGGGTTCGGAATATAGATGCTTATAACAAAAATAAAAGTATGCCTTATATAGTTATTGTGATTGATGAGTTAGCAGATTTAATGGTGGTGGCTAAGGAAAATATTGAGGTTACAATACAAAGATTAGCACAATTGTCAAGAGCCGTGGGGATACATCTTATTTTAGCAACTCAAAGACCTTCAGTAGATGTAATCACAGGCGTAATAAAAGCAAACTTTCCTGCAAGAATTTCTTTTAAGGTTTCATCCAAAGTTGATTCTAGAACTGTTCTTGACACCATGGGAGCAGAGAAACTTTTAGGAAAAGGAGATCTATTGTTTTTAAGGCCGGGGGCTGTCAAAATGATACGTGCCCAAGGTTGTTTTATTGACGATGAGGATATAGAGGGCTTGACTAATTTTATTCGCGCCCAAGGTGGACCTATATATGAGGAAGGAATTTTAGAAATGGATAAAAAAGGTTCATTTAGTGTAGAAGAAGATGAATTATTTGAGGAAGCCGTTAAGATTATCTTACAAGCACGTCAAGCTTCTGCTTCAATTTTACAAAGAAGACTGCGTGTAGGTTATACAAGGGCAGCTAGACTCCTTGATTTAATGGAGAAAGCAGGTATCGTAGGGCCTTTTTGTGGAAGTAAACCAAGAGAAATTTTAGTTGACCCCCAAAATTATTTAAAAGAAAAAGGGCTAGTGAGTAATTGAATTTTAAGATGGAATTAAAAGAGTTGTGCGCACAATTAAAACAGAAGCGTAAAGAATTAGGTTATAGCATAGAAGAAGTCGTTGAAAAGACTAAACTTTATCCTTCTGTTATAAAAGACTTAGAAGATGGAAATTTAGAAAATGTAAGTCCCGCATACCTAAAAGGTTTTTTAAAAATTTATGCTGATTTTTTAAAAATACCAATTCCTGAACTTAAAAATAATTTATTAGTAGATATTAAAAGTTCAACAAAAAAAGAGAAAAAAATCTCACCAAATATTTTGCCAAATATCATTTATAATATTAAAGCTATCCCACCTTATATTAAAAAAATAATATTTCTCACTCTTATTTTTGTAATTGCTCTATTTTTTTCTTTTAAAGTAGGATTAATTATTATAAAGAAAATATCTCAAACAAAGACTATTTCAACAGAAATGCAAGAAAAGAAATCAAAAGAAGAAGCCAAAATTTCTAATTTAAAGCCACCCCCAAAACAACAACCAATAACTGTTGCGCTGACGGCTAAAAAAAATTGTTTTATAAAAGTTAAGGTTGACGGAAAGATTTTTTTTGAAGGTATTATAAAAAAGGGGGTACCAGAAATATGGAATGCAAAGAAAGAGGTAGAATTAAAGATAAGCGATGCCTCTGCTGTTTATATAGAAGTAAACGGCAAACCCCTCCCACCTTTAAGTACAACAAAAAAAGCAATTAAAAGTTTAAAGATAGATTCTTCAGGGATATCAATAACTAAATAATAAATATTTTTTAATTTTGTTATGCAAAAAAAATTTTCTATTATTTCTTTAGGATGTTTTAGGAACCAATACGATTCAGAGGTGGTTTGTGCACAATTTATAAAAGATGGATATAAATTTATACCTTATGAAGCTTTTTTAAAAAATGATGGTAACAGTTGTGATACTCTTATTATAAATACTTGTGGATTTATAGACGATGCAAAAAAAGAATCGATAGAAACAATTAAAGAAGCTTTGAGTTTAAAAAAAGAAAAAAGGATAAAGAATCTTTTTGTTTTTGGATGTTTAGTCCAAAGATATAGAAAGCAATTAGAAAAATTTTTTATTGATGTAGATAGATGGGAGGGGGTAATTGAGTTTAGTCCGTATTTTAATTATCGCAAAAAACTCTGGCCTTCCTTTATTGATTTTTTAAAAATAAGCGAAGGATGCATTAACAATTGTAGTTATTGTGTTATCCCAAAAATAAAGGGTCCACTAAAAAGTAAAAAACAAGAGGAAATTTTAAAAGAGGTAAAATTATTAGATAAAAGAAATGTAAAAGAGCTAAATATTATAGGTCAAGATATAACAAGTTGGGGTAAAGATCTAGGAGGAGGAGATTTTAGCCTCGCCACCTTGTTAAAAAATATAGTCGGTGTTGCAAAGAACATAGATTGGATAAGACTTTTATATACACATCCAAGGCATTTCAGCGATGAACTTATTAATGTGGTCGCAGGCGAAGAAAAAATATGTAAATATATTGATTTGCCAATACAACATATAAATGATAGAATTTTAAAGTTAATGAATAGAAACATAACAAAATCTGAAATTATTGCTTTGATTGAAAAAATTCGGAAAAAAATCCCAAATGTGGTGTTGCGCACAACTGTGATTGTTGGATTTCCGACAGAAACCGAAAAAGAATTTGAAGAACTTTGTAAATTCTTGCAAGAAATAAAATTTGAACGCTTAGGATGCTTTATGTATTCACGTCAGGATAATACAGCCGCATATTTTTTAAAACCACAGATACATTATAAAATAAAAAAAGCTCGCTTTGATAGAGTTATGAGTTTACAGAAACAAATAGCAAGCCAATTTAATCAAAAATTTATTGGTTCTACCTTGAAAGTTTTTGTAGAAGAAAAGGAAGATGGTATTTTTATTGGAAGAAGTCAGTTTGATGCTCCTGATATTGATGGTATTGTTTTTTTAAAAAATAATAAACTTAAAATAGGCAAGTTTTATAATGCAAAAATAATAGATGCATACGAATATGATCTTGTAGGAATATAAAAATGAATATTTCAAATAAATTAACTTTCTTAAGAGTTATTTTAGCATTTTTTTGTATAGGGTTTATTTTACAAAACACATTTGCTTCCATTATTATAGCATTTCTTATTTTTATTTTTGCGTCGTTTACTGATTTTTTAGATGGATATTTAGCAAGAAGAAAAAAAATCATATCCGACTTAGGTAAAATTATAGACCCCATAGCAGATAAGATTTTGATTATTGGTATATTTTTAGCATTTTTACAAATAAAGGTAGTTATAAACGCATGGATGGTTACTGCAATAATATTAAGAGAATTTATAATTACAGGTTTAAGACTTTACTCTTTAAGTAAGGGAGAGGTTTTGGAGGCAGAAAGATGGGGTAAACATAAAACAGTTTCACAAGTGATAGGAATTTTTGTAATTTTTGTTGCTCTCATTTTATATAAAAAATTTCCATATAATAATTTTATTTTATTTCTCTATACAAAAATAACTTATTTTTTGATGTGGTATATAGTTATTATTACACTTTTTTCTGGAGTATATTATTTTTGGAAAAATAGAAGGTTTATTAGAACATTTTAGTCTTTCAAAAAATGAGTAAGT
Source organism: Candidatus Omnitrophota bacterium (assembly GCA_023819525.1). Classification (GTDB taxonomy): domain Bacteria; phylum Omnitrophota; class Gorgyraeia; order Duberdicusellales; family 4484-171; genus JAMWCT01. Next base: position 13,723 of record JAMWCT010000008.1, read on the forward strand.
TATCTTTTAAAGAAAAGTTTATAGTAATTGTTAGTTCGATATTTGGCATAGGGTATATTAAATTGTTTAGTGGAAGTTGGGCTTGCATATTGGCAGTTTTATTTTTTATTTTTTTAAAAAAAGAAGTTTTTTTTATTTTTACTTTAATTTCATTAATTTTAGCTTTTTTATTTAGTGGTAAAGCCGAAAGAATTTTTGGGCAAAAAGATTGCAAAAAAATTGTTATAGATGATTTTTCTGGAATGCTTATTAGTTTTTTATTCATCCAAAAAGATATAAGGTTTATAATTTCTGGTTTTTTTATATTTAGAGCTATAGATTTTTTAAAAGTCCCTCCAGCAGATAGATTAGAAAGATACGCTGGTTCAATAGGTGTAACTGGTGACGATTTGGTGGCTGGTATTTATTCAAATATTATACTTCAATTTTTAAAAGTTGCGATAAATATTGTTTCATAAATTGGTCCTTTAGATGTGAGTGTGCTTTTCATAAAAGCAATATTTTGTATTATAAAGGTATGGGCTAAAGTGAAATTTTTAAGTTCATTTTTAAGTAAATTAATATTTTTTGTGCTCTTTAGTCTTGCTAAAGTGATATGAGAGCTAAATCTACCCTCTTTAGGAAAACCAATTTCTACAAGTTTATCTTCCAGACGAGTAGCAATTTTTTTTAAAATTTCTTGTTTGTCTGTGCTAACAAAAAAAACTCTTGGCCAATTTTGATTTGGGAAAAATCCAAAAGAATTTATCGTTACCGCAAATAAAGAATAATTTTTTGCAACCTCCAAAATAATATTTTTTATACTATCTATTTTTTCTTCCTTTATTTCTCCCAAAAATTTTAAAGTTATATGTAAATTTTTAGATTCAACCCATTTAAAATCTAAATTAATTTTAGAAAGGCTTTTTATGATTTTTTCTAATTCTTCTTTTGTTTTTTGAGGTAGTTGTATAGCAATAAATGCCCTCATATTAATGGCTTTTTAAAATTTCAAAAATCATTTTTAACGCATCTAAACTAACTTTTTTTCGCACATAATCTCGTCCGCCTTCAATTATTTCTTTTTTTGCTATAGTTTTATATTTATTTGAAACTGCGATAAAAACAGTCCCTATCTTTACTTTATTTTTTGATGTTGGACCAGCAAAACCTACTATGCTACAGCCAATATCTGTATTAAATAAAAGCCTTATATTTTTGGCTAGAAAAAGAGCAATTTTTTTTGAAACGCCTTGATTTTTTTTGAGCAAGGATTTTTTTATCCCAAAAAATTTATTTTTTGCCTCCAAAGAGTATGCAATAATTGAACCTTTAAAGACTTGGGAACTGCCAGCCACTTTAGTAAGTAAATATGACAGATATCCTCCACTACAAGACTCAGCGCAGGAGATAGTAATTTTTTTGCTTTTACAAAATGATATTAAGTTTTTTAATATTTCCATATTTAAAATTCTACCAAAGATTATAGAAACTGCCAAATAAAACTTCTATATTTTAAAGCCTATTGTTGCACAATTTTTATTTTGCTGTATAATAAAGATTATAATTATAAGTTTCTAAATAAAAATTTATTTATATAAGTATGGAGCCGATATATTTAACAAAAGCTGGTTACGAAAAGTTAATAGAGGAGTTAGAGTATTTAAAGAATGTAAAAAGAAAAGAAATTGCAAAAGCTTTAGAACATGCAAGGCAACTCGGTGATTTACGAGAAAATGCTGAATACGAGTCAGCAAAGTTAGCTTTGGAGCTTAATGAAAAACGTATAAGTGAACTTGAAGATAAGTTAAGTAGAGCACAAATAATAGATAAAAAAGGCACATCATCGGTTGTATGCATAGGCGTAAAAGTAAAACTTTTAGATTTAAGTACAAATGAAGAGATTGAATATAAATTAGTTGGTCAGGACGAGGCAGTTCCAGAAGAAGGCTTAATTTCTATCTCTTCTCCTGTTGGTAAGGCTTTGTTGGGACATAAAGAAGCTGATATAGTTACAATAGATATACCTTGCGGAACTTTAAAATATAAAATAATTAAGATTTATTATGAATGATTTCAATTGCAAATTAAAAGCATTCGGGAGGTAGCGCAGTTTGGCTTAGCGCGCTTGGTTTGGGACCAAGAAGTCGTGGGTTCAAGTCCCACCCTCCCGACTTTATTATCAAAAATTTTTAGATTTTTGAGAAGTTATATATTTTGAAAAGATAATATCAATAATTAAGAAAATTTACTCTTTTAAAAATTCACTCAAGTAATTTTACTATAAGTTATATCCAAAACTATATATTATTTGCGCCCGTAGCTCAATAGGATAGAGCATCTGCCTTCTAAGCAGAGGGTTGCGTGTTCGATTCACGCCGGGCGCGAGGATAGATATTTTTGCAAAGCAAATGAGAATTTTTAAAAAAATAATTTTTACTTTAATAATTTTAAGCATTTTTTTTATAATTACAGGCGTGATTGCTATTCATATACTTATAAAAGCTAAAGGAAAAGTTTTGTTAACTGAAAAACTCACTCAAATACTTGGCCGTCAAGTTACAATAGAAAAAGTTCAACCATTTTTTCCTTTAAATTTTTATGTAAAAAATATTGAGGCAAAAGATTTATTTAAGATAGAGGAGATTTACATAAAGTGTAAAATTTTTGATATTTTAAGAAATAGATTGTCTTTGGTAAAAATTGTAAAACCTACAGTTACTATTGATAAGGATTTTTTTATTTCTACATTGCCAAAGTTTAAATCTTTAAAAGAGAGAAAAAATATAGAGGAAGAAAAGATTTCAAGCAAAACAAATTCTTTCGAAAAATTATATAATAATTTTCTTTTTAATAAAATTAAAAACAAATTTTTATTTACCTATTTTTGCATAAATAAGTTTTTCATTAAAGAAGGGACTTTATGTTTTATTGATAATACACTCGCACAACCTTTTACAATTAAATTTGAGAATGTAAATGCAAATATAGATAATTTAAATTTTCCTTATATGGCTTTAGGAAAAATTGACTTTCAGGTTGGAGGAGAAATTTTTTGGAAAGATAAAAAAAGAGGAGATTTAAGATTAGAGGGTCGGGTAAATTATCTTAAAAAAAATATGGATGCAAGAATTTTTTTTGAAAATATTGATTATAGTATCTTTGATCCTTACTATCCCCCATTTTGGAAATCTGAAAATTTAGGAGTAAAAGAAGCATATATTTCGCTATCTTCATATTTAAATTCAAAAAATAATAATTTAATAATAGATAATGTATTAGCTTTAGAAAAAATAGTTTTTGTTGATAATCCACAAGATCCCTCTAAAGTAAAATATTTGCAGACAATACTTGCTCTTATACAAGGCGAGAGGGAAAAACCAATAGTTCATTTTAGATTACAAACAAAAATGGATGATCCAAAATTTGATTTTTCAGGTTTTCAATATAATTTTAAAGGAATGATTAAATTTAAACCATCCTTTATGGCGGAGAAAATTTTTGATACAGGTAAAAAGAAAGTTTTTGAAGGCACTAGTCAATTGAAGGAATTTACATTAGATAATGCTATAAAGTTTATCACAGAACTTTTAAATAAAATAAAAAAATTTACCCAATTTTCTTTTACAAAAAAAGCTACTGCAAAGACAAATGTAGATGTTCAAATTCAAGCCCAACCTTTAGTAAATTCAACTGTTGACAACGAGACGCAAGAAAATGTTACTAGATACTAAATTTGATCAGATGGTGGGTGTAGCTCAGTTTGGATAGAGCATCTGGCTGTGGCCCAGATTGTCGAGGGTTCGAATCCCTTCACCCACCCTTATTTAGAATAAAATATCCTCAAATCTAGTAAAAGTTTGAGTTAGTTTTGATTGCAAAACCATAGATTAAGAGGCAAACTCCTAGTTTTCATAAACTCTTAAATTTCTTGTACATCGCAGGGAGCAAATGCGTTGCCTTCGATGTCTAGTAGCCAAATTAAAGATCCTTTTTATAATAATGTCCTATTTTTAGCAAAAGAGATTTGTCCGCTATAATATTCTCCCGAAAAAGGAGGGCATTATAAAGCAAAAGGAGATTGTAAGTTAGCTAGCTATTTAAACTTTAAAAAGAAAGGAGAAAACTTAAAGATGTGCATTTTTTAAAAATATCACATTTATATTTTGCTAAAAGTGAGACATTTTAATTTGCTTTAACAAGTTTTAAAATTTTAATTGAAAAAAAAATTGGATATAGTATTATTAAGTTAATGAAAAAATTTATAATATTTTTGATATTAATGGTTTTGTCTCTAAATTTATACGCAGATATAATTTTTGATGAAATTTGTTCTTTTTTAAATGGAAAAGATCAAAATTTAGCTTATAACATAGACAAAGATTGGTTGAGAAAACCAATAAGAGGTAGAGGTTATGTTTTAAAAGTCCAAAAAGATGCCTTTGGAGATGTAAAACTTTATTTATCAACATCAAAAGATAAATACAACAAAGACAATATAGAAGTTATAGTTTCTGTAAAGTATGATTATAAAAAAGAAGCACTTAAATATAGAAGGGGTGATTATATATACTTTTCTGGAATAGTTGTTGAGATTTCTAAAATAGCAAGACAAATTTTTGTAAGCAATGCAGCAGTGAGTAGATACAAAGAGATAATTAAAAAATAAGGTGGTTTCTAAAGTCTATTCTTTAGGGTATTTTGGTTTAGAGGTATATCCAGTTGAAATTGAAGTTGATACCCAAAGAGGACTACCTTCTATATCAGTTGTTGGATTAGTCGATGCGCAGGTAAAGGAAAGTAAAGATAGAGTTCGTTCCGCAATAAAAAATAGCGGTTTTGAATTTCCCAGCCAAAAAATTACTATAAATTTAGCGCCAGCCAATATAAAAAAAGAAGGCACCCAATTTGATTTAGCTATAGCTTTGGGTTTAATTTCTTCCTCTGGGCAAGCGCACTTAAAAAATCTTAGTGATTACTTTATAATAGGAGAACTTTCACTTGAAGGGAGTGTGCGAGAAGTTAAAGGAGTTTTTCCAATGGCTTTAAAAGCCAAAGAAAAAAATAAAAAACTTTTGGTTGGTATTAATAATGCACTTGAGGCGTTTTTAGCGGCTAATTTAGAAATTTATCCTGTAAAGAATTTGTGTGAAGCAGTAGCTTTTCTTACAGGACAATTCGAAATAAAGCCTTTTAAAGAAAATTTAGATGAAATTTTTAAAAAAGAACCTTCTTATAGTGTTGATTTCTCTGAAGTTAAAGGGCAAATTTTTGCCAAAAGGGCTTTAGAGGTTGCTGCTTCTGGTATGCACAATGTTCTTTTAATCGGACCTCCTGGGGTAGGAAAAACTATGCTTGCAAAAAGACTGCCAACAATTTTGCCTGATATGGAGATGGAAGAAATTTTAGAAGTAACAAAGATTTATAGCATCGCAGGTTTATTAGATAGAGATGAACCTTTAGTTAAGAACAGGCCTTTTTGTGCTCCGCATCATACTGCCTCTTCTATAGCTTTAGTTGGCGGTGGGGCAAACGTAAGACCTGGAGAGATTACTCTTGCACATAGAGGAGTTTTATTTTTAGATGAATTACCTGAATTTAGCCGAGATTGTTTAGAGGCATTAAGACAACCACTTGAGGATGGCATAATTATCATAGCCAGAGCAACAAAACATATTAAATTTCCAACTAGATTTTTATTTATCGGGGCAATGAATCCTTGTCCTTGCGGTTATTTTGGTTCTAAACAGAAAAGTTGTCATTGCACAAGTTATCAGATTCAGAAATATCGCAACAGAATTTCAGGACCTCTGCTTGATAGAATTGATATACATATAGAGTTGGCTGAAGTAAAAACTGACGATATTTTAGATAAAGAAGAAGCAGAAAGCTCTTTTGATATAAAAAGAAGGGTTGAGAAAGCACACAAAATACAAAGAGAGCGTTTTAAGAACGAAAAAATATTTTTTAATAGCCAGATGAACAACAAACATTTAAAAAAATATTGTATTTTAGATAGTGAGGCAAGTTCTCTTTTAAAAGAAGCAATTAAGCATTTTGGTTTCAGTATGCGAGCATATGATAAAATTTTAAAAGTTTCAAGAACTATTGCGGATTTAGCAGAGAAGGATTTAATTGATGCCGCAAGCGTAAGCGAAGCTATCCAATATCGCTCTTTAGATAAAAATTTGTGGGTGTAAACTATAGTTTATGGATGTTTTTGCAAAATAATATAAAGAAGAATTTTTTAAAATTTTTTTATAAAAATTAAAAAGCCTTTATAATAAAAGAAATTTTTAATATTAAAATCTAATAATTAGGTTGTTTTAGGCTAAATAAAATGTTAAATTTTAATTGAAAAGAGTTAATATGTTTAATAAAAATAAAAAGGCTTTTAGTTTAATAGAGATACTTTTAGCAACTGTAGTTTTGGTTGTTGCTTTAGGTAGTATTGTAATTGGTTTTATTGCTTGCTTTATATTAAACGAGTCAAGTCGTAATTTAACTATTGCAACTACCCACGCTCAATATGTGCTTGAAGAAATAAAAGATTCAGCAATGGCTAGAGAGGATATTAAATCACAAATAAATAATGGAAACTGGGATTGGGAAGAAGAAACTGATTTCACTACGAGAGGCATAAATCGTTTGAATAATGAAACGATAGATACAGAAGCAGAAGGGGGAGGCTTGGTAAACGTTACGGTAACTGTTTATTGGAAAAATAGAGGAAGAGATACAAATATTACTTTTTATACACAAATGTTTGAATAATGAAAGGGTTTAGTTTAATAGAGATAGTGATTTGTATTGGAATAGTAAGTATTGTTGCGTGGGCAGCTTTTAGTGTATTTGGGGTAATTGACAGAGCATATCATTGGGAGATGGGTATGTTAGAATTGCAACAAAAAGTGCGGCCTGTTATAGATGGTATGTTACGAGAAATACGTGAAGGTTTAAATGTCACCTTAGCAGATGGTGGTGCTACTATTACTTTTAACATACCTGATGTTTCAAATAATATTACCTATTATTTAAGTAATAATCAGATTATTCGCAGCCATGACGATACAGATAGAATTATTGCAAGTAATATTGATTTTTTATGTTTTTGTTGGGATATTACTAATAATAACTGCACAACAAGCTGCAGTGATAATTTTGTTGTTCGTGTGGAAGGAACAAAAACAGTGCGTCAGAAGGAATTATTTTTTAATCTTACAGAAGTAGTAAGATTGCGAAATCCATAAAGATAGTTTTTTATGGAAAAGAGAGGGTTTACTTTAATTTTTATTATCTTTGTAGTTGTAGTTTTGGGAATTTTAAGTTTAGCTATGCTTTCACGCAGTATATGGGAAGCTAATGTAGCTAAAAAAAATTTAGACTCTGTTAAAGCTTTTTGGTTGGCAGAGGCAGGGATAAGTAAAGCAATAGAGCAATTACATAATGATTTTAATGACACGGCTCCTATAAATATAACAAGGCTTGGAGAAGGAGGTTATAATGCCTCTCTTGAAGTTTTGGATAATCAAAACAGAACCGTGGAGGCTAGAGGTTTTATTCCTTTTTATAATCCCACTATAAACCGCCTCATCCAAGTCAATGTCCGTAAATACCAAGATGTCCCATCTAACTTTTATGATAATGCGATTTACTCCGCAGGAGATATTTTTCTAAAAGGTAGCTCTTATACTGTTAATGGTAATGTAACTTATGCGCTTAATATCACAGGAGACACAAGTAATATTAATGGAACAATTAGTTATAATTCATCAATTAGACCCCTGGTGCATTTTAATTTTGACCAATTAAAAAATATAAGTATAAGTCAGGGTAATTATAACCTTACATCAGATAATTTTCCTTCAAGTTTCTGGTATAACGAAACTGCTGGCATACCAAATGTAATTTTTTTAGAAGGAAATCTTGTGCTTAAAGGAAATCAACAGGTAGGTGGTTTTTATGTTGTGGGAGGAGAGGTTGTTTGCGATGCAACGCTAGCTGGAACAGTTGGCGTAGAAGGAGCTATATATACTTTAGGAAATTTTACAATTAAAGGGGGTGGAGCTGGTTTAAATATAGTTGGAGGGGTTTGGGCAGGAGAAAAAGCAATTTTAGATGGAAATGCTAAAGTTTTTTATAACTCTACATACATGCATGCTATTGATAATTTAGATGTTGATACAGATGTTCAGATTACTTCTTGGAAAGAATTACAAAGCCCATATGAAGTAAAATGAAGAAAAATACTTTTGTTTTAATTTTTGTGATGGGTGTTATGGTAGCATTAGGGATTCTTAATTTAGCTATACTTTCGCATAGCATATCCGAAGCCAGATTGGCTAAAAAAAATTTAGAATTAACACAAGCTTTTTGGTTAGCTGAAGCAGGGGTACAGAAGGCACTTTATTCAATAAATAATGATGATTGGGATGGTTGGGGTGGAAACTTAACAGACAAAAATATATCAATTACTCTGTCAGGTAGTGGAGGGGAATATTTTGTAACAGTAAATGGAATTGGAAGTTCTAATATTAATATTACTTCAAAAGGAGCAATTCCGTCCATAGGTGCGGTCAATAAGATTGAAAGGGAAATTGTAGTTTCTGCTTCAACTAAATCAAAATTTCTTTCAGCAATTTTTGGAGAAACTTCAGTAACTTTAAGCGGTAATGCACATACAGATAGTTATGATTCTAACCGAGGTGCTTATGGTGGTTCAAATAAAGCTAGCAATGGAGATGTAGGAACTAGCGCTGGCACAGCCGGTGCAATAAGTTTAAGTGGAAATGCAATAATAGACGATAATGCAACCACCGGCCCTTCAGGGACAGTAGTTTTAAGTGGGAATGCAAAAGTTACTGGAACAATTGATGACACAAACAATACAAAATTAGAAACTGTAACTGTTCCTTCTTCGTTAAGTGAGTTATCCAGTAGTGGGAGCATTAATGTGAGTGGTAATAATAGCAAGACATTATCTAGTGGCAATTATAAATATTCTTCTATTAGTGTTTCTGGTAACGGCTGCCTAACTATCAGTGGTGATACAAATATTTATCTTACTAGTTCTTCTGCTTTAAGTGTTACAGGCAATGCAAAACTTGTTATTACAGGCAAAGTGAAAATATATACAGATGGAAATCTTATTATTTCAGGTAATGGGATAGTAAACAACACTCAACTTCCGCAGAATCTTCTTGTATATGGAACTTCTAGTAGCAAAAGTATTCAGATTTCTGGCAATGGGGATTTTTATGGAGCTGTATATGCACCAGATGCTACTATTTCTGTTAGTGGTAATGGCGAAGTATATGGTTCATTGGTTGGCGATACAGTAAGTATGAGTGGAAATGGAGGGTTACATTACGATGAAGCATTAAGTAGTCTTGCTGATGCAAATTCATACTCACTAGACAGCTGGAAAGAATCTCACAATATCTATTAATTTCTACCCATTTTTCTTAATTTAAAAAATAAAATATTTTGTTGCTCAAATCTAATTTTTTCTTATAATGTTAGTGTATACTATAAAATTAGAATTTTAAATGATGGAAAATTTTTGGCAAGGGATTTTAAAAAACAAAATTTTATGGCTTACTGTTTTAAGTTGGACAATCTCTCAAGGGACAAAGATTATTTTAGGTTTAGTTAGAAAAAAACGCTTTAATTTTAATTGGATTTTTAGACCGGGGGGGATGCCATCTTCACATACAGCCGGAACTGTCACTTTAAGTTTTTGTTTAGGAAAAGAATTTGGTTTTTCTTCTCCTATATTTGCTTTTAGTATGATATTTACAATTATGACTATGTTTGATGCGCAAACCTGGAGGCGTTCAATTGGGGTTCAGGCAAGGCTTTTAAACAGGATGTTAGAAGACCTGCGTGAACGAAAAAAAATTGAAGATTTTCATCTTAAAGAACTTTTTGGCCATACACCAATTGAGGTTTTTATTGGTGCATTGATTGGTTTTTTGATTTCATTTTTTTATTAATTTCATAGTGGAGGAAGAATATGAAAAAAATTTGGTTTGTTATTTTTATAATTGCAATTTTTTTAATAGCTGCGGCAAGTTTTATATTCTTTATAAATAAAAAAGCTTCAAATAATGTTAATTTAAATTTTTCTGCTGCTATTGAAGCACTAAACAAAGGGAATTATTTAGAGGCAAAAAAATTGTATAAAAAAGTTTTGGAAGAAATAAAGGATGAGAACAAGCTTAATGAAATTCAAAAAACAATAGAAGATATAAATATAAAAATTCTATTTTCACAAATTTTAGATGAGTGTAGCACCCAATATGTAGTCAAACCTTCAGATTCTCTTGCAAAAATCGCAAAGGAATTTAATACTACTGTTGAGTTGATAAAGCGTGCGAATAATTTAAAAAGCGATGTTATACAGCCAAAACAAAAATTGAAGGTAAACACTTGCAAATTTTCTATTCTAATAGATAAATCCCAAAATTTACTTTTTTTAAAAAGGGCAGAAGAGATTATAAAAACATATGTAGTTTCTACAGGAAAAAACAACTCTACACCAGTTGGAAATTTTAAGATTATAACTAAACTCACAAACCCTACTTGGTTTAAGGCGGGAGCTGTTATTCCTCCGGATAGTCCAGAAAATATTTTAGGTTCTCGTTGGCTTGGATTTAATTTAAAGGGTTATGGTATACATGGAACTACTGAGCCCGATAATTTAGGAAAACAAGTTACTAGTGGCTGTATTCGTATGCGTAATTCTGATGTTGAAGAACTTTATGATATTGTTCCAGAGGGGGCGGAGGTTGTTGTCGTAGATTAAAATATGGTAGAAGATTTTGATAAACCAATTTTAGAGTTAGAAAATAAGATTGAAGAACTGCGTAAATTTTCTGAAAAAAAACAGATAGACCTTTCTTCTGACATAAAAAATTTAGAAAATAAACTTCTAAATTTAAAAAAAGAAATATACTCTCATTTAAGCCCATGGCAGAAAGTTCAAATAGCAAGGCACCCCAAGCGACCAACAACATTAGAATATTTACAGTTTATTATGAAAGATTTTATCATTTTAAGTGGTGACAGACTTTATGGTGAAGATAAGGCAATAGTTGGTGGCTTTGCAAGATTAGAAGATAAAAAAGTTTTGTTTATTGGACATCAAAAAGGAAAAGACACAAAAGAGAATATTGAAAGAAATTTTGGTTGTGCGCATCCTGAGGGGTATAGAAAAGCTTTAAGACTCATGAGACTTGCAGAAAGATTTAATTTGCCAATTATTTCTTTTATAGATACCCCAGGAGCTTATCCTGGAGTTGGAGCCGAAGAACGAGGACAGGCTTTTGCTATTGCAGAAAATATTTGTCAGATGTTTTTGATAAAGACCCCAATT
>JAMWCT010000104.1 GCA_023819525.1 Candidatus Omnitrophota bacterium
ACATATTCACAATACTAACAAAGAAAGAAAAAGGAAGCGAAAAAGAAAGAAAACTGCTACTACCATACTTATGTCCATTTTCGTGTTCCCAGACGTCCGCTTTTAAAAGTTACGTAACAGTCTTTTTATTGTATGTGTAACGAAAATAAAAAGAGAGAGATCGTATCTTTTTCCTTAAAAGCTTAAAAAAATTAGTCTTAAAGTTTTTTATATTTAAAAAAACCTTTAAGGGTTTTAAATAATAACCAAAAACCCCTTTTCCACTTGATAAAAACTATTTTTTTGGATTTTTTTTCTTTGGATAAATGGGTTTTAGAATTATAGCAGCCAGTGGTGGTAAAGTAAGCTCTATGGAATAGGGTAAATTATGAAAAGGTATGTCTTTTGCTAAAATAAATTGAGCGTTGGTAACCCCACTTCCACCATACTTTTTATCGTCACTATTAAAAATTTCTTTCCAAAAACTTTTTATAGGAACCCCTATTCTATAATTATGGTGAACAACCGGGGTGAAATTGCAAACGACAAGTAATATCTGTTTGCTATTTTTTGATTTTCGAAAATAACTTATTATACTTTTTTCCCAATCGCTAAAATCAACCCAACTAAAACCTTCTGGTTCAAAATCCAATTGATAAAGCGCAGGTAAACTCCTATATAAAAAATTTAAATCCTTTACTAAATCTTTAATTCCTTGATGAGCTGAATATTCTAATATATGCCAATCTAAACTATTTAGATGATCCCATTCTTTCCATTGCCCAAGCTCAGACCCCATAAATAATAATTTTTTACCTGGGTGCGTATACATATAACTAAAAAGAAGTCGCAAATTTGCAAATTTCTGCCAATCATCTCCTGGCATTTTACCAAAAAGAGAACCTTTTCCATAAACTACCTCATCATGCGATAAAGGTAAAACAAAATTTTCATAAAATGCATACCACATACTAAAGGTTAATTGATTATGGTGATATTTTCGATAAATCGGATCTTTTGACATATATTCTAATGTATCATGCATCCAACCCATATTCCACTTCATACCGAAACCTAAACCACCGCAGCTGACAGGTCTTGAAACTGCCGGCCAAGCAGTTGATTCTTCAGCGATAACTTGAACATCACTAAAATTAGAATATATTATTTCATTCAGCCGCTTAATAAAATCTATTGCTTCTAAATTTTCCTTTCCGCCATAAATATTTGGAACCCAATCTCCATTTTGGCGCGCATAATCTAAATAAAGCATAGAAGCAACCGCATCTACCCTAATTCCATCTATATGATACTTATCAAACCAAAAAAGCGCACTACTTATTAAAAAATTTCTCACTTCATATCTTCCATAGTTAAAAATATAACTATTCCACTCTGGATGAAAACCTTTTCTTGGATCTTGATGTTCATAAAGATGTGTCCCATCAAAAAAAACTAATCCATAACCGTCAGAAGGAAAATGTGAAGGCACCCAATCTAAAATTACACCTATATTGTTTTGATGCAAACAATCAACTAAATACATAAAATCTTGTGGTGTCCCGTATCTTGAAGTTGGAGCAAAGTACCCTAAAACTTGATATCCCCAAGAACCATAAAAAGGATGCTCCATAACAGGTAAAAATTCTACATGAGTAAAACCCATCTCTTTTACGTATTTTGTAAGCCAAACAGCTAATTCTCTATAAGTTAAAAAACGATTGTTTTCCTCTGGAACCCTTCTAAATGAACCCAAATGAACCTCATAAATTGCAAAAGGGCTATTAAGCGAATTGTATTTGTAACGATTTTTCATCCAGTTGGCATCTCCCCAACTATACTTTAAATCCCAAACTATAGAAGCTGTTTTGGGTGGAACTTCTAAAAAAAATGCATAAGGGTCTGTTTTGTCTACTGTATAATTATTATAATTTGAAACTATATGGTATTTATAAAGATCACCTTTTTTTACACCTTCAATAAAACCCTCCCATATGCCAGAACCATCTTGGCGAACTTGTAGAAAATTTGCATCAACTCTCCAATTATTAAAACTACCGATAACAGAAACACTTTTTGCGTTTGGTGCCCAGAGGGCAAAATATGCACCTTCTTTATTATTTATCTTTGCTATATGACAACCTAATTTTTCATATGCTTTAAAAAAGTTTCCTTCTTTAAAAAGATAAATATCGTAATCTGTAAATAAACTTTTTTGCTCTAACATAGATCTTGCTCTTTAGATTAAAAATTATACTATAGTTTACCAAAAATCAAAATTTTTTTGTAACAGAATTTATTTTTTCTTTGATAATTTCAATTTCTTTTTTCCTCCAACGATTTATTTTTAAAAGCGCATTTTTATATTCTACAAGAGCTAAATCGAACTCGCCACTTGCCTCATAAATTTTTCCTAATTCAAAATGCGCAACAAAATCATCCGGTTCGAGTTCTATTAATTTTTTTAATACAACTTTAGCTTTTTTGTATTGTCTTTCTAAATTATATATAAATCCTAAATTATAATAAGCGTCCAAATAAAAAGGATAAACCTCAAGCGCTTTTATAAAATATTTTTCTGCCATATTAAGATTATTTAAATAAAAAAAAGCAGTGCCTAAAGAAAATAAAACAGTTGGATTGTCTGGCTCAATTTTCTCTGCAACCAACAAGACCTCTTGCATTTTATTGTAATTGCCATTATTGTTATAAATGATTGCTTTGCCTAAATAATAAGTTACTGGTTTAATAAAAGTTTTCTTATAAAAAAATCTCTCTTTATTCATAAAAATTATAAAAGAAAAAATAATTAACAAAAGCAAAAAAAATAAATTGTAACGTTTTTGTTCCAATGTTTGATAAATTTTATAAATAGAAGCAGCTGCAAATATATTAAGTATAGGCACAAGCGGGATTCTATTTTTTGTGCTAACAAAAAAAAGGACTAATCCTAATGAAATGGAAAATATAAATGCATATAGAAAATATAATTTTTTTGTATCTTTAAAATATAACAAAAGTCCAAACAAAGCTAAAGGCAATATAAAGCTTAAATCTTTAAATAAAATTTTTGTGGTTTTAGTATTAGCAAAAAACAAATCGATTTCTGGATCACAAAAATATTCATAAGTAGAGAAAATATATTTAATTTTTTTTAAAATCAATATAAAATATTTTGCCGGATACTTGGTTATAAAGGCTAAAGCGTTTTTTATCCAAAATTTAGAGACCTCGGAATCCTTTAAATCTTTACCCAAAATTTTCCTTGCAATGATTTTTGAGTCCCTATAAATTGCCTCTTGATTGCTTCCAATAAAATTTGGCAATTTAAATAAACCATTTGCACCTGCGTTATTTCCTATATAAAAATTTATCCCCAAATTTCGTGTGCTAAATATTATATCTTTATCTATAGAATAATTTAAAATCATAACAAAAAGTCCTATACACAAGATACCAACTATAAAAACAAAATAAAACCTGAAAGCCTTAAAAATATCAAATTTATTTTTAATTAAGAGGAGTATTATAGATATAAGTGAAAACAAAAAAATCCCTCCCTGCGCCAGCATGCATATCCCACTGAAAATACCAGCAATAAAAAACCTAAATTTTGTTGGTTGGTTTTGTAATTTAAATAAATAAAGCAAAAGTAATGAATTTAAAAAAAGTGCTAATGTAGTATAAATAAGTAAAGTCTCATAAAAAATAAATATGCTATAACAAATGCAAAGTATAGCTGCAATAAAGGCAACTGCTTTAGGAAAAAATTTTTTTCCAATTAAATAAATGAATATACAATTTGATATACCTAAAATTGTTTGGATTAAATATACAAATCCAATATTATCGGAAAAAATTTTTAAAAGAAATCCTAAAAAAAATGCATATAAAGGCCAGCTTATAAATATTTTTTTATTTAGAAAATCTCCAAAAGCAATATCCTTTGCTCTTAAATAATAAAAGTAACTATCTGATGTGCGTAGTATGTGAGGGTATTCTGTTTTATATAATTCTTTTGCTATGATTATACGGAATAGGCTTGAAAAGATTACAATTATTAAAATAAAAAAAAGATCCTTTCTTAAAAATTTCTTCATAATTTTATAAAATCCTTTTTAAAAGTTATTTTATTTAGTTATAAAAAGATTGCAAGTAATTTAATAAAATTTTGAGGACTGGTGTAGATGCGTTGTATCCAAAAAAGTTTTCAAGTATTATAAATTTTACTTTTAGAAAATTTTTTTATTATTGAAGCCTTTGGAAATAAAATCGGTAAAAATATAACCAAAATAAGGGCAGAAAAATTACTGAGTAAATTTAAAAGGTATTTTATCTTTTATTTTGTAGTTTTTTATTTTTATAGTTTTTTTAAGTATTTTAAGCCGACTTTTAGGGTAAGGGTGAGTGGCAGAAAAATAAAAAAACCAACCTAATTTTTCTTTTTCGACTGCTTTATAATAAAAATCAAGTGCACCACCTATATGTCCATATGTTTTATTTAATAACTGCAAAGCATATAGGTCGCTAGCTATTTCTTGTTTTTGCGAAAACTTCATTTTCACATTATTAAGTGAAGAGACAATAAACCTACTAACCTGATTATCAGCTCCAAAAAGCAGAGAAGATAAGACTAAAAACACAAAGCTTCTGCCTAAACCACGCAAATGATCACGATGCACATAATGGCCTAATTCATGCGCTAAAATCATAGCTATCTCATTTTCGGATTCTATTTCTTTTAATAGACTGCTAAAAACTACAATATGGCCACCTGGAAATGCTATTGCATTCTCTTTTTCGTTTTCAACTATATGAACTTTATAATCAAACTCTGGCAAAAGATCAGCATTACTTTTTAGCTTATCTAAAATCTCTTGCAGTTTCTCTTCTTCTTTAGTAAATCTTGTCTTGTTAAAAGATCTTAAAAATAATTTTCCTAATATTTTCTTTTCTGTATCCGTTGATATATTAGAGGCTATATAATCC
>JAMWCT010000105.1 GCA_023819525.1 Candidatus Omnitrophota bacterium
TTAGTTTTATATAACAAAGTTAAATATATCTAACTTTATTTTACAAGTTATTCATCTAAAAGTCAAATACTTTTTAGATTTAATAGGACTTATTTTAGGCGCATCATACCCAATTTTAACCCCTTTGCTTTTTTCCACTTACGAAGTGGAAAGGGGTTTAATTTAAAGGTGATTATAATATTTTTTCTTTAACCTCAATTATTAAATAATTTTTCTTTATTTTAAAAGAAATTTTAAGAAGTTGATTTTTATATCCTTTTTGCGCATAAACTTGTTTAATCTCCTCAAGAATTTGTTGGGCTTCAGTTTTACTTAACCAATGTTTTTGGAAAGATAAAATCATCTTTTTTATTTCATCTTCAGTAAGTAAACTAATGCCTTTTATGATGATTTTTTTAATAAATACTTTATCTTCTTTCTGTAATTTCTCTTGGAGGGTTTGTTCTTCTTTTAGAATTTGATGTGTTCTTTCTATTTGGCTTGCTGATGGATGTTGCGCAAAAGAGTAAAACTTAAAAAATAAAGAAAATAAAATTATTTCTAAACCGCTTATAAACAAAATACGCACTTTTATAATTTTATTTTCGCAATTGATATTCAACGTAACCAGCAAGAATCTCCTGAACTTTTATCGGTGGCAAAACCACAAAATAACGGCTGATAATCGCATGGGCTATCTCATGACCAACAATTTGGCGTTTAAAGTTTTCTAAAGAAACATAAATTGTATTAAAATCAAAAACATAAAAAGAAGGCGCGTGTAGTTCTTTATTAAATAAATTGTAGTATATTGTAGCCAGTTGAGCAATGTCCTTGCAAATTTTAATGTTGCCCTGGAAACTATAAAGCGGCATATCAAGAATATTGCAAACACGCATAAATAAAGTATCCAACATATCAGCAAGTTCTGCTTGGGATGAATTTTTTTCATCCATAGGCTTACCTGCCAAAAGTTTATCAGAAGAGCCAATATCTAGTTGTTGGATAAGAGTAGTTACTTCTATATCTTGTGCACAATAAATTGTAAAATGTTTACTTTTTATTTTTTTTGCCGAACCAAAACCGTCTTCTATGCCGAAAGATGGCTTTAGATTTAAAAAAAATAAAATAAGACTACAAACTAATAATCTATAGATTAGTTTAAAAAACATTAAGTTTTAAAATAAGAAATTATTTTATCTAATTCTTCTGATATTTTTTTTAATTCAGTTAAATATGCTCTTTTATGTTCAACTACCTCATCCTCTAAAATATTATCCAATTTTTCTTTTAAAAAACTAAATTTATCCTTTAAGTTAACAATTTTTGTTCTTACCTTAAAAACCATATCATTAAATACACTAGCTAGGTCCTGCAACTGATCAAATCTGCGAATTCTAAATTCGCCTGAAAAATCACCTTCTGCTAACGTTTTTAATGCCTTTTTAAAACGATATAACGGACCGGCAATCTTATGTGAGATAAATAATGTCACCATTATAGTAGCTAATCCAACTAAAATAGTAACTAAAGCAATTGTTTGGATAAGTATTGGCAAAATAAAATCTGCGGTAGTGCGCACTACCACACGAGAGTCTACCAAAGAAACTGTGGTTGAATGACTTGCAAGAAAGTAAAGTATGCCAATAGTTAGCAATCCACCAACAACAACCAGAGCGCAAAATTTTAAAATAAACATCATTTGAAAGGATTTTTCGATAAAATAGACCTTGCGTCTATTAGTAACATCAGGATTATTCATGTTTGCCTCCTTTATTGCTTTTTAGCAAATCGTAATTTATTTTAATTTTTGCATTTTTATGCAAACTTAAAATCCAGTCATTCAACAATTGAGATTCTTTTCTTTTAATTAATTCCCATTTTATTTGACTATACATTTGCTCATAAGTTTTATCGATTTTACCTTCCTGTAATAAGCGGTTGTATTCCTCCTCTATCATCTTATCTGTTACCAAAACACCTTTGCCAGCTGATTCAAGGGTTTTCTTATCAAGAGCTACTTTCAAAAGCGAGTGTTCCCAAAATCTCTCAATCATCTTAAGAAAATTCTTATCTTTATCTAAACCTTTTTTTTGTGCATCCTGTAAAATTAGTTTTCTATTAATAAGACTATTTAAAAATTCTTTTTTGGATTCTAAAGTGTCTTCTCTGCCAAAGGCAGACTCTTTGAATTCTTCTTCAAATTCTTCTTTTGTAACCTTATAGTTATTAATTTCAGCGATAACAGCTTTTTTAGCCTGACTGCTACAACCAAAAATGAATAATAAAACAAACAAAAAAATCCAGTATCTTTTCATCTTAACTCCTTTTTAAAATTTTTGTTAATTATGATTTAAAACTTTTGGTTTATCAATTGATATTATACTATCAATATTAATTTGTGGCTATAAAAAAATACCACATATATTTTAGATATGGAAGATAGAATAGGTAATTTTTACTTAAAAAATTGAAGAAGACCTTCGTGCCCAATAATATTTATTCTTTTATTGATAAATTCGTATGCGCCTTCCTCCAAAACAAATTCTCCAAATGCAGACATATCCATGGTAGTTAAAGGGTGATAAAAGTAAACTGGACCAACAGGGAGTGGATTAAACAAATTAAATCGATAATCTTTTAATTGTTCTGAAGTGGGAAGCAACGGCCCAAAAAGCATAATGTTTGATAAGTGATTTAAGGTGGTCTGGCCTAGGGGAGGCGTGATATCAGCGGTAATTATAGGTTGCGTAAGCGTGTAGTTGACCGCATCAGCACCACTAATTTTAAGACCCGACACAATTACAGTTTTGTTTGTGCCTACACTTGAATCTTGAAAAACACCTATAGCAGCTGAAGCATCAAGCTCAACATTATCATCTATTGCTACACCTACCAATGAGGCATTGGCTGTATTAATAGTAGCAGCAGTTGTGCCATCATATACCTTGTTATCAGCAGTGATTCCGACAACCGTCAAATTCTTTTGTGTAATATTTGCTGTGGTGGTTGTTGTTGTATTGATTAGGTTGTAATTTCCTGCATCAGGACCTGAAATAGAAATACCATCTACAGTAACTCTTTTATTATTTCCTACATTTTTATCGTCAAATGTGGCTGTTGTGTAATTTAATGTTAAGTTATCGCCACTTATTCGATTATCTAATAACGTAACAGAAGCAACTATTGTTCCATCATAAACCTTATCGTTACCTGTTGCTGTGACCGTAAGGTCTCTTTGGTTAATTACACCTTCTGTATTGTTAACAAAAGTTACTTGGTAGTTATTTCCTGAGTTGCCATCGTTTATTGTTCCAGATGGTATGAGTGTTTTATTTGTGCCGGCGTTTTTATCAAAAAATACTTGTGTCCAAGTAGCTGTATCTCCTGTTGCTAAACTACCTAAAATAATCCGAGGTATACCTGATGAAGCTGTTGTTCCATCATAGATTTTTGTATCGCTAACTGCTGTTACTGTTATAGGTCTTTTATTCACCGTCAACTGTGCAACCCCAATACTTGCAAGATAGCTCTCATCTCCTGCAAAGCTTGCCTTTATTGCAGTATCATAAGCACCTGCATTAATGTGTAACAAACTTACATTTGTAAGTGTAGCTGTGCCACTATCATTAGTAATTGCTTCACCAACAGAATTATCGTTAAGAACAAAAGAAATAGATCTTCCGCTCATTGTTGCCCCATTTTCGGTTTTCAAGGTAGCAGTTAGGGTTACATTTTCCCCATAAATGCTAGTAACAGGTGATACTGTAAGTATAGTAGCCACTACTACCTCAAATAACTTCAAATCAATTTCTGAATTTAAGGGTTCTAATCTGGCATTGCGGGCAATAATATCGTAATCTGTTGGCACATTTCCTCCATCATTATCAATTAATGAGCCATCTGAAATGACCGAAACAAATCCACCATCAGAAGCATATGTAGCATCTAATAAGGTTAATTTAATATCTTCTTTGGCAGAAAGGGTAATGTCTCCTTTGTTAGTAATTATCTTGGCAGTTCCGTCTTGAATAATTTCGCCAAAATTATCTTCGTCATTATCTCCGGCAATTAAAATTATCTTTTTATTAAGACTTTTAGTTTGAATAGTTGTTTTATCATTTTGAATAATATCGTCTCCTGCCTGTAAAAAAATATTACCACTTGTTGAAGTAATATTGGCATTAACAACAAGATAATCTGTATCTACAGAAGAGTTCTCTAAAGAAGTCAAAATTATATCTCCATCTGCACTTACTAAATAATCTACTGTTAAAAATGAAGTTGTAAAAATGTTTATTTTGCCATTAGATGCCTGATTCTTTACCGCATATCCTAATCCTATAAGGTCTTTTAAAAAAAGAGGTCCTTGATTGACAATATTTATATCCATTGAATCGACATTTTTTGCTTGAAGGTTTAAAATTTGGGTTTCTAAAGGGTCCTCAGTTAAACCAATACCTTGAGTAGCAGAAAGAACTAAATTACTAGCCGCAATATTGATCTCTTCGATTTCGCCATCATTATTATCTATAATTACTCCTGTTATGGCAGTTATATTAACATCGCTTAAAGTCCCAATATACCCTAATTCTACATCGTTTTTTGCGGTTAAATTTATATCTCCTGATGTAGCAGTAGCAATTTCTCCCCGGGCAGAAGAGTAAGAATAAATTTCTGAACCATTATTAAGATAAATTGAACCATCTATTGCGATTAAGTTTATATCAGAAGAAATAGCAACCGCAGAAGACAAACTATCAGCTTCAACTATATCGTATATATCTCCATCATAATTATAGCCAGAGTAAATTTTTGAGTTATCTAAGGTTATATCGCCAGTTACGGTTAAAATGATACTGACATAGCCTGCGTCAGGTATTTGCGTGGGTTTAACTTCAACAGTGTCGGCCCAACCATAGCCTCCAATAAAGAGCTCTACATTATCTAATAAAATGCTACCTTCTGATTCTAACTTCA
>JAMWCT010000106.1 GCA_023819525.1 Candidatus Omnitrophota bacterium
ATGAGACACCTCCTTTTGAAGGTATCTCATACAGGCATTATTAATAATTGTCAATGTCCGATTTTGTGTTCCCAAATGTCCGATTTCGAGGTTACGCATCAAATAAGTTATTTTTTCTTGCATTTTTATAATTTTATGATATAGTTATTTTTCTTATGAAAGAGATAAAGATATTTGCAAGAGCAGGGCAAGGTGCAATTACAACTGCTGCGATTTTGGGAGAAGCATTTTTTTATGAAGGTATATACTCATATGCTTTTCCTCATTTTGGTGCGGCACGTATGGGTGCACCTATGAATGCTTTTTTAAGATTTGACAACAAACCTGTTAGGTTAAGATCGCAGATATATAATCCAGACTACATTATTGTTGTTGATCCTACGCTTATAAAAAGTGAGAATTGTTTTAATGGTATGAAAAAAAATGGCATTGCAATTGTTGCGATACGAGAAGGTTTTCAAATACAAGCGCCAAAAGGTATTAAGGTAACCAGCTTATTTGCAGAAAAAATTGCTTTAGAGATAATTGGTAAACCATTTAGCAATACAGTTCTTTTGGGTGCATTTTCAAAGGTTACAGGTGAAGTGAAATTAGATTCTATTATTGAAGCTATTAAAAAAAGATTTTTAAATAAACCGGAAATTCTGGAAAAAAATATAGCGGCAATTAAAAAAGGATATGAGATTGTTTCGTAAAATTATATGTTTGGACCTTTAGTTGCAAAATCAGGTTCTTCTCGGCAAAATAAAACAGGTTCGTGGCGTTCTGTAAAAAAACCTAAATTTTTGCAAAAAAATTGTATAGGTTGCGGTTTGTGTAAACTAATTTGCCCTGAAGGGTGTATAGAAGGTGCAGAAAAAAATACTTATCGCTCAGATGAACTTTATTGTAAAGGTTGTGGTCTTTGTGCCTATATTTGTCCAAAAAATGATATACAAATGGTGGATGAAAAATGAAAAAGTTTTTAGAAGGTTCACATGCAGTCGCAGAAGCTGTCAAATTATGTAAACCAAAAGTTATTTCTGCCTATCCAATAACTCCCCAAACGCATATAGTGGAAAGATTGGCAGAATTTGTATCAAATGGAGAAATTGATTCGCAATTTGTAAACGTAGAAAGTGAACATTCTGCTGCAAGTGTAGTTTTAGGTGCTTCAGCTACCGGCGTGAGGGTATTTACTGCTACAAGTTCTCAAGGTTTGCTTTTAATGAGTGAAGTTTTATTTAATATAGCCGGTATGCGTCTGCCGGTAGTATTAGTTTGTGCAAATAGAGCAGTTTCTGCTCCTATAAATATATGGAATGACCTTCAGGATTCTATTTCTCAGCGCGACAGTGGTTGGGTGCAGTTTTATGTAGAAAATAATCAGGAAGCATATGATTTTGTTTTTCAGGCATATAGAATTGCTGAAGATCCAAAAATTATGCTTCCGGTAATGATAAATATGGATGGTTACATATTAACCCATGGCATGGAGATCGTAGAGACAGTAGAGCAAGAATTAGTAGATAATTTTTTGCCTCCATACAACCCTCCATATAAGTTAGATGTAGACAATCCTTTAAGTTTAGGACTATTAGGAGATCCAACTGTTTATTTAGAAACCAGATACGCTTTGCATAAAACCTTAGAAGAACTACTAAATTTAATTCCAAAAATAGGGCTTGAATTTAAGAGTATGTTTGGTAGAGATGGCGTGGATTTAGTTGAACCGTATTTAATAGATGATGCTCAAGTGGTAATAGTTTCTATGGGATCAGTTTGCGGGACGATAAAAGATTTTATTGAGCAGAAGCGAAAAAAAGGTAAAAAAATTGGTCTTTTGCGTATTATAACGTATAGACCATTTCCAAAGGATAAAATTTTTGAATATTTAAAAAATAAAAACACAATAATAGTTTTAGATAAAGCAATTTCACTAGGTAATGAAGGACCTCTTTTCTCTGAAATTAGATCGCTTTTTTCTAAAAAGAAACCAAAAATAAATGGTTTCGTTGCGGGTTTGGGCGGAAGAGATATTACTTTTGATACTTTGGAAGAAATGCTTAAATTATCGAGAAAGACACCAACAAGATGTGAGTTTTTAAATTTAAATAAGTCTTTATTAAGTGATAGTTTTTATGTCAGTTGAAAATATATCTCATTTTGATGAACATTTTTTTGTTTCAGGTCATACAGCTTGTCCTGGTTGTGGACAGGCTTTGGCCGCAAGATTAGTTGCTGATACAGCTGGTAAAAACACAATTATAGCTAATGCTACAGGGTGTTTGGAGGTATTTTCAACAAAGGCACCTCAAACAAGCTGGAGACTACCTTGGATACACTCATTATTTGAAAATGCTGCTGCTGTAGCCTCAGGGGTTGAGGCGGCTTTAAGAGGTTTAGGTAAAATAAATGATATTAGGGTGATTGCCCAAGCTGGAGATGGGGGAACAGGTGATATTGGGCTTCAGGCTTTAAGTGGTATGCTTGAGCGTGGACATGATATACTTTTTGTTTGTTATGATAATGAGGCTTACATGAACACAGGTATTCAGCGTAGCGGTTTAACACCTTTTAGTGCCTCCACTACAACTTCTCCTGCAGGAAAAATTTTAAAAGGAAATTGGCGTCCAAAAAAACCAGTAGTAGAAATTTGCGCGGCTCATTTTATTCCATATTCTGCAACGGCTTCAGTTGGTTTTCCACAAGATCTACAGCGAAAAGTAAAAAAAGCTCTTAATATACGGGGTCCAAAGTATTTGCAAATACATGTGCCTTGTCCATTAGGTTGGGGGCACGAAAGTGATCTTACTATAGAAATTGCAAAATTGGCTGTAAATTGTGGTTTATACCCGTTGATTGAATATGAATATGGAAAGTTAGTTAATGTTTTTAAAATTTCCCCAAAACCAGTAATTGATTATCTAAAACCTCAAGCTCGTTTTCGCCATATTTTAAATGACAAGGAAGCATTTTTAAGTTTTGAAGAAATCGCTAAGAAAAATATTGAATATTACGGTTTAGTTTCAAAGTAAAATTTATAAAAAATGGAGGAAAACACATATGGCAAAAGTTACTATTGATAAAGAAACTTGTGTAGGGTGTGGCTTATGCGTAAATAGCTGTCCAGATTGTTTCGAAATGACATCTGATGGGGTTGCAAAAGTTAAGGCACACGAATGTTCTACTTGCGATCTTCATGAAATAGCATCACAATGCCCTGTGAATGCTATTGCTGTTCAAGATTAAATATTTTAAGAGATGATTCTTGTTCAATTTGGGAAAGAAGTTTAAGTTTTTCTAGAAAAGCTTTGCGTTGGTATAAAAAATTTTTATATTTTTCTTTATTATTTTCAAAATCAACTTCATTAAAATCTGTTATATCTAAAAGCTTAATGATATATGCGCCTTTAGTTAGTAATATAGGTTGTGAGTAAACTTCGTTTTTCTTTAAAGAAAAAATAATTTTATTTATCTCTTCATCTAAACCCAAACCTTCCACATAGTCAAAAATTTTAAAATAGTCTGTTTCCTTAAATTCAAAATTTTGATTTTGAGCAAATTGTTTTAAATCACTTATATTTTGCTTATTTATTTTTTCTAAAAGTTGAACTGCTAAATTTTTTGCTAGTTCTTTAGATTTTTCTTCTTTAAATTTGGCTTCAACTTTACTTTTAATATCTTCAAATTTAGGGATAATAGCTTCTTTTTCATCTACTTTTGTCAAAATAACATAACCTTTATCTATTTTAATGGGCTGACTTATTTTATTTTTCTGTAACGCAAACGCAGTTTTAACTATTTTTTCTTGCCATCCAAGATTTTCAATAGGGTCATTCATTCCTAAAAAATCTGTTTGTTTAATTTCTAAATTAAATTTATTTGCTAAATCAGCCAAATTTTTATATTTATGAATTTCTGAGAAGATGTTTTCTGCTAACGGATCTTGGTTTAAAATAATGCAATAATTTATTTTTACTTTTGGCTCTTCTTTGAAAAGTAATTCATTTTTGCTGTAGTAATCTTGCAGTTCTTTTAAATCAATTGTAACAGTCTCTTTTAAACTTTCATAAGGAATAAAAATATATGCAATCTTTGCTTTTTGTGTTGTGTATTTATAAAAATCCTTTATTTCATCTTCGCTAATTTCAACCTTTATATATTTTTGCAAAATTTTTTGCATTTCTAAGTATTCCCTTATATATTCTTCAAAAGTTCTTACAGGTACACCAAATTTTCTTCGAATATGACTTTGATATTGCTTTTCATCAAATTCTTTATTTACAAAAAACTTATCTTTTATCAATTTAATTACTTCTTCATCGCGAATAAATATTTTTTCTTTTTGTGCTTTCCATGTTAACAAAATATATTCAAGTGCTTTTTGGAAAATTAGTTTATTGATATTAGGGGTTTGTTCATCAGTGGTTAAATATACATTATCAAGCTTTAACGATAAAAGTATATTAGCCATTTTCACATAGTAATTAAAATCAATATAAGTAAGCTTTTTACCACCTATGGTTAAAAATATTTCTGCTTCCTTGCTTTTTAAATAAGCTATGCCACTCCATAATATAAAAGATGGTATAATTACTATAAAAGCAAGAACCCAAAGAATTACTCTTTTTTTTGCACGAGTAATTTTTGTTAGCATAAATTTTATACTATCGCGTTATTTTAAAATTTGCAAGTATTTTTTAAAATGTTGTTGCAATGTAAAAGTTAAATTTAAAAAAAATGGATAGCATTATATTACAAAAACATTAATTTCGATGAGACAAAAAAAGACATCATACTCCCTTTAGCCAAAAAGCTAAATACTACCCCTTTCCACTTCGTAAGTGGAAAAACACAAAGGGATTAAAATTGGGTATGATGCGCCTATATTAGTCCACAAACAACA
>JAMWCT010000009.1 GCA_023819525.1 Candidatus Omnitrophota bacterium
GGCGTGCTTAATCTGCCGCCAATAAGACTTGAAATACTGCTTAAAGAATGCTATAAAGAAGAAGACAAAGGTGGATACGATGTACCTATATCAGTCCAATGCTTTTTAGATTTTTCTTGACAAATTGATATTATTATACTATCATTTTACGGTAAAAAAATAGACTAATAAACTTTTGATTTTTGTGAGATTGAAGGGAAATTTGATTTATAGATTTATGAAAATAAAACAATGTCTATTTGGCTATTAAAAATAATAAAGATATTAATCGATGTATTAAAAAATAGAATTAAATGATTTTTTGGTATTATTTATTTTTGCAGGGTTTTAGGCAAAAGTGCGAAATAATCCTTGCTTAATTTAAATTATTGCTTTGGATATTTTTTTTCAGATGATAAAATAATTAAATTATAAATATTAAAAAAATATCAGAAAAGATTATATAACAAGATGTCTGAAATTTTTAAAATTAGATTTAAGGAAAGTATTAAAAGAACCCCTACAGTTGAAAGTTTTAGATTTATACCAGAAAAAAAGATTTATTTTATTCCGGGTCAGTTTTTGCAGATAATTTTTGATAAAGATAATCTGGATAACAAGGAATTAAATAAATTTCTTTCTTTTTCTTCCTCTCCAAATAAAGATTATATTGAAGTAACAAAGCGAATTAGCAGCAGTGAGTTTTCTAAAAGATTAGAAAATTTAAAGCCAGCTGTTGAAATTTTGGCAAAAGGACCTTTGGGTAGTTGTGTTTATAATGAAGATTATAAAAGGATCGGTTTTTTAATTGGTGGTATTGGTATTACACCTGTTATTTCAATTTTAGAATATATTGATGAGAAAAAAATAGATACAGATATTTTGCTATTTTACTCTAATCGCACAAGCTTAGAGATTGCTTTTAAAAATGAATTAGATAAAATAGTTTTTAATAATCCTAAAATAAAAATAATTTATCTGGTTACAGATTATTCTTCGGAAAATAAAAATTGTATATTCGCTAAATTAGATAAAGAGTTTCTAAAAAGTTATATAAATGATTTAAAAGATAGAATTATTTATATCTTTGGGCCGCCTAAAATGGTAGAAGAAATGAAAGATTTGTGTGTTTATTTAGGATTGATGAAAGAAAATATTAAAGTTGAGTTATTTACTGGTTATTAAAATGAAGCAGTTAATACGCAGTCCTTTAGAAGAAAGACTTAAAAATTGGCACGGAGAAGACTGGCATACTACCAAAGGAAGGATTATTCGTGATATAATTTATGCAATTGATACAGGTTTAATTACAACTGTTTCTTTTTTGGCAGGCGTATCTGTTTGGTGGGTTGAACGCAACAAAGTAATTCTTGCAGGTTTAATTCAGATTACTGCAGGAACGCTGGCGATATTTTTTGGCTCTTACATCTCTACCAAAGCCCAGAAACATTTTTTTGAAGATCAGATTGCACGAGAAAAAAGAGAGATTGAGGAGTTGCCGGAAAAAGAAAAACAGGAGATCAGGTATATTTTTTCAGAATTAGGTTTTAATAGAGAAGAACAGGAGATAGCTGTAAAGAATATAAGTAGTAACAAAGAAAGATGGCTTAAGTTTATGGTGCAGGAAGAGATTGGTATTAGCCCCGGTTTAATCGATAATCCTTTTGAAATTGGATTTATTTCTGCAGGTTCATTTTTGATTGGCGCATTTCCTGCAATATTGCCTTTTTTACTTTTTGAAAATACGAAAATCGATCTAATCCTTTCTGCGATATCGGTTTTGTTTTTTCTATTTATAGTAGGTATCTTTAAATCGCGAATTACTAAAATACATTGGTTTAAAAGTGCGGTGGAAACATTATTTATTGGCGGGGTATCCTGTAGTGCGGGATTCTTTTTAGGTAGAATTGCACAGACTTATTTTAGATGAAAAAAGTTAATAGTCAATTTATTATGGTTTGGTTTCTTCCTATAATTCTTATTGGAGGATTGTTTTTTCCTGTTTTAGGATATTTAGTTTTTTTGATGATAATATTTTTTCTTATACTTTCCTATTTTAAGGGTAGATTCTGGTGTAGTTTTTTATGTCCAAGAGGCGCTTTTTTAGATTTAGTTTTAAGCAGAATTAGTCTTAAAAGAAAACCCAATAAATTTTTTTATAATCAGAAGATAAGGATGATTATATTTTTTATATTCATTGGATTTTTTATTTTGCAGTTTATAACTTCACCCAAAAATTTAAATGCAATAGGATTTATCTTTGTAAAAAGTTGTATTATTACTACCCTTTTATCTATACTGTTAGGTATACCTATTCATCATAGAACTTGGTGTTTAATTTGCCCTATGGGAAACTTACAGGAAAAAATTAGAAATTTAAATAAAAAAAGGAGCAAAAATGAAACCAGTAGAAATTAAAAAAGATATATTTTGGGTAGGTGCAATTGACTGGAATGTAAGAAATTTTCATGGGCATACCTATACAACTCAAAGAGGCACTACTTATAACGCCTATCTTATTTTAGATGAAAAAATTACTCTTGTAGATACAGTTTATGGACCATTTGCAGATGAGATGATTGATAAAATAAATCAAATCGTTTCACCTCAAAAAATAGACTATATTATTGCAAATCATGTAGAGATAGATCACTCAGGCGCTTTAGCTAAAATTCTAAACCTTTGCCCAAAAGCTACAATTTTTGGAACGCAAAAATGTAAAGAAGGCCTATATAGAAATTTTTATTTAGATATGGATTTTAAAGTAGTAAAAACAGCTGATAAACTTAATTTAGGTAAAAGAACCTTAACCTTTATTGAGGCACCTATGATCCACTGGCCAGATAGCATGTTTACTTATTGTCTCCAAGAAAAATTGCTTCTTCCCAACGATGCGTTTGGTCAACACTATGCTACCTCTAAAAGATTTGATGATGAAGTGGATAGCGCAGAACTTATGGATGAGGCAAAAAAATACTACGCTAATATCTTATGGCCATTAAGTACAATAATTTTAAAAAAAATAGAGGAAATTCAAAAGCTATCTATACCTATAGATATGATTGCCCCTTCACATGGAATTATTTGGAGAAAAGATCCTTTAAATATAGTTAATTCATATATGAGTTGGGCAAAGAATGAAACAAAACCAAAAATAGTTTTAGTTTATGAGACAATGTGGGGAGCAACTGCAAAGATGGCGCAAAAAATTGCTGAGGGTATAATCCAGGCAGGAGTAGAAGTAAAGGTTTTCGATGTAACGTGTTCTGACCGCACAGAAACAATAAAGGAAATGTTAGATGCTAAAGGTTTTATTTTTGGTTCCTCTACACATGATAATGATATGCTCCCTACAATTGCTGGATTTTTAGAGTTTTTAAAAGGACTAAAACCAAAGAATAGATTATCTTGCGTTTTTGGTTCCTATGGTTGGGGAGGCGGAGCAGTAAAAAACATTGAAGAGATTCTTAAAATTACAGGCATCGAGATCACTTTACCCTCTTTATCTATTCAATATGTTCCAGATAAAAACGATTTAGAAAAATGTTATGAGTTTGGTAAAAATTTTGCATTGAAATTGTTGAAATAGGAGGTGATAAAAATGCATAAGATGACCCAACAAAATCTTTTAAATGCCTTTAGTGGCGAATCACAAGCGCATACAAAATATCTTATTTTTTCTGAGATTGCAGAACAAGAAAAAAAACCAAATATTGCAAGGTTACTTAAGGCTATAGCCTACGCTGAACAGGTGCATGCCCGCAACCACTTAAAAGCATTGGGTATGATAAAAACTACCTCAAACAATTTAGAAACCGCTATTAGTGGAGAAACCTTTGAAGTTGAAGAGATGTATCCTATATACAATCAAGATGCAAAATTCCAAGGTGAAAAGGAAGCAGAAAAGTCTACACATTACGCATTAGAAGCCGAAAAAATTCATGCAGTTATGTATAAAAAAGCACAAGAGGCTGCCTTAAAAAACAAAGATATAGAATTAAAGGATGTTTATATTTGTTCTGTATGTGGTTATACCATAGAAGGTAAGGTTTTAGAGTATTGTCCGATATGTGGGGCAAAAAAGGAAATATTTAAGAAATTTTGATTGAACAAAAAAATAAAAGTTAGTATAATTAAATGAAAGGAGGATGATCTATATGGCTAAGAAATGTGGAGTAAAAAAATCAGTAAAAAAATCAAAATATGTGTGTGAAGTATGCGGTTTGATAATTAGCGTAGATGAGACTTGTAAATGTGTAGATACGTGCGATATTATTTGTTGTGGAAAGCAAATGAAGGAGAAAAAGTAATCTAAATTAAACTAAATAGGAGGTTTATATGGGAGAACAAGCAAAAAAGATTGTTTCTGTTGACTTAAAAGATTTAATTAAAGATTTAAATAAGGCTTATTGTGATGAGTGGCTTGCTTATTACGCTTACTGGTATATGGCAAAAACAGTTACTGGAAATGGGTATGAAGATATAAGTGAGTTTTTGGAAAAAATCGCTAAGGATGAGTTAGAACATGCTCAAGAGTTAGCAGAAAGAATTTTAGAACTCGGTGGTACACCAATAGATAACCCTATAGAATTAGAAAAAAATGCTAACGCTCCTTACCCTAAGCCACCAAAAAACACCTCAGATTACGACAAGATAGTCAAAGTTGTTTTGGAAGCAGAGGCAGGGGCAATTGATGTTTATAATAAAATTGCTCAAAAAACTATTGGTAAAGACCATGTTACTTATCAACTTATCTGCCATATATTAGAAGAAGAGATAAAGCATGAAGAAATGTTTGAGGATATTTTAGAATAACAAAGTAAAAAGTGTTGATTGCTAAAATAGGAGGGGCTATGGAGTTTTATGTATGTGCTAAGTGTGGTTATGTTGCTTTTGATGTGCCAGCGGAAGTTTGTCCTATATGCGGAGCAAAGAAAGATGCATTTAAATTAGACAAAAATGCTATTAAAAAACCAGTTGATCCAAATAATCTAAGTGAACTGGAGAAAAAACATATACCTCTGTTAAAAATAGAGCGCAAATGCGGTTTAATTAATTCAGGCTGTTTAGATGTGAATATAAAGATTGGTGAGATTACCCACCCAATGCAACAGGAGCACTTTATTATGTATATAGATGTTTATTTAGACAAAAATTTTATTGCTAGGTACCATCTTACACCGGAAAAACTTAACCCTGCTTTAGGTATACACCTAAAGGTGGGCTCTGGAAAACTGCTAGTTTTAGAGAATTGTAATCTCCATGGACGTTGGATAAAGGAAGAAATGCTTTGATTAAAATACCTAAAGATATAGTTAATTTTTTTAAGAAGCAAGACTTTGTAATTGTATCAAGTTTAGACAAGGATGGTTTAATTCATAATTCCTGCAAAGGAATTGTTGAAATTGAGTCAAATTTTGTTTATCTTTTAGACCTGTATGAAGCAAATACATATAGAAACTTGCAAAAACGACCAGTTATCAGTATTACTGCTGTAGATAGCGATAGATTTGAGGGTTATTCTTTAAAAGGTATAGCAACTTTGGTTAAAAAAGATGTTTTAGAACCTCGGATTGCAAAATTATGGGATGAAAATATCACCAGAAGAATAACCCAGCGTATCATTAAAAGTATAAAAGGAGAAAAAAGCCATCATGGTCATCCTGAAGCAAGTTTACCCAAACCAAAATATCTAATTAAAATGGAGGTAGAAAAAATAACTTACCTTGCGCCTTTAAAAAACAAAAAAGGAGGCTAACGTGAACAAGAGAGTAAAGATTTATTCTTCGCCTACCTGTCCCTGGTGCCATAGGGCAAAACAATTTCTAAGAGAAAATAACATTGATTTTGAAGAATTTGATGTTACTTCTGATCCACAAATAGCAGAAGAGGTGATTAGGATTTCTGGACAAATGGGAGTGCCTGTTTTAGATATTGATGGTGAGATTGTGGTTGGTTTTGATAGAGAAAGAATTGCAAGACTTCTTGGTTTATGAGGACTTATGAGTCAATCATCATAGGTGCAGGCCCAGCAGGCATCACTGCAGCAGTTTATGCTGCAAGAAAAAAGATAGATTTTTTGGTGATTACTAAAGACATTGGTGGTCAGGCTGCTTTAAGTGGGGATATCCAGAATTATACAGGTTATCAATTTATAGCTGGGCCAGAACTAGTGGCTAAATTTGAAGAACATTTAAGAAAATTTGATATTTCTATAAAAGAGAATGAGGAGGTTGTGGAGTTAAAGAAAGAAGACAATTTAGTTTTGGTTAAAACTAAAAAAGATATCTATACTGCCAAAACCGCAATTGTTGCTTCAGGGAAGCGTTCAAAAGAATTAAATGTTGCCGGAGAAAAAGAATTTAAAAATAGAGGACTTACCTATTGTGCTACCTGTGATGCCCCTTTGTTTGCTAATAAAAGTGTAGCGGTTATTGGTGGAGGGAATTCTGCTTTGGATGCAGTTTTACAGTTAATAAAAATAACTAAAGAAATTTATCTTATAAACAACACACCTTCTTTAGGCGGAGATCAGATTATGAAAGAGAAAGTAGAGGAAAGCAAAATAGTAAAGATATTTAACAATACGCAAGTTTTAGAAATTGTTGGAGATAGATTTGTAAGAGGCATTAAGATAAAAAAAGACAAAATAATAGAAGAGTTATCAGTGCAAGGAATATTTGTAGAGATTGGTCTTATTCCTAATTCTGAATTTATTAAAGATGTAGAAAAAAATGAATTTGGTGAGATTAAAGTAAATTGTAAAAACGAAACTAGCACGCAAGCTATATTCGCTTGTGGCGATGTTACAGATGTGCCGGAAAAACAGATAATTGTTGCCTGCGGAGAAGGCGCAAAAGCAGCTTTAAGCGCCTTTCGTTTTCTTTCCCAGCAAAGATAAATTGTAATCTTTTAGTTTTTAAAATTATCACTTCCTTCTCATTTAAATAAATAAGATTTTAAGCTTTGAAAGCTAAATTTTTCAAAGCACTAAAAAACAGCAATAAAATTTAATAAGTTCACTATATCGTTTTTTTCTATCAAATTGAGATATTAAGATAGTTTTTCAAAATAACAAGATTGCGTAAAAAAATTGTTAGATAGTTAGATACACAATTGGCAAAATAACTTTTAGTCGTTAGTTTTGCGTAGAATTTCTGGATTGGTTTCTAAAACTTTTATAAAATAATCCACAATTTCTGGATCTAATTGATTGTTTTTTGCTTTTTTTAGTTCACTTATCGCTTCTTCTAAAGTCAATGCTTTTCTATAAGGTCTATCTGTTGTCATTGCATCAAAAGTATCTGCTACAGCGATTATCCTAGCGCCTAATTCTATTTGTTTATCAGAGATTGCGTCCGGATAACCTTTTCCATCAAAACGTTCATGATGATGACGTATTAGTACTGAGACATTTTTTAAAAAAGAAAGAGATTCTAATATTTGTTGAGCCTTTAGGGGGTGCATTTTCATTTGCTCATATTCTTGTTCATTTAATTTAGTCATTTTAAGAAGCACTTCATCACGAATACCAATTTTACCAATGTCATGCAATAGTGCCGCCTGTTTTATTATTTCAATCTCTTTATATGGCAATTTCATCTCTTGTGCTATTGCAACAGAATATCTTGTTACATTTTCTGAATGATATTTTGTATAAGGGTCTCTAGCATCTATTGCGCTTGCTAAAGCAGCGATAGTTTTAAGATAATTTTCATTAAGTTCTTGATATAAAAAGATGTTTTTAAAAACAATCGCAATTAATTTGCCGAGATTTTCTAAAAATAAAAATTCAGATTTTGTAAAAAATTGACCAGTATTTTTTGAACAAATATGTAATACCCCAAATATTTGATTTTGTAAACTTATAGGAATGCTGACAAAATTTCCCCCCAGATAATCTTCTTTATTTATGCTTTTTAGATAATTTTCATCTGATAAATTTTCAACTAACAGAGGTTTGTTTTGTGTTAATACAAAACCAGAGATGCTTTCATTGGATTTTAAGATAAAATTTTTTATTTCTTGGCTATCTATCCCATTCGCAGCAACTATTTTTAGTTGGTTAGTATTTTTATCTATTAAAAGTATAATTGTTTTTTGCACATTTAAAAATTTATGTATTTGCTCAACAATAATGCGACAGGCAATATCTATGTAAAAAGCGTCAATTAAGTGTTGTTGTAATTTAAAGATAAAATCTATTTCTTCCCGTTGGAGTTGGTTATCAATAGATTTATCAGTTATAAAAGCTCCTTTAAGTTTGATGTATTGTTCATTAAGTGTCTGGTATTGTTTTTTTAAATCTTCATAATTTTGAAGAATTTTTTGTTGAACATTTATCAGAAAATTTTTCTTTTTTCTATGTATAGAAATTAAAATTATAATTATAAAAATAAAGAAAAATGTGATTATAAGTGGTATTAAAAAATGAAGAGCAAAGGTTAGACTTTTCTGTTGCAAGATTTTTGTAAAAAAATTATTAAAATTTTTCATCTAAATAATTTTATCACTAAATAAAAATTTTTGCTATAATTAATATATATAAAATAAAAAAACACAATGAAGTGCACAATGTATTATAAGGCGTGGATTACGATAGGAGGTTTTATGCGAAAAATGATTTTTTTACTTATAATTTTATTTATACCAGCTATATTTTCTCAAGACGCAAATTATAAAGATGACATTAAAAAAATTTATGAATTGACCAAAGAGTTAGACGAGTATATTGATAGCAACAGGCTTGAATTTGATATTTACGATAAATGGTATAAAGAGTTTTTGCTTTTGCGCGATGATTTTGTTAAAAAATATTTAGCCACTTATTCAAAAGAAGAGTTCTTTAAAACCGCAAGAGATGCTTTTGATAAATTTTCTCTAGTGTGGGGGTTTTTAAACGATTTTGAATACGCAAAGGCTCAGTACGCTGAATATATTGGCACTAACGATATAGGTTATGCACACAAATGGAGAGAAACTGCAAATACAAAAAAGCAAAATGCCATAGAATTCTTTAAAGAAGCAAAAAATTTACTTGAAAAAATAAAATAGCTTTATGAAATCCCAATTTGCATTTCTTTGTGAAGCGGCAAATATAACTGCTAATAATCTTTTTAATGTTTTAGGGGGAGGAATTGCAACTTTATTTTTTCCACAATTGCCTATACAGCGAACTTTAAGTTTACTTTTGCGCATAGAGTATAATTATATTCTTGAAAGTGGACCTCATAAAATAGAGATACGATTATTAGATAGCGATGGCAAGGATAAAATGATACCTTTGCTTTTGGATGTTGATTTTCCTAATAACTTGCGTTTTTTTAATTTTATTGCAAATTTAAATATTACATTTGATGTATATGGATTGCATAGCGTTGAAATTTCCGTCGATAGACACAGTATAACATCAATTCCTCTGCAGGTAACAAAATTAGAGACCGAACATCCTAAAATATGATTTTAAATCTAATACAAAAAAAACAATTCATCTTTATCATAATAATAATTAGTATACCAATCCTTTTAAAAGCTAATGATGAACCTGAACGCAAAAAAGACCTACCAGTTGGAATGAAAAAAATTAAGATAGGCTCACAGGTTATAATTGTTCCAGAGGACGCAAAGGTAACAAAAAATGGTTCTGCCTTAATAATAGAAGATTTTGGAGAATATGCAACAAGAAAATTTTTGGAAATAGAAAAGAGACTAAATGCTTTAGAACTCGCTCAAAACGGTTTAGAAGAAAAAATTGTAGAGTTAGAAAAACTTATTAAATCTTTAGAGAATAAAATTTCCAATATTGATAACTGATAAGAGGAGGTGTTTATGCCATATGATAATAGTTTAGATGAAAAAAAATTTTCCAAATTTATATCTACACCAAAAGGGAAAATTGTTATTAGTGTCTATTCATATAATAAAGGACCGAATAAGTTGCAGATCAGTAGAGAAATTGAACGCAAAGATAATACTGTAACTTATGCAAGATTAGGAAGATTGTCAAAAGAAGAGGTTGAGAAAATTTTGCCAATACTTCAAGAAGCTTTATCAATTATGTAATATGAAAAATATATATTTAGTAGGTTTTATGGGGACAGGAAAGACTACAGTGGGAAAATTTTTGGCAGAAAGGATTAAAAAAAAATTTGTAGAGATGGATGAAGAAATTGAGAAAAAAGAAGGCAAAAAAATTGTTGATATTTTTAAGGAAAAAGGTGAACCATATTTTAGAAAATTAGAAAAAGAATTATTAAAAGAGTTGGCAAAACAAAGTGATTTAGTAGTAAGTTGTGGAGGGGGTTTAATTTGCGATGAGGAGAATTTAGAGATTTTAAAAAAAAGTGGTTTAGTTATTAATCTTTTAGCTTCCCCTGAAACAATATACGAACGCACACGACATTCTTTAGATAGACCCCTACTTAACGTTTCAAAGCCTCTTGATAGAATTAAAGAATTGCTAAAAAAAAGAAGGCCTTTTTATAGACAAGCACATTATTCTATTAAAACAGATACGATTACAGCTGATGAGGTTGTAGAAAAAATTATTAAAATTTTAAAAAAGTATTATCCGGATGGATGTTAAAGATGCCCTAATTTTATTCAATTTATCTACTTTTTCACCACAAAAGGTTAATGAATTACTTTTATATTTAAAATCAAACAATAGTAGCCAATTGAATTTAAATAGTTTAGATTTCTTAACCAAACAAGAAAAAGAAAAAATTTTAAAAATTCAGGATACATTATTAGAAGATGAATTAAGACTAATTAAAAATCAGGAGATAGAGGTAATTGATATATTTAGTCAAAAGTATCCAAAATTGTTAAAAGAGATAAGCTCTCCACCAATAGTACTTTATGTAAAAGGTGATGCAAAAATTCTAAATGATTTTTTATTTGCTATAGTTGGGACAAGACTACCTACAATATACGGGTTATCTATAGCAGAAGAATTTGCATCTAAATTAGCAAGTTTAGGACTAATAATTGTTTCCGGATTAGCTAGAGGCATTGATACAGCTGCACATAAGGGTGCGTTAAAGAGTGGTAAAACCATTGCTGTTTTAGGTAGCGGCTTAAATAATATTTATCCAAAAGAGAATATAAATTTAGTAGAAAAAATTATTAAAAATGGTGCAGTCGTTTCAGAATTTCCCCTTAAATTTCCACCATTAAAGGAAAATTTTCCTAAAAGAAATCGGATAATAAGTGGTTTATCTAGAGGCGTTTTGATAGTAGAGGCAAGAGAAAAAAGCGGTGCACTTATCACAGCTTCTTATGCATTAGAACAGAACCGTGAAGTTTTTGCAATTCCTGGAAAAATTGATTCACCTTTTAGTAGAGGAACCCATTTTTTAATTAAGGAAGGTGCAAAACTAGTAGAAAATATTAGTGATATCTTAGAAGAGTTAAATTTAAAAATTAGATTTACAGAAGAAAAAAACTTAAAACTTTCAAAAGAAGAAAAAATAATTTTTGACATAATTGATAAAGAAGGTATATTTTTAGAAGAAATAATTGCCAAAAGTAAGATAGAAAGGCAACTTCTAAATAAAATTTTGTTAGGATTGCAATTGAAAGGTTTAATTAAAGAAGTCAAACCATCATATTTTATAAAATCAAGTTAAAATGGCTAAATATTTAGTAATTGTAGAGTCACCAACAAAAGCAAAAACAATAGTTTCAATTTTAGGCAGCGATTACGATGTTGTTTCATCTATGGGGCATATTGTAGATTTACCTACCAATAAGTTAGGGGTAGATATCAAAAATGGATTTATGCCACAATATCAAATAATTTCGGGTAAAGAAAAGATAATCAAACAAATAAAATCCAGTGCAAAAGGTAAAGAAGCAATCTATATTGCTACAGATCCTGATAGAGAAGGCGAAGCCATAGGATGGCATATAAAGGAAAGAATTGCTCCGACAAACACCCATTGTTGGAGGGTAATTTTTCATGAAATTACAGAAGAAGCCTTAAAAGAAGCTTTCCAAAACCTAACACAGTTGGATCAGAATTTAGTTAATTCACAAATTGCACGCAGAGTTTTAGATAGGTTGGTTGGTTATAGTCTTTCTCCACTTTTATGGAAAAAAATAGTTCGCGGGTTATCTGCAGGTAGGGTTCAGTCAGTAGCATTAAAATTTATTGTAGAAAGAGAGAGGCAAATAAACCAATTTGTTCCAAAAAAAACTTTTAGCATAGAGGCAACTTTTAAAACTAAAAAAAACGAGATCTTTAAAGCAAGAATAGAAAAATACAAATCAAACAATGCAATATTTGAAAAAAAAGAAGATGTAATAAAAGTTTTAGAAGAAATAAAAAAACAAACATTTACTGTTAAAAGTATAATAAAGAGAGAGTTTAAGCGCCCACCTCCACCTCCATATACTACATCGCTTCTTCAGCAAGATGCATTTAATAAATTAAAATTTTCTTCACAAAAAACAATGTTTATTGCTCAAAAATTATATGAGGGTGTAAGTTTAGGTTCAGATATGGTGGGTATTATTACTTATATGCGCACTGATTCATTTTATATTAACGAAAAAGCGAAAAAAGAGGCAGAAGATTTTATTAAGAACAATTTTGGTGCAGATTATTTGCCAACTGTTGAATATAAATACAAAAAGCAAAAAGGGGCTCAACTTGCGCACGAAGCGATACGGCCAACAAGTGTTTATAGAAAGCCTGAAAACCTGCAACAGTTTTTTACGGAACAGGAATTTTTACTCTATAAACTTATATGGGAGAGATTTATCATTTCACGTATGCGAGAAGCGATATTTGAAAATACAAAAGTTTTAGTTTTTTCAGATGATTGTGAATTCGTCGCAGAAGGCAAAAGAATAATTTTTGATGGTTTTTTAAAAATTTTTGGTGAAGAAAAAGAAGAAATTTTACCACAACTAGAAGAAAACGAAGTTTTAACTATCCAAGATTTAAATATAACAGAGCATACCACAAAACCCCCACCTCGTTTTAACGATGCATCAATAGTAAGACTTATGGAGGAAAAGGGAATAGGTAGACCTTCAACTTATGCACCAACCATACAGACGCTTTTATTACGCAATTATATTAAACGCCAAAAAGGCGCCTTTGTCCCAACTGAATTAGGAATAAAAGTAAATGATTTACTTACAAAATATTTTAGCGATATTACAGATGAAAATTTTACTGCTATGATGGAAGAAAAATTAGATAGGGTTGAGGAAGGTAAATTGGATTGGAGAAAAGTTTTAGAAGATTTTTATCCAACATTTATTGAAAAACTTAATTGCGCAAATGAACTAATTAAAAAAGAAATTGAGTTTTCAGAGAAGACTTGTCCAAAATGCGGTAAGCCTTTGATTGTGAAGTGGTCAAAAAAAGGCAAATTTTTAAGTTGTCAAGGATTTCCACAATGTCGTTATGCAGAAAGTCTTAGCACTCAAATTGATTGCCCACTTTGTAAAGAAGGTAAACTTGTTGAAAGAAAAAATAAGCGCGGACAAATTTTTTATGGCTGTTTGCGTTTTCCAAATTGTCGCTATACCACGAAAGATTTACCAAAATAATTATGATTACATTTTCATATTATATTGATAAATTTTTGAACTATTTGGAAATTGAGAAAAATTATTCTTCCTTTACTGTTTTAAATTATAAAATTGACCTTAAAGAACTGGAGGAATTTTTAAATACGAATAATACTCAAGAAGGTTTTTTTGATATAAAAAACATTGATTATTTTGTGCTTAGGCGATTTTTAAGCTTCTTAAATACAAAAAATTTGAGCAAAAGAACTCTTTCACGAAAAATTTCTACCTTAAAAAGTTTTTTTAAGTTTATGGTAAAAGAGGGGATAATTAAAAGCAATCCAGCATCTTCTCTTATATATCCACGGTTAGATAAACCTCTACCTAAATTTTTAACCGAAAGTGAAGTGCAAAAAATTTTAGATATGCCAATAAATTCAGAGAAAATTGAGGATTATCGCGATAAGGCAATTTTAGAATTTTTATATTCCACTGGGGCTAGGGTTTCAGAGATGGTTGCACTAAAAATTTCTGATATTGATTTAATTAGTGGAGTAGCAAAGGTTATGGGAAAAGGTAAAAAAGAGCGCCTTTTGCCTTTAGGCGAACCGGCAATTCAAAGTATAAAAAAATATTTAGATGCACGGACAGATAAAAGCCCATTCTTTTTAGTAAATAAAAGGGGTAAGCCATTAACAGATAGAGGAGTAAGGTTTATCATTGATAAATACATTAAAAAAGCGGCAATATCGCTAAAGGTATCGCCACATGTTTTTAGGCATTCATTTGCTACACATCTTCTTAATAGAGGTGCAGATCTACGCAGTGTTCAAGAACTATTAGGGCATAGTAACATTTCTACTACACAGGTGTATACGCATTTAACTATTGATAATCTACGAAAGGTTTACGAAAAAGCGCACCCTCGCGCACTTTAATAATATGCAATTTTTTTTTGCAATTTATGACATTTTATTTTTAATAGGATTTTTTATTTATCTTCCAATTTATATTCTAAAGAAAAAAATTAATTTAGCTGCACTAAAAGAAAAATTTGGATTTTTAAAGGTAAAAAAACAAAATTATATCTGGATACATGCAGTTAGCGTTGGAGAAGTTATTTTAATTCAACCCATATTAAATCGTCTATACGAAACTTTCAATTACCCTCTACTTGTCACTACGACAACTTTAGCCGGTAATAAACTTGCAAAGCAAAAATTTAAGGCTTTTACTGAAGTAGTTTTTTTTCCATATGATATTACATTTGTGATACTAAAAATTTTAAAAATAATTAAACCAAAAATTTTTATTGCTGTTGAAACGGAACTTTGGCCAAATCTTTTTTATAATTTAAAAAGAAAAAAAATTCCAATTTTAATTATAAATGCACGGGTATCAAAAAAAGCATTTAGCCGATACAGGCTCTTTAAACCACTTATAGCAAAGACGCTAAAAAGATGTGATTTTATTGGCGTCCAAAACGAATCTTATAAAGAAAAATTTATTGATTTAGGTTATTTTAAAGAAAAATTGCTAATAACGGGAAATCTAAAATTTGAAAGTATAGTTATAAATAAAGAAAAACTTACTAAATTTAAACAATTGTATCTTCCATTAATAAAAGCTGATAAAAATAAATCATTAATAATTGCTGCCAGCACGCACTATCCAGAAGAAGAAATAATACTTGATATTTATGGAAATATTTTAAAGGAGTTTAAAAATATAAATTTAATGATAGCACCAAGACATATAGAAAGAGTGCCAAGTGTAGAAAAACTTATTTTTTCTAAAAAATTTTACCCCTTACGCATATCAAAAATTAAAGACTTTAATTACTTGGAACAAAAAAATATAATTTATGTTCTTGATGTTATAGGGGAACTTATTTATTTTTATAGTATCGCTGATATATGTTTTATTGGTGGAAGTTTAATAAAATTTGGCGGACATAATATTTTAGAGCCAATTTATTTTGAGAAACCAACTATTTTTGGACCATTTATGGATAACTTTAAAGATATTGTAGATATAGTGTTGGAAAAAAAAGCTGGGATTATGGTAAAAAATAGTTTTGAGCTAAAAAAAGTTATACTAAAGCTACTTTTAGACGATGGTCTACGGTTAGATTTTCAAAATAGATGTTTTGAAGTTTTTAAAGACCAAAGAGGCGCTTTAGAAAAAAATTTAAAAATAATTTCAACCTATCTAAAATAATAAACCACATCTCATCTAAAGGCAAAAAATTTTTTTATTTTTTAAACAGACACTAAAACATACATCTATTTCCTGTTAAGCCAAATAAGCAAATTTAAAAAAGACACACAGAAGCTACATACAGGTTAGAAGATTAGTTTATTTAACCAAGATAAGTTTAACAATAAAACTCTTCCTGCTTACGAAGTGTAAAAAACCGTTCTTTCCACCTAAAGTTATCACCGCCTAAGGTGATATTGATATTTCTTTTTTAAAAGGTAGAACAATATGGCAATTATTAATTTTAGGATATCTCTTATGGATTTGGATTATTTTATCTTTAATAGATTTATCTACCCATTTAAGAATTGTTTAAGTAACCTTTGGGTATGGCGATAGGATAAATTTAGTTTTTTGCTTACCTGTTGATGTTTAGAAGATCATTAAGCACCATATTTATAATTTTGTGCCTGTGTAGAATTTTTTTTAAATATTGCATATGCACTTCCTTGTGCATGGAAATATATAACAAAAATTTAGAAAAATGCCCTTTTATATACGACATTCTTCCTGCACAGTTATATATGACATTCTAGCTGCACAGTAACACATATTTAAAAAAATTCTTGACAGGGCAAAAAAAATAACTTATACTAATTAAAAATTGAAAATAGATTTTTTAGACAAAAGTCTGATGAAAAAGAAACTCAGATATTTTGTAATAGTGGTTTTTCTAATAATCAGTACTTCTTTGCTTCAGGCGCAGGAAAAAAGTGCAACTGAAGCAAAAACAAACCCCCTTGAGCGATTACTCAATTCTTCAACCGCCGTTACTAAAAATGCCGAAAAAATTTCTTTTGATATTCCTGATTGGCTTAAGCGCATCAGTTATGGTGTCTATCTTGAGAGCGGTCGGAAACCCCGTATTTATTTAGAAACAGTTCAGCCTTTATATCAAACCGAAGATAAAAGCCATACCTTTTTTACTCACGACCGCATCTCTATCCAAGACGAAAGAGGAACATATTCTTTAGGTTTAGGTTACCGCCGTCTGCTTTTTGATGAAAATCTTTTAGCGGGGATAAATACCTTCTTTGACTACCGTGATTTACATAAACATTATCGCGCAGGTATTGGTTTAGAGGCTATAACCAAATATTTAGAGGGCAGAGTAAATTCTTACTTTGCTCTTTCTCCAAAGAGATTAGTAGAAGAAGACTCAGTATCTAAAATTTATGAAAAGGCTGTAAGCGGTGGTGATGTGGAATTGGGCGGCCCTATTCCTTATCTTCCTTGGCTTAAAATATTTGGTAGTTACTATCGCTATGACTACAGGAAATTCAACGATAAACAGGGGTGGAAATTAAGAAGCGAACTAAAGCCATTCAAGTTTATTACTTTTAATCTAGAGACTTACGATGATAATAAAGGAAAACGAGAATATCTTATGGATATACGTTTTAATCTGGTCTTTGACAGTTTTACACCTAAAAGTCTTCTTTCTGCTTTTGGATTCAATAAAGAACCTTTTAAAGATGTAGATTTAAAAGAACGCACCTTGGATAGAGTTGAGAGGAATTTTAATATTGAAGTAGAGAAATGGCGAGAAGCTGGCGGAGCAGTTTTTGAGGTAGGTGGTAGATGGTAAGATTTTTCTATTTTTCTAAAAAATTGTTATATATATTACTTTTTTTTATATGTTTGTTTTTATCTGACGACCCCGTTTTTGCAGCAAATACAGAAATCCAGCGGCCCCCGGGTGGAGCAGGTGAGCCATGGCACCTTGCGATGACAGACCCGGAGGTTTATCAAATAAAGCTATACAAAGCATACTTAGTTAAAGACGACGGCACAGAACATACACTC
Source organism: Candidatus Omnitrophota bacterium (assembly GCA_023819525.1). Classification (GTDB taxonomy): domain Bacteria; phylum Omnitrophota; class Gorgyraeia; order Duberdicusellales; family 4484-171; genus JAMWCT01. The sequence continues at coordinate 17,572 of JAMWCT010000009.1, forward strand.
TATGAGAACAGTAGCGGTATCATCATAAATTTAGTAAATGGCCAGTTTACTCCTGTAGCAGATGTAAATATACCACCTGGAAGGTACACACAGATAAAGATTATTACCAGCAGGACATATGGCTTAAAAGGTTATTGTTATTTTAGCGATAATAATCCTGGCGGGCAAACTGGATATTGGTATACCAAAGACAGTACTGACCAGTCTGATATTGGATTTAGTAGTAGCATTCCGACCTCGGCAGCAGATTACGGAATTCAAAGAGCCACTCTAGACGATCCGGGTAGCGGTACAGAAATTGGGCCTGAATATGAAGGTAACACTACCTTTATTTACACCTCAAATATAAATTTAGAGATAGATTATGGCGAAAAGCCCACCATAAGAGCTGAATTTTTAGCCGACCAATATTTAGAGCTTAACGATAGCACACCGAATAACGGGGGTGATGGTGGTTCTCCTGCAGAGATTACATTCGGTGCTCCTATAATGGAGGTAAGCACTCACTAGAGATATTCTTATGCAATCCTTTACGAAATTTCCGATATCAAGCCGGCAAAAAACAAGCTTATAATTTTTATCTTTTTCAATTTAATTTTCGATACCTTAAAAATTCTCCTTACAGGTATTCAGTTAGATTCCACAGGGATTGAAATAGTGGCTGTGGGAGAACTAAGAATATAATAAGGAACAATGTCAGCTATGGATAGTTTTAAATGTTATATTGAAGAATATGGTCTACCTCAAAGTATCTACGTCGATAAACATATACTTATTAGAAGAAGAGCTTGAAAATGAGCCTTCCATAAGCCAATTCGAAAGTGCCTTGGATGAATTAGGAATAAATATCACCCATGCCAACTCACCTCAGGCGGAAGGAAAGATGAAGCAGATCTTAATATGGTATCTGCCTAAATTTACTCAAAGGTTTGGTATCAAGCCCTTAAATCCTACTGATTTACACAGGCTAATTCCTACAAATACACAAAGTTAGATAAGGTACTTTCTATAAGAACAGAGAGGGTATTAAGGAATGACTTTACTATAAGGCATAACAAAAACCTCTATCGGCTATTAGATATACCTTGAGAGCATAAGGACTAAGCACGTCTTTGTAGAAGAGAGGTTAAACGGCAGAATGTATTAGATACAAAGGCTTTAAGGTAAAACATAAACAGATAGATACAAAACCATAAAAACAAAAAATCTCTTACAAACCAAGAATGACTTACATTCCTACAAGGGAGCATATTCTTTATATAAGGTTTAAATTACTTATCTCTTTAAACTTTAAAAAAGAAAAAAAATTAAAGATGTGCACTTTTTAAAAATAGGAAATTTATATTTTGCTAAAAGTTTTAAGACATTTTTAATTTGCTTTTCCGCAAACAACAAAAAAAGACTTGACTGATATTCTATGGAAGGTTACAATTATAAAAACAAATAACTTTATAGAAGGAGGAGGTGGAAGATGAAAAAGTGGGTGAGTTTACTGGTACTATTACTTTTATTTTCAACATCTGTTTATGCTCAAACAACTTATTTTGAAAAATCTGTAGAAAAAGCAAAACAAGGATTAGTTAATTTTTTTACAGGATGGCTTGAGGTTCCTTATCAGATTTCAAAAGGCTATAACGATGGTTGGGGAGAGTCTCAAAACAAATTACTTGGTGGTTTTTTTGGAATTTTTAGAGGCATAATTCATGGCTTAGGAAGAACTTCAACCGGGATATATCAATTTGTTACCTTTCCTTTACCAAATCCAAAAGATAATAAAGGTGTAGGCATACCTTTAGATAGTGAGAATGTTTGGGATGGCGGGACTCAATATTCAATAGTTAATCAAGGTTTAGAACCCGTTGGTAAAAAAGCTTACAGAGGTTTTGTAAATACTTTTGGTTGTCTTTTCGAAGTCCCTTCTCAATTACATAAAGGTTTTAGTCAAGATCATCCATTTGTTGGTTTAGGCAAGGCAATTGTTTATCCCTTAGGAAGAGCTACTTCTGGAATATATGATTTGGTTACTGTAGTCTTGCCAAATAATGTTGAAGGTTATGGGTATGCTCTTAGTGAAAAAATGCCATGGGATGGTTTAGACAAAAATAAATGGGATAATGATAAATAAATAAGATTTATTTTTTATTAAAGCCCCTCTAAAAAAAGAGGGGCTTTTTTTATTGACGTTTCTATTTTATTTTGATAAGATTTAAATTCATTATGATAGAAAGATACACCCCAAAAGAAATTGGAAAAATCTGGCAAGAGCAAGAAAAATTTGAGCGTTTTTTAAAAATTGAAACTTTATTTTGCCAAGCGCTAGAGAAATTAAAAAAAATACCGAAAGGTGTTTCCTCTAAAATACAAAAAGTAAAGATTTCAATTCCACAAATAAAAAAAATTGAAGAAAAAACTCACCACGATATTGTTGCATTTATTAGTTACGTATCTTCAAAGATTGGGAAGGCCTCAAGATATCTACATTTTGGGTTAACTTCATCAGATATTCTAGATACAGCACTTGCTTGGCAGATAAAAGATGCGAGTTTAATTATTCTAAAAGATTTAGATAAGTTAATTAATTTGGTCAAGAAAAAGGCTTTATATTATAAGGATACACTTTGTGTGGCTAGAACCCATGGGGTGCATGCAGAGATTTATAGTTTTGGTTTAAAATTTTTATATTTTTACAGTGACTTAATTGAAGAAAAAAGGTTACTTAAAGAATCGCTTAATTATGTAGCAAGTGGAAAAATTTCAGGGGCCGTTGGAACTTTTGCACATATCCAGCCAAAAGTTGAGGAATATATTTGTAAAAAAATTGGAATAAATTACGCCCCTATTTCTACTCAAATAGTTTCAAGAGAACGTTTTGCTTACTATTTGTCAATTTTGGCTTTGATTGGTTGTAGTTTAGAGAGATTTGCCACTGAGATTAGACATCTGCATCGCACAGAAATAAAAGAAGCCTCTGAACCTTTTTATAAAGGTCAAAAAGGTTCTTCTGCTATGCCACATAAACAAAATCCAGTTGTATGCGAAAGAATATGTGGATTAGCGAGACTATTGCGGGCAAATATGTTGGCGGCTTTTGAGAATATAAACCTTTGGCATGAACGCGATATATCACATTCTTCAGTTGAAAGAATAATTTTACCGGACTCAACTATTATTTTAGACTATATGGTCAAAAAAACAATTGATGTAATTAGTGGTTTAGTTGTCGATAAAGATAATATGCTTAAAAACATTGAGTTAAACAGAGGACTTATATATTCACAAAAAATTTTACTTAATCTTATGGGAAAAGGCTTAAATAGATTAGATGCTTACAATATAGTTCAAGATATATCTTTAAGAGTAATAAATAACAATTCAAGTTTTAAAGATGAACTAATTAACGATGAGCGCATCAAAAAATATTTGACAAAGACCGAGATAGAAAATATTTTCAACCCTTACATATATTTAAATAATATCGATAAAATTTATAAACGCTTTGGTATGTAGTTTGTTTAATAAGGCCATTTCTATTACGTTCTAATAAATTAATACAAAAAATATTTTATGGGAAAAATTACTTACAAAAAAGTAGGTGTTGATATAAACAAGATAAATATATTTAAACAAAAATTAAAAGATATCTGTAAGGGCTCACAGACAAATGAAGTTCTAAAAGATTTGGGAAGTTTTGCCAGTTTATTTGCTTTTTATAGAAATAAATATAAAAATCCAGTTTTAATCTCTTCGGCGGATGGAGTTGGAACAAAATTAAAAATTGCACAATTGGTTAATAAACATAATACTGTGGGGATAGATTTGGTGGCTATGAATGTAAATGATATTTTATGTTTAGGTGCTAAACCTTTATTTTTTTTAGACTACATTGCTTATGCAAAATTACGCCAACAAATTCTTATAAGTATTCTTAAAGGTATAAATAAGGGTTGTGTTTTAGCTGGTTGTTCTTTAATAGGAGGAGAGACTGCTCAAATGCCTGATATGTATAGAGAGGGAGAATACGATCTAGCTGGTTTCTGCGTTGGGGTTGCGGAAAAGAATAGGATTATTGATGGTAGGAATATTAAAGAGCATGATTTAGTAATTGGGATTGCATCAAATGGTTTGCATTCTAATGGTTTTTCTTTAGTAAGAAAGGTGTTAAGTGAAAAAGAAATAAAACAATATATTCACCAATTACTTAAACCAACACAGATTTATGTAAGACCAATCCTTAAAATTTTATCTACTTACCAATTAAGTAATTTAGAGGCGATTAAAGGAATTGCTCATATTAGTGGAGGGGCTTTTTATAAAAAAGCAATTAAGATTTTACCATCTGAATATGGAATGGTTATAGATAAGAAAAGTTGGGTTGTCCCAAAAATTTTTAAAATAATTCAGGAAAAAGGGAAAATAGAAGAAAAAGAAATGTATACTGTATTTAATATGGGTGTAGGTATGATTTTAGTAACAAAATCTAAATTTGCAAAGGCAATTATCGCAAAATTATCTACTTTTGGTTTAAAAAGTTGGGTTATTGGTCAGATTATTAAAAGTAGTAAAAAAATAGAAATAATTTAAAAGGTAAGATGCGAGTTTTAGTTGTAGGCTCTGGTGGGAGAGAACACGCTTTGGTTTGGAAGATTGCTCAATCAAAATTAGTTGATAAAATTTTTTGTGCTCCAGGCAACGGTGGAATTGCAAAGTTGGCCGAGTGTGTAGAAATAAGTACAGAAGATATTGAAGGGCTTATGAATTTTGCGAAAAAAGAAAAAATAGATTTAACAGTGGTAGGTCCAGAAGCACCTTTAGCAAAAGGAATAGTAGATGAATTTGAAAACTATAAATTAAAAATATTTGGTCCAAATAAAGAAGCAGCACAGATTGAGGCAAGTAAAATTTTTGCTAAACAATTAATGAAAAAATACGATATTCCTACAGCAGATTTTGAGATTTTTGACTCCTCTTCTGCTGCAAAGAAATATGTTGAGAAAAAAGGGATTCCGTGTGTTATTAAAGCCGATGGATTAGCAGGTGGAAAAGGCGTTATAGTTGCAAAGACTTTCAAAGAAGCACAAGATGCTATTAGTGTAATGATGGAAGATAAAATTTTTGGTAAAGCCGCAGAGCGAATTATCATAGAAGATTATTTAGAAGGTCAAGAGGCCTCTATAATTGTTATTACAGATTCAAAAAAAGTGATACCTTTCCTAACTAGCCAAGACCATAAACGTATTTTTGATGATGATAAGGGGGCAAATACAGGTGGTATGGGTGCATATTCACCAACACCAATTATAACCAGAGAACTTTTTGATGAAATTTTAAAAAAAATTATTTATAAAATAATTAATGCTTTAGCAAAAGAGGGATTTTTATATAAAGGTGCTTTATATGCTGGGATTATACTTACAAAAGACGGTCCAAAGGTTTTAGAATTTAACGCTCGATTTGGCGATCCAGAAATTCAAGTTATTTTACCACTTCTTAATTCAGATCTTTTTGAAGCGATGCTTGCTGTGGCTTATAATAATTTATCTAAATTTTTAAATTATGGGATACTACAGTGGGATAAAAGAACTTGTGTTTGCGTGGTGTGTGCCGCAAGAGGATACCCTGGTAATTACGAAAAGGATAAAGAAATTTTTGGTTTAGATGAGGTTAGTAAAATGAAGGATATATTTGTATTTCATGCCGGAACTAAAATTAAAAAAGAAGCTGGCAAAATAAAATACTTAACAAATGGCGGTAGGGTTTTAGGTATAACTGGTTTGGGTATAAATTTAAAGGATGCAATTGATAAAACTTATGAAGCTGTTAAAAAAATCCATTTTGAAGGTATGCATTATAGAAAAGATATTGGACAAAAAGCATTGAAGTTTTTAAATTAAAATAGTAGAATAAAAAAAATTTATATGAAGGAGTTTTATGGAGGAGAAAATAGCAGTTGTTTTAGGTAGTAAAAGTGATTATGAAAAATTAAAAGAGCATTTTAATATTTTTGCAGATTTAAATATCCCTTATAGGATGGAAATTATTTCTGCTCATCGCCACCCTGATAAATTAAGAGCCTTTTGTAAAAAAATCGAAAAAGAAGGATTTTTAGTTGTTATTGCCTGCGCTGGTATGTCAGCTGCTCTTCCAGCAGTTGTGGCTTCTTATATAAATATACCTGTAATTGGCGTAGCAATGAAAGGAGGAATTTTAGACGGTTTAGATGCACTTCTTTCTATTACAAGTATTCCAAAAGGTTTAGGGATAGTGTGTAGTGGCATTGGCGAGAGCGCATTTATTAATGCAATAATTTTTTCCTTACAGATAATCTCTTTAATAGACAGGAGATATTTAGAAAAACTAAAACAATTAAAAGAGAAATTCAAATAATGGCAAAAAAAGTTTTTATTGATCCAAATGATATTGATAAAGCGATTATAAACGGTATAGCAAAAGTTGTTTTAGATGGTGGAATAATAGCTATACCAACAGAAACAGTCTATGGTTTAGCAGTTGCTGCAAAAAGCAGCGAAGCTGTTCAACGCCTTTACCAGATAAAAAAAAGGTCA
>JAMWCT010000107.1 GCA_023819525.1 Candidatus Omnitrophota bacterium
TTGCAGATATTTATAAATATCTAAATAGTAATCATCCCATGCCATGGCTTTTTTCGTATAAACAAAAAGATAATCAGTCATCGTATAGCTCAAACTTAGCAGTAAGACAAAAATAAGGATAATTTTGAATAATGTTTTTTTCTTGATGATTGTTAATACCCCTACTGCGCAGATCATTATTACAGGTATAAGAAGCATATTTGAACGGACAAAATGCGGTTTACCCGCAATGGAGGGCATTATTGGAGAAATTAATAACCATAACATAATTAACTGATAATTTTGAGAGCGCCAATCTCGTAATATCTTGATTACGCCTATAACAAAAAAAGGTAATAGCCAAAAGTATAAACCTCCGTGATCTGGATTATTGATGAATAATGCTTGATCTCCAGTGAAAAATAAGAAATCTGTTGAAAAACTCGAAAGGTACCTTTTAAGAAAATCAGTTATGGTAACTGTTGGTTTATTCCAAAAAAGATAACAAAAAGTAGACAAGATTTTATTATTTTGCATGCCGCAAAAAGCTCTTTGCTCATTAATAAACATAACCGTTCCTGCTTGATTAAAAATATTGACCTGGCTAAAACGAGTGGCTGCTCCTTTATAGACAGTTTCATATATAAAAGGGAGTAAAAAAAATAAAAAAATAAGCAAATAAGTAATTAAACTCTTGTTATCAAGTAACTTTTTTCGATAAAAATAATAATATGAGAAAAAGATTAGAAATAGGGGTGTGGCAATCTTATAACCAACATAAACATATAAGCTTAAACTGAAAAAGAATGCTGATAAAAACAGGAAAAGCAGCCTTTTATTGAAATTTACTAAAAAATATACACCTGCCAAGAATAGTGTTAATGCTAAATTTGCCTCCCAAGCCATTCTGCTCATGTAGATAAACCAAGGAGAAGTGGCGAGAAGTAATGCACAAATAAAAGAAATAAGACCATTTTTAAAAAGAGATTTGGTTATTAGATATAGTAGTAGCACAGAAAGTAAACCGCCAAAAGCCGATGGTAACCTAACAGATAATATACTTAAACCAAAAAGTTTTATATAAGGAATAGCAAAATAAATATATCCTGCCGGTTTATAATCACCGAAAGATTTTAATGTTAAGGGAAGCTTTTCCCCCCATTCGTCTTTGCCAGTTTTTAATACAGAGTAGGCGTTATAACCTAAAGAAGCCTCATCAACTAACATGCCTTTAGGTGTTTTTCCAAGGTCCCAAAATATAGCCAGCGCTGATACTAATAAAACAAGTATAATAGGTAGGGTTTTTTTGCTTAAAGTAGCTACACTCATGAAAATAAGCTATATCTTATTATTTCAAATACCGCCTTTACACCGTCAATCCAACCAATTTTCTTACCTTCTTCATAGGTTCTACCAAAGTAAGAAATGCCTACCTCATAAATCCTTAATCCCTTTACCTTAGCTAGTCTGGAAGTAATTTCTGGCTCAAAACCAAAGCGATTTGCCTGTAATTTCTTGGCAATTTGTCTAATTAAATCTCCTTTGAAAACTTTATAGCCTGTTTCTATATCGCTTAAGTTGAGATTAGTAAACATATTAGATAAAGTTGTAATAAATTTATTTGCCAGATAATGATAAAAATATAAAACTCGGTGAGGATTGGAGTTTAGAAACCTTGATCCATAAACAACATCTGCATAACCCTCAAGTATAGGTCTTATTAAAATAGGATAATCTTTTGGCGAGTATTCAAGATCAGCATCCTGTACAATTACAATATCACCTGTTGTATTCTGAAAACCTATCCGTAAAGAAGCTCCTTTACCTAAATTAATTGGGTTAGTAACAACTTTAATATTATTTTTTCTCAACTTTTTTAATACTTTGGCGGTATTATCTGTTGAATTGTCATCAACTATAATAATTTCTTTTTCCAGATTTAAAGTATCTGAGGACTGAACTGTTTCTAAAACTTTTTTAATTGTTTTCTCTTCGTTATAAACCGGAATAACGATGGAGACGCTTTTGAATTTTGTCTGCATAAATATATGCTATACAAATAAAAATAATAGAACTTAAGGAAATAGTATCAGCAAGTTGTCTAACTTTCGTATTTGTAAAGACAACTTCTAATAAATGCCTTCCTTCTTCAACATTAAAAGTTATTATACCTCGATAGTTAGGATCTTGAAATTCAATATCAACCGGTTTTTTATCCAAAAAAACGTTCCAACCGGGAAAATAAAATGTTAAATCGGCAATTCTAGAAGTTGTTGTAGCTTCCACTATAAAAATGTGCTTGGTGCTTGTTCTGAAAAGAGGAGTAAGCTTTGCCTCGCCGCTAATAACTTTGTAACGATCAGGTTTACGATCATAACTATCAGGCTGCGCAGCCCACTTAGGAAGCGTTGCAAAACCATCTGTATTTTCTTTAATATTGTATAAATAATAATCGTCAGAAATAGTTTTATAATCATGCCCTTTAGAATAAGGAAGATATAAATAAAAACCTAATAACATAACTGCCAAAATTGCTATCTTTGTCATCGTCTGGTGAAGAAGATTAAAAATGCCCCCAGTAAATACTGCCACTGCAAAAAGATTAAGAGCTAAGTATCTCCAAGGAAATTCTATTCTCTGAAGAAAGGAAAAAATTTTATAAACGAAGTCAGACATAGGAAGCATCAGAAAAATACTCAGAAAAAAATTAATAATACCAAGTATGGGTAAAAACATAACCTTTTGCCTTTGCCCCTTGCGCCTCCACAAAAATATAAGAGAGATAATGCTGATTAAAAAAAGACCAATTTGCAATAAGCCGATTTGATAAGTTTGGTATTCTAATTTTCCTTTAATATCAATAAAATTCCAAACAGGCATGATAAGTTTCTCAATTGTTAAAAATTGTTCAGCATACCCTTTGCCATTAAACGGGCTAATGTCATAATGGGTATATTTATTTTCAAAGACTAAAGGGATGGTATAAAAAGCAGTTACTAAAAGACTAAAAACACTTGATGCGGTAAGATAAATAATTTTTCTTAAGTTTGGTTTTAAAAATAGCAGATATAAAAGGTAAAACGGCGCAAAAACTATCAGCATAAACGGGTGAGAAAGAATAAAAGCAGCTAATATTAAAGCAAGAAATATCATTCTTTTTATCGATAACTTCTCCCAAAGAAGATCAATAGCATAAACAACAAGAGGCACAAAGACAAAAGCTGTATTCTCAGCAACACTACCCCTGGCGTAAATATCGTTAATTCTATAAGGAGCATAAACATATAAAATAGCTCCCAGAACGGCTGATAGAGTATTTACGTGCCTTTTTAACCATAAGTACATGAATAATGATGAGCCGATAAAAGTTAAAAATAAATAGATCTTTGTGGTATCGATTAGCGAAAAACCTAATAACCTAATAGGGGCGGAAAGATAGTACGAAAAAGGGTAAAAAAACATACTGGTTGGGCTGCCGTATAAATTGGCAATATTTCCAGACCATCTAGGAAAAATGTTGCCTTCTGTTAAAGAGTTATAAAACGCTCCAAAATAGGTAATATTGGTTTCAATATCGTGGGCCGTAAATATTCCCTTTTTTAATAAAGGGTCAATAATTAGTATCGAACTAAAAAATAAAACCAGAAAAATTGGTATTAGTTTATTAAAATTCTTTGACATAAATTAATCCTACAAATAACTTATCCTAAAAGCTACTTTTCCATCAGGATAAAGAACTTCGTATTTGGAAAATTCTTTGGGAATTTCTTCTTCACGACCTATATACATCTCTCCACTTTTCATTTGATGACTCAAAATCTCCCACGATCTCTCTTTTATAAAAAATATGTATTTACTAAAACTTTTAACGTATTCAAATCCCAAATTATCAGCAACATAGTCGCGCACAGCTTCTTTTTGGTAAACTGCAGGCGGATACTGATTATAAAAAAGTAGATAAATATACGACATGCCTGTTTTTGGAAGAAAAATAACTTTTGAAAACTGATTTTGTTCTGAGTTGATATATGACACAAGCTGTTTAAATCCATACAGCCAATCAGCGCCATAACTTTGAGGCATAACTTTGTAATAACTCACTAAATAATAATTTAAACTCAAAATATAAATAACAGAAAGAGTTAATGGTAACAAATTTAGTTTTGTTTTTAGTCTTGATAGCAGATTCAATACACCATACGATGAAATAACGATAATTGGAAAAACAGCGTTAAAAGATCTATTGTGTGCTGGGGTTAAGAAAGTAAAAGAGGCGGGTAAAACTGCAATTACTAACCAAGAAATTAGTATGAACTTTGACTTTTCATTGTTTTTGATTAAATAAAATAGACCCAAAGGAAATAAGACTACCTCAATAAGATATAAAACTCCCATTCTAGGAATTCGAAATGAAGAAGCTGTATCGCCTTTCAAAAAAAGGAATTGTCCCTCAAAATGAGAAAAATATCTTCTTAAGATATCCAAAAAATAAAGATAAGGTTTGTTATGAAAAAATAGAGAGATTTTCGGAGTTATACCACTTAATCCATCTTGAACTTGAAGTTCTCCAATTCTTAATTTTACTCCTTTATCAAAAAAAACACTAACACTTTTTGCTCTCCCGAAAAGAACATTAGGTTGCTTTAAAAAACTAATAAATAACGGCAATAATAAAACTAAACCAACAAAAACACTTTTTAAAACTGTTTGATAATTTCTGACTAAAAATTTAAAGTATTTGACTAAC
>JAMWCT010000108.1 GCA_023819525.1 Candidatus Omnitrophota bacterium
TAAATACCTGGATTATCCTTTATATAGTAATGCAAAGGCTTTTATTATTTCTATGCCAGCGGTTGAGGTTGGTAGCATAATTGAATATAAAGCAAAAATTTATTCTTATAAACTTATAAATAAAAACAATTTTTCATTTATTTATAAGCTAAAAGAAAAATTTCCAATTGCAAATGCACGTTTTAGATTAATTGTTCCAAATAAAATTAAAGTAAATTTTAAATTATTGAATTTAGAATATGCAAATGGAATAAATCTTAATCCTATTAATTATAATTTAGAAAATAGAGTTGTTTATGAGTGGAAATTTAAAAATATCCCACCTATAATCACCGAAAGCGCTATGCCTCCTTTACCTACAGTGAACCCATCAATTTTAATTTCAAATTTTAGCTGCTGGGACGAGATATATAATTGGTGGTATAGTTTGTATAAAGATAAGATATTTTTAGATGAGGCTGTAAAAAAATTTTTAAAAGAGTTAATAAGGGACAGTAAGACTGATTTAGATAAAATAAAAAAAATTTATGAGTTCTGTGCAAAAGAGATTCGTTATGTTGGAGTTGAATATGGAGAAAGTGGATATGAACCACATAGAGCAGTAGATATTTTCTGGAATAGATATGGTGATTGTAAAGATAAAGCGATACTTTTAATTTCTTTATTAAGAGAAGTTGGTTTTATGGCATATCCTGTACTTATTTCTACTAAAGACGGATACAATGCGCAAAAAGATTTTCCATCTTTAAATTTTAATCACGCAATAGTTGCATTATCTTATAATCAAAATTTGATATTTATGGATCCAACAAGTTGCTGTACTTCATTCTTTGATTTACCCTTAGATGACCAAGACAGAACAGTAATTGTATTTTTTGATGATGGTTACAAGATTTTAGATACCCCCCTGTTTTTTGAAAATATAACTGAATACCGCACAGATATTTATATAAAAGAAAATGAAGATGCTGTATTAAAAAGAAAAGTTAAAACAATAGGTTATCCCGCAGCCTATCAAAGATATTATTTTAAAAATACCCACCCAGATATTATAGAAGAGAACCTTAAGCATAAAATAACTAGCATAAATCCATCTTCAGTTTTAATTGACTACACTATAAAAGACATAGATTCGTTAGATAAAGTCCCTATTTTAGAATATACTTTTAAGGCAAAAAAATTTTTAAATCCAGCTAAAAATTTAAAAATCTTACCAACCTTGTCTGATATAGATATTAATGCTGCTTTGATCGCAAAACAAGAGCGTATATTTGGTGCAGAATTTGAATGGCTATCTAAAGAAATCTCTAAAATAAGGGTGATATTGCCAAAAAATTTAACTATAAAATATGTACCTTTAGATAAAAAAATATCAAATATTTGGTTTGATTTCCAAAGTCGCTATAAACAAAAAATAAATTTTCTTGAAATTTATAAAGTTTTTGCTATAAAGAAAAAATTCATCAGTAAAGAGGAGTATAAGGAATTTAAAAAGGCTTTAGAGGAGGTTTTGTATTTATTGAAAGAAGAAATAATTTTGGAGAAAAGCGATGGCAAAGAAAAAAAGGAAGGATTTAGAAATACGATTTTATGAAAATCTTGTTAAAGAAAGACCAGATTTTATTCAGGCTTTAATTTCTTTAGGTGATGCCTACACGCGTAGAGGTTTTTATAAGGAAGGTTTAGAAATAGATAAAAAGTTAGTGAAGTTAAAGCCGGATGATCCAATTGTTCATTATAATTTAGCCTGTAGTTTATCTTTAGTTGGAGAAATAGAAGAGGCTATTAAAGAATTAAAAAAAGCCATTCTTTTAGGCTATGATGAGTTTGATTATATTTTGCAAGATAAAGATTTGGAAAATTTGAGGAACTCCCCACTTTTTAAAGATTTTTTTTCTAAACTAAAAAAATTAAAAAAACTAGCCCTTAATGATTAAAAGGCGCCGTTATATAAGAATTTCAACTGTGCTTCCAATTGAATTTTATCTTCTTGATAGTAACAATCGAAAAATTACTCCCTGGCTTGAAGGTTTTAGTAGGGATATCAGCAAAAACGGGATTTGTCTTGTAATAAATGATCTGTGGGAAGGATTTTGGGATAGGTTTAGTATAGAAAATTGTAAAATTTTTTTACAAATAAATTTGCCATTTTTTAAGAAACCCATTAATTTATTAGCCAAGATAATTTGGAAAGATAAAAAAAGAACTACTAATTTTTTTCAATACTTTTTAGGGTTAGAGTTTTTAGAAAAAAAGAAAGAGAATAGAACACTTTTTCTATATGCAGTTTTTAAAAAAATTTTGCCATATACAACTTTTGTTATAATGGGTATTTTATTTATAAATTCTCTTTATTTTTATAATAAATTTAAAATTAAATATTCACTAAAAGAACATCTTAAAGCGGCAAGTAAGGTTACAACTATTACAGAGGAAAAAAAACCAATAACAACAAAAGATATAATAAGTCAAGTCTATGGTTGGATAAAAGAACGTCAAGACCTAAAGAGTGGTTTGGTTTTAAGTTATGAAGGAGATCAGAATTTAAAAGAAACCTGCTTTACTTATGATCAAGCTTTAGCAACAATAGTTTTTGTAATTTTGGAAGATTTAGATAGAGCGAAAAAAATATTAGATTTTTATTTTGATAAATTAAAAAACTCTCCTTACATTTATAATGCATATTATAAAAATGGCGAAGTTGCAGAATATATAGCACATACTGGGCCATCTACATGGATAGGTTTGGCCACTTTAAATTATTTTAAAAAAACAAAAGACAACAAATATTTATTTATAGCTGAAAAAATTACAGATTTTCTTTTAAGTTTAATGGACGAGCAAGGTGGTTTAAAAGGTGGCGTGACAGAAGATTGGTATTCGACAGAACAAAATTTAGATGCATTTGCGTTTTTTGATTTGTTCTATCAATTAACGGGGAATGCAAAATATTTAGATTTAGCTAATAAGATAAAAAGGTGGATTATAAATTTCTGTTACACTAGTTATGGACCACCGATACGACGTGGTAAAGGCGACAGTACAATCGCTACTGATACATTTACTATGTCTTTGTTGTGTTTTGGGCCAAAAATTTTAGCCAACCTAAATATGGATCCAGAAGCGATTTTAGATTTTGCAGTAAATAATTGTGAGGTTGAGGTAAATTTTGCTGATAAAAAAGTTAAAGGTTTTGATTTTGCAAAGATAAGACATATGCCTAGGGGTGGTATAATTTCTTGCGAGTGGACAGCGCAGATGATTTTATCATTTGAGGTTTTAGCAGATTATTATTTAAAAATGGATCCAATAAAACATAAAAAATATTTTCAGATAGCTTCATTTTATTTTAGCGAATTAAAAAAACTAATTATTAATTCTCCATCAAAAGTAGGCAAAATAAATTTTTGTCTTCCTTACGCATCAACTAGTTTTGCAGATACAGGGCATGGTTGGTATACTCCAAAAGCAGATAAATATTGTTCTTTAGCTGCAAATGCTTATTTTTTATTTAGTTATTTTGGTTATAACCCATTAAAAGCTGAATTTTTAGAGATTTCTTTAAAAGATTATGAGGATCAACAAAGCAATAAAACTATTACAGAACTTAATTAAAATTGATACACAGAATCCTCCTGGGAATGAGAAAGATATTGTTATTTTTATAAGAGGATATTTAGATAAGTTACGCCTGCCTTATAAAATTTATACCTTTAAACATAATAGGCCAAATCTTGTCTGTAGAATTTCATCAAAAAATTCTTTCAAAACACTTCTATTTACCCCGCACCTTGATACAGTTCCTGTCGGTAGTAATTGTAAGTTCCTTCCTTTTTCTGGAGAGATTTATAAAAAAAGAATATATGGAAGAGGTGCTACAGATTGTAAAGTAAACGTTGCTGCCTGCCTTGAACTTATAAGAAGAATTGTAACAAGAAAAATAAGACTAAATAATTTAGATTTGGTTTTTGCGTTTTGTGCCGATGAAGAGACTGGTAGCCATTTTGGAATCATACCCTTACTTAATTATTTAAATAATATTAATTGGGCAGTGGTTTTAGATAGTGATGATTTTAATATAATAGTTGCACAAAAAGGACTTTTACATTTACATATAGAACTTTTTGGAAAAGAAGCCCACGGCGCATATCCGGAAAGAGGTGTAAATGCAATAGAAAAGGCAATAAATATTTTAAAAAAAGTTCACCAAGAAAAATTATTTTTAAAATATCATCCACTTTTAAAAAAACCTACAATAAATATTGGTAGGATAGGTGGTGGAGATAAAGTAAATATTGTTGCAGGATATTGTTTTTTTCAAATAGATATTCGCTATATACCAAAAATAAAAAAAGAAGAAATTATAAAAAAAATTGAAAGCATAGTAAAAAAAGAAAAAATTAAATATAAAATAAAAGTTTTGGCGCATCAGGAGCCTATACAGATAAATAAAGATATTTTACCTATTAAGATTTTAAAAAAAGTTTTAACTAAAAATAAAATAAAATTTAAACTTATACCTAGTTTCGGTGCGACTGTTATTAATTTTTTGAAAGAAAAAAATATAGAAGCCTTTTCCTTTGGTTTTGGAACATCTGGAACTGCTCATACAAAAGATGAGTATGTGAAGATAGATAATCTTTTATTAG
>JAMWCT010000109.1 GCA_023819525.1 Candidatus Omnitrophota bacterium
ATTGATATTTAAAAATCAAGATAAAAATTAGGATCAGCGTGGAGTCCAAAAATCAAAATTTCCTATCTCAATTTGACATTTAAAAATTTTGTGGTATACTATAAGATATTAGAAATTTAAATTAAATAAAATTATGGCAAAAGAAATAAGTCGTAGAGATTTTTTAAAATTAGCAGCATTAGCAACAGCAGGAGCAGTACTGGAGGCTGCGTGTGGTTCAACAACACCCACACCAACACCAACGCCAACGCCAAAAGAAGCACCTCAACCAAAAGAAACTAACGAAGTTCAAAATTTACCGTATTTTAGGGTAGAAGGAGTACCGCCAGTGATTTATATAGATCCAAAGGATCCTCGCGTAGCCAATAATGGACCTGATGCCGCTGGCATTGATCACCAGAATCCATTTATGCCAAAAGGGGCAGCTTGGCTGATTGTGGCCGATCCTGGACATTATCGTGTTGACAGTTTAGCTAACGTTACTGATCCAAAAACACGCGCCTTTATTGAAAGAGATATCAGAAACGGCGCTGCTTTTGAGGGAGAGGCGTACAAAGGTGTATTAACAGGGCAAGAAGCTGTTCTACCTCTTTGGGAAAATGGCGGTGCAGTGATCTTAACTGGGGCTCAACCTGGTATCTTAACAACAGAAGATGCTGATGGAAAACCTGTTGAAATTACATTAGGTCGCCAAAATAACCATGGGTGGGTGGTAGTTTTTGTAAATGGATTAAAAAGAGATGGGATAAGAGGAACGGATACTAACAGGGCATTAAGATTGACTCAATATGACCCGGGGTTTACGATGTGGCAAGGAATTCCGCCCGGAATGTTTATTTCGGAAAAATATGTTGCTCAAACTATCAGCGACGCTCATGGAAATTATCGCGATCGTGGGACATCACCAGGACAAGGTCAAGATGGCGTCAATAACGTTTCTGTCCTTTTGGCAAAAATATTACCTGAAGGTGTAGTTTATACCCTTTTACAACATAATGATCCAAATACACCTTGGGGAAATTACAAGCCAAATGATTTTGTTGTAATCGCAAATAACGTGATTCTGAAGTAAAAGACAACAGATAATTTTAATATAAATTAAATTTGACAAAAAGGCAGTTTAAAAATAACTGCCTTTTTTTTTATAATAAAATTAATGAAAAAACTCTTAAAAATTTGGCCTACTATAGTAATTTCAGTTTTCATCCTCTTTTTAGCGTTTAGTAATATTACTCCTAATACTTACTTTACTGGTTGGGATAATCTTCATCCGGAATTTAATCTTTTAGAGTATTCTAAAAGAGTAATATTTGGAGCTTGGGCAGAACATCAAGGAACAGGTGCGCCAGCCGCTCAATCTCAACTTTGCGAAATTCCAAGACTTCCAATTATTATTATTTTATCATTAATTTTACCCCAACATCTCATCCGCTATGTTTTCCACTTTCTCATGCTTTTTATTGGTAGTTTAGGCATTTTTTTTTACTTAAAAAAATATTGGTTAAACCAGTTAGAAGATAAGCTGAAAAACTGGATTTCGTTGTTTGGAGCGTTTTATTATATCTTAAACATTTTTACCCTCCAGCAGTTTTATATTAGTTTTGAATTATTTGCTGTCCAATTTGCTTTTTTACCATTAGTATTAATTTCTATCAATGATCTTTTGACTACAAGAAATGAAAAAAATCTAGTTAAATTTATTATTTTTCAGTTACTAATAGCACCCAGTGCTCACACACCAACTGTTTTTTATCTTTCTTATGTTTTCTTTTTAATCTATGGATTTTTTGTTGCTTATGATGTAAAAAAAAATATTTTTCAATCACTCAAAAATACTTTTTATTTATTCATTCTGATTTTTTTTATCCAGGGCTACTGGATCATCCCTAATCTATATTATCTTTTCAAAAACAGCCATTACGTCACTGAAAGTAGAGCCAACATTCTCTTTAACCAAGAATCAAAATGGAGCATTATTGAAGCCGCTGATTTTAAAAGTTTAATTACCGGCGTTCATTATCTTTTTACTTGGAAAGATTTTAATTTTAAAAAATTATCCCATGAATATATCTTTAGTGAGTGGTTTACTCATTTCTATAATCCTTTTATTTTCTTTTTATTAATCTTTTTTAATTTACTTGCTCTTTTCGGTTTCTTTTATGTCTTATTTGATAAATCAAAAAAATGGAAAAGATTTGGTATTCTGACAATCTTTATTTTCTCCCTTCTTTTAGTTTGGTCAGGTATATTTTTACCTTCAAGCATCATTAAACTAATTTATAAATTAGAACCAATTAAAGAGGCTTTTCGCAATCCATTTACTAAACTACAAATATTGTATTCTTTTAGTATTACCATTCTTATAACAACCACTCTTGAGGCAATAATTAACCAGCTTTCAGAAGTTAAAAAAAATCATTTGAATTTTTTGATTTGGGGACTGATCTTCTTTTGTTTTATCTCTATATTTATTGTTTATAAACCGGCATTTTTTGGTCAGTTTATAAATGAAAAATTGAGAACCGGCATCCCCTCTCAGTATTTCAAAATGTACGCATTTCTAAACTTAAAAAAGCAAAATCTTAGAGTGCTGGAGCTGCCGTTTTTGTCTGATAGCGGCTGGGTACTCCATAATTGGAGTTTTGATAAAGAAATTTCCGGTTACAAAGGTTATCAAGGTCTTGGAATAAATTTTTTTGGTTTAAATCAACCATATTTTACTTCTGATTTCGCCCGTTGGACGGAAACTACCGATTTTTTTTATCATGAATTAAGACAAGGTTTAAATTCAGAAGACTCTTTTTTATTAAAAAAAATATTTAAAAAATATTTGGTCGGCTATATAATTATTGATGAAAGCCTTATTCCCGGGTACAAAAATCAATATGACTATCAAAGACTCCATAATTTGATAAAAAAAACTGGTTCTAAAAAAATTTGGCAGGAAAAAAATCTTTCTATATACGAATTCCCCAACAAAAATACTCAACTTCTAATACCGGAAAAAATTACCTTCGTTAATAAAGGTAAAACTAAAAGAGTGAAAAAAGATATCGCCTTTATCCAATTGGGTGATTATATTGAAAAGGAGGAAGCAGATATTATCTTCCCCTTTGCTGATTTTTTTTCTTCTTTTTTAGAAAATATTTATATTTCAAACAACTCCATAAGAGTTCAAAAGAAGCTACCAATTGGTGATTATAATTTAAATTTAAGTGAAGTTAATAGAAAAATATTAAATGAAACCCCACCTTATAAAGTTGAGTTTAAAAACAGAGAAGCCAAATTTTGGTTTCCTAAAATAAAAATCTATCTTAATAACCAAATTATTCCCATTATTTTAATAGAAGATTTTAATATAAAAACTAACAAAAATTATGATGCAATCTTGCTAAAGAATGAAGATAAGGAATATCTTATAAATAAAGGAAGCTCATTACATGGATTTATCAAAAATATTCAAAACTTAAATCTTCAAATAATTGGGATAAATTATGATCAAAAAGATAAATCAGTTTTTTATCCAGATAAAGAGATTATCCAAATAAAACCGTCTGTAAACTTCATTGATTATAATTACCAAAAAGAGGTTAGATTTAGTAATCTAGATGAAATCATCATTGAATACCAATTTCCAAACATAATAGTTAATCTAAAAAAACAACCCTCAGAAAATTGTAACCACGGAAAAGTAGGAAGCATAAAAACTGATTATGAACTTAACCATGTTGTCTATACCGCTAAAGACTATGGTGTTAACTGTAATTCACTCCCCGAAAAATATCTTGTAACTAATCAATCATATCTAATAAAAATTGAGGGAGAAAATCTTCAAGGAAGAAGTGTTAAATTTTTTTTAAATTATGATGACTCTAATATCCTAACTGAAGATTTTATAATGCCAGAAGGTAAATTTAATAAAGTAAAAACAATTACTGCTGTTACCCAAAAAGAAAGTAGGCCATTGTATTTAAATTGGGAAACACGATCTTTTGGAAAGACAAGTAAAAACATATTAAAAGCAGTCACTATTTCACCCTTACCTTTGGAAGCAATATCTAATATTAAATTGACTAAAAATAGATATTTAAATGGCTATCAAAGAAATAATAATTTAAAAGTTAGAAATTTTAAGTCAATTTTTAATTTTATCTATTTAATCAAAACAGACTGTCCCCTAAAAGAATGCTATCTTGGGCTTAACACCTCTTATGACAGTTTATGGCTGGCTTTTGACAGGCAAATGAAAATTTTGCCTCATTTTAAATTAAATAATTGGGCAAATATCTGGCAAGTCAAAAATGGAAGCGATAATTTAGTAGTTATCTACCTTCCTCAAATAATCTCACTTTTAATAATTTTAATGCTAATCTCTTATACATTTTTAAAAATAGTTAACCTAATTAACAAAATCAAGATTAAATCTTAAATTTACTTTCTTGCAAGTTAGAAACATAAATTAAGATGATTTTAACGCCAAAAAGCTCAATTATTTCACCTACCAAATTTCAAATCTCCCAATTACCAATTACCAATTACCAATTACTATCATTCTTTCCCAATCCTATCATCCCGGCTGGAAAGCATATCAAATACCAAAGTTTCAATTTTCAATTTTCAATT
>JAMWCT010000110.1 GCA_023819525.1 Candidatus Omnitrophota bacterium
AAATAAATGAAGTTGTCAAGACTATTAAATCTGGTTGGATTGGAACTGGTCCAAAAACACATCTTTTTGAGGAAAAAATCAGAAAATACATAGGGAGTAAATTTGCCATCGCCCTTAATTCTTGTACAGCTGGGCTGCATTTAGCTTTAGATGTAATTGGTGTTAGTGATAAAGATGAGGTTATTACCACACCGCTTACCTTTCCTTCAACTGCAAACGTCATTATTCATCATCATGCAAAACCAGTTTTTGTCGATGTTGAACTAACCACAGGTAATATTGACCCTCTCGCGATTGAAAAAGCAATCACTAAAAAAACCAAAGCCATCATACCAGTCCATCTCTATGGCAGACCTTGCAATATGGAGCTAATCAACAAAATTGCTAAAAAATATAAATTATTTGTTATTGAGGATGCTGCTCATGCTTTGGAGGCAAAATTTAAGGAAAAGAAAATTGGCACAATTTCTGATTTTACCGCTTTCTCCTTTTATGTCACTAAAAATCTAACCACGGCAGAAGGAGGTATGTTAACAACTAATAACGCCAAATGGGCAAATGAGGCAAGGATTAGAAGCCTACATGGAATTTCTAAAGATGCCTGGAAAAGATACTCCAGTTCGGGTTTTACTCCCTATGAAACTTTTTACCCGGGCTATAAATACAACATGATTGATCTGCAGGCAAGTTTAGGACTTCATCAGGTAGATAAAATTTGGCAGTTACTAAAAACTAGAGAGAAATACTGGAGACTTTATAATGATGCCTTTAAAGATATAAAAGAGGTACAGATACCTGCAGAAACACAAAAAAATATCAAGCACGCAAGACACCTATACACCTTATTACTTAACATAAACAGATTAAAAATAGGTAGGAATCACTTTATTGATGCCTTAAAGGCTGAAAATATTGGAGCGGGAATTCATTTTACCGCTTTGCATTTGCATAAATTTTATAGGGAAAAATTTGGCTTCAAAAAAGGAACTTTCCTTAACGCAGAATATATTGGCGAGAGAACTGTTTCTTTACCTCTTTCTCCTTTATTGACTCAACAAGATATTAACGATGTAATTGAAGCAGTAAGAAAAATTATAACCTATTACAAGAAATGAGAAAGGTTTTACTTACAGGGGCTGCCGGCTTTATAGGATCGCACCTTTCTGAAAAACTTTTGCAGGATAGATATCAAGTTATCGCTATTGATAATTTTGATCCCTTTTATTCGCAGAAATTTAAGAGAGAGAATATTAAAAATGTTCTTAAAAATAGCAATTATTTTTTTATTGAAGAAGATATCAGAAATTTTCCCGGTCTTACCTCAGTTTTTAAGCAATTTCAACCTATTGATACGATTATACATCTTGCGGCCAAAGCTGGTGTTCGCAAATCAATAAAGTCTCCTAAAACTTATTACCAAGTTAATGTTTTAGGAACTAAAAATTTACTTGAATTGGCAAAAGATTTTAAAGTTAAAAAATTTATTTTTTCTTCCTCTTCAAGTGTATATGGTGAAAGTCAAATCCCATTTTCAGAGAATGAAAAAAATCTGCAACCACTTTCACCTTATGGAAAAACCAAGCTAGAGGCAGAAAATTTATGCAAAAAATTTTACTCAAAATTTCATATACCTATTATTATTCTTCGCTTATTCTCTGTTTATGGACTTAGGGGAAGACCAGATATGGCGCCTTATTTATTTACTAAAGCTGCTTTTGAGGGTAAACCGATAAAACAATATGGCGACGGCTTATCAGCAAGAGATTGGACATATATTGATGATATTGTTGAGGGAATAGTCAAAACGCTTAAAATACCCTTGAATTTTGAAATTATCAATTTGGGAGGAAGCAAACCTATTAAGCTAAAAACTTTAATTGCGACAATCGAAAATTTAAGTCGTAAAACAATCAAAAAAATAATTTTGCCAACAATTATACAAGAACCTCAAATTACATTCGCCAACATTAAAAAGGCAAAAAGAATACTTAACTGGCAAGCAAAGACAGGTTTTAATGAAGGAATAGAAAAATTTATTAATTGGTTTAAAAACAATCGTTTAAAATCAACTCTCAATTATTAAAACTTCTAAATTACCAAATTTTTCACTCTGGGTTGAATTTACTTTCAACTCTTCATATTTTCTTTGCAGTTCTCTTGTATCTAAATCCACAATGGGCACCAATATTACCTTAATTGATGTATCTTTTTCTTGTTTTTTTGGATAAAGCCATCCTTCATACTGATAATCCATATAGCTTTTTGCTGGTTCTTTGTTTAAATAGGTAAATAAATAACGATAGCCGTAACCATTACAACCATTACCCAACATCTCAAGACTAAATTCCTTATCTCTAACAACATAAGCCGCATATCTTACGGCACCAATCTTATCCTGATAACCAACTGCAGCTGTCCCTGTTAAAATATATTTAAGATTAATAAACAGAAATAAAATTAAAAAAAATACAACACCAGTTTTGCCAAATTTGGTCCTACCAACAAAATCAAAAAAATAAGCACTGATAAAACAAAAAGCCGGAAAAAGAACAACAAAAAACCACTCATAAAGATGACCGGGATTAATCAGGGAATAAAAAATCAAACCAAATGAGACAATAAGAAGATGTAGCGAAATTAATTTTCCTCCCCATAGGTTTTTCTTCAGTGAATAGAAAACGAAAAGAAGAGTTATGAATAAACCAAATAAGGAATAAATCAATGGGGTATGATTCCTTATTATTTCTAAATAATTTTTACAGGGGAGTATTTGAATATTTAAATCATTTGGGCCGGTAGGAATCAACATGCGAGTTAATGCTGTAAACATTAATTTAAAATAAGAAATGATTGAAAATAAATTAATCGGATGACCTTTATTTAAACTAAAAAAATTAACCGTTTTTTTGCTTAATAAAAAACTGTGTCTTAAATCAAAAATAAAAAGCGGTAAAAAACTCAGAAGCAAAACTAAAACAGGAATAATCCAGTCTTTAATTCTGATCTTTTTCCTAAAAACAACAAAACTCACCAGACTTAAAATGATCATAGAAATTAGACTCCCCTCTTGTGTGGCAAAGACAAAAACAGAAGATAAAATAATCAACCACTTTTTCTTTCCCTCTTCAATTAATTTTTTTAAAGACAAATATGTAAGTAATGCCAAAATAGGACTTAACCAGATAGTTAAAGTCAGGCGGTTATAAATGTTAACCAAATAAGAAAATGTGTAAATAGTCGTAGAATAAATAGCCATCGCTTCTGACCGAAAAAGTTTTTTGCCAACCTTATAGATAAAGTAAACACCAATTATCCCCCAAAAAGAAGCATTAATAGCCATCCCTAACGGATTGTTTTTAAATAAAAACATCAACAAAGCGCCAAAATAATACATTACTGGTGAGGTGTATAATCCGCCAGGTATTTCCCAACCAATAAGAACCGGTTTTTTATAAACAATAATTTTTCTAACAATAAAGCTAAACCAATCTTCATCAATATTAAAAAAATACCACTCCGCTAATTTATAAAACCGTAGAAAACCGGCAATTATAAGAAGGATGATAACTAACCAATTTTTTCTAAGAAATTTCATTGATTATTTTGGTTTTATTGCAAAAATACCAATGTTTCCAGCTTTTATCCAAATACGTTTATTTAATATTCCAATTGAACTTAATAGCTTTTCAATTGCTAATTTTATTTCAACTGGCAGAGGAAACATTCTTAACCAGTAAAAAAGGGGGTAGGAGTTAGCAATGTCAAAAATATTTCTTGTTTTAAAACCATTTTTCTCAAAAATAATCCTTAAGGTCTTTTTGCTGTAAAGATAAGTGTGTTCGATATCAAAAATTGGAAACTTCTCTCCTAAAACTTTTGCCCAAAAGGAATCAACATCGTGATTAATACACAGAATTCCGCCAGCAGGCTTTAAAATTCTATAACACTCTGTTAAAACTTCATTTGGAGAAGGGAGGTGATCTAAAACCTGAAATAAGCAGATAACATCAAAATAATTTTTTTTAAATTGTCCCTTTTTAAAGATGTCAACAATGATATTTTTTTTAATGTTTGGGTCAGATTTAGCAACAATTTTTTTTCCTGGTTCAACACCAAAAACATTTTTGAAACCTAATTTTTTTGCCTTAAGCAAAAAAAACCCATTACCACAACCAATCTCCAAAAAGTTTTCTTTTGATGGAAGTAAGCCTACAAATTTATTTAAATATTTTGAATAAGTTAAACCTAAATCCTTTTCATAAATGCCGTAAGTATATTTACTTTTTTTATAAAATTTTTCAATTTTATTTAGGGGCAAAATAGGATTTGAATAGACTAGACCACACTTTTTGCATTTAACAATCTGGTAATGAATTTCGTCTGGCAACCTTCGCGCTGAAAATATATATTCGTTTATTTTTTCCGGTTCAAAATTGGCTTTATAGAGAACTTTTGAATTATCTACACCGCAAATGGCGCATTTGGTTTTAATCATAATTTCTTGCTTTTTATCTGATATAATTTAACTGTTTGACTACGATACGTCGTTAGAGTATAATCTCTTAACGACATGTTGCAGAAATTACACAAGAATGCCAGTACCAATTATCTCATAAGGAGAA
>JAMWCT010000010.1 GCA_023819525.1 Candidatus Omnitrophota bacterium
TGAATATGAAAGCATATTTAGTTGGTGGAGTGGTGCGCGATATAATATTAAACAAAGCAGTATTTGATTTAGATATTGTAATAGAAGGTGAGGCTATAAAATTTGCAGAAATTTTCGCATCTAAATTCAAAAAAGAAATTAGAAAGCACCATACTTTCGGGACAGCGACTGTGAATTTTCAAAATAAAAAAATAGATTTTGCCACTGCAAGAAAAGAAATATACCCAAAATGGGGACAATTGCCAAAAGTATATCCAGCCACTTTAAAGGAAGACCTTTTTAGAAGAGATTTTACCATTAATGCTTTAGCTATAAGTTTAAATAAATCCGATTACGGTAAGCTTATAGATATTTACGGAGGTTTAGCTGATTTACAAAAAAAACTTATAAGGGTTTTGCATAAAGATAGTTTTTTGGAAGATCCAACAAGAATTCTTAGAGCTATTAGGTTTGAACAAAGATTTTGTTTTAAAATAGAAAAAACAACCTATAAGTTACTAAAAGAAGCGATGAAAATAAATGCACTGAGTTTAGTTCATCCACATAGATTACGTGATGAGATTATTTTGCTTTTTAAAGAAGAAAAACCAAATTACCCAATTAAGCGAATTTTATCTCTCTGTGGCTTTTCTTTTATTGATAAAGATATAAAAATTGACATCAAGGATCTTAAACTCACATTACGAATTAACAATGCGGTTTTATTTTATCAGAAATATTTAAAGAAGCGTAGAAAACTCAATAAATGGCTGATATATTTGGCTGTTTTTGTTTATAAACTACCAACAGCAAAATTAATAAATTTTATTGAGCGTTTTGGATTTCGTAAAGGTGAAAGAATGATCTTGCTTTCCATAAAAAAGAATTTGTTAAAAATAAAAAAATTAGATAAAAAATTAAAACCTCATATTATATATAAACTTCTTAGTCCTTTAAGTTTTGAGGCAATCTTATTTTTTTACGCATACTATAAAAAAAATAATATAAGAAATAATATAAAATGCTTTCTAAAAACTTTGGTTGATATACATCTTAGTATAAATGGAGACGATTTAAAAAAATTTAAAATTACGCCTTCGCATTTATACAATAAAATACTTACTAAATTGTTATACCTAAAGATGGATAAAAAAATATATACTAAAGAGGATGAGAATCTAGCACTAAAAAAAATTATAAATAGCCAGATAAAAAAAATTTGAGAAATATAAAATTTAGGTTATAATTTTTAGCTATGTTTTTAGGGTGTATTAAGTTTGAAATTTTTATCCCATATAGTCATTCGTTGAAAGAAAAAAGACAGATCCTTGAAAGCATTAAGCAAAAAATACACAATAATTTTAACGTATCTGTAGCTATAAAACCTTCTGAAAAATGGCAGTATGGTGAGTTAAGTTTAGCTGTAATAAATTATGATAGAGATTGTATAAATAAAATTTTTGATTGCATTGAAGAGTTTGTGCGTTTTAATAATACTATACAGATAGTGGGGGTAGAAAAGGAAATTATCTAACAAAGTATTATGTCTTTAAGGATGGATAAAATAAATAGGGAAATACAGAGACAAGTTATGTCTATAATTCAAGAGGAAATAGATGATCCAAATTTAGGCATTTTTTCAATAGTTAAAGTTGAGACTACGTCGGATTTGGCAGAAAGTAAAATATATTTTAGTCTCCTTGATGATTCAAAATATTCACAAGTAAAGGTGATACTTAATAAAATGAATAGTTTCATAAGATTGAATTTAGGTAGACGTATGCGTTTAAGAGTATTACCAGTCCTTAGATTTATACCAGATGATACTATTAAATATAGTATACATATCCATGAAAAAATTGAAGAGATTAAAAAAGAAAATAATAGAAAAGATGATCAAAAAAATTATTGAAGCAATAAAAAATAATAAAAGTTTTCTTATTACTTCTCATATGAGTTTAGAAGGAGATGCCTTAGGTTCAGAACTTGCTTTGTGTTTATTATTAAAAAAACTTAAAAAAAAGGTGGTAGTTTACAACAATGATGCAACTCCATTTATTTATAAGTTTCTTCCAGCCATAAATTTTATAAAAAATAAATTGGCTAATCGGCATTTTGATATAGGGATAGTGACAGATTGTTCAGATATATCAAGAACAGGCAAGGTTAAAGATCATTTTAATAAAGTAAATTTTATTATAAATATCGATCATCATATAAGTAATACCTATTTTGGAGATATAAATTGGGTTGATAGTAAAGCAAGTTCAACTTGTCAAATGTTATATAAACTTTTTCATAAATTTAAGATTATGGATAAACAAATCGCACTTTGTCTTTATACAGGCATTTTTACTGATACTGGTAGTTTTAAATACGCTAATACAAATAGCCAGTCCCACCGTATTGTTTCTGATTTACTTTCCTATGGCATAACACCTCACAAAATAGATGAACAACTTTCAAGTTTATGTGCACCGCAAGACCTACATTTTATCGGGAAAGTTTTATCTGTGCTAAAGTTTGATGAGCATAAAAAAATTTGTTGGGTAAAATTAAAAAGATGGCGAGAACACGATTATGATCTTACAGAGGTAATTTTTTCAATACTAAGACTCTTAAGAGGTGTAGAAGTTTTTGTTCTTTTTAAAAAAGTTGATAAAAATAAGATAAGGGTGAATTTTCGTTCACGCTCAACTATTGATGTCAACAAAGTTGCACAATTTTTTGGTGGCGGAGGCCATAAGTGTGCGAGCGGCACAACCATAGAAGATACATTAGAAAACGCTGAAAATAAAGTTATTTCTTTTATACGAAAATATACAAATGGCTTTGTAAAACAAAATTGATTATGGAAAATAAAAAAGATGGGATTATTTTAGTAAATAAGCCAACAGGTATGACCTCACATGATGTTGTAGATTATATAAGAAAAAAATTAGGGATTAAAACTATTGGACACGCTGGAACGCTTGATCCTCTAGCAGAGGGGCTTTTGATAATTTTAGTTGGTAAAGCAACAAAATTGTTTTCTAAATTTGCAGATTTTGATAAAGAATATACAGGAGTTATTAAGTTAGGTGAAAATACTTCTACAGGTGATTCTGAAGGTATTGTTATAAGAAAAAGAGATCATAAAGGCTTAACAAAAGAAAAGATTGAGGAAGCTTTTAATTTATTTAAAGGCGAAATTCAACAAGTTCCTCCAATGGTTAGTGCTCTTAGGATTGGCGGAAAAAGATTATATACTCTTGCACGTAGGGGAATAGTAATTAAACGTAAGGCGCGAAAAATAAAAATTTATTCTTTAAAAGTGATTTCAATAGATTTACCCTATGTAGAGTTTTATACCCATTGTTCAAAAGGAACTTATATCCGAAAACTTGCAGAAGATATTGGTGAATATTTAGGTTGTGGAGCTCATATTATTAAAATAAAACGCTTAAGTATAGGACCTTTTAAGTTGGATGAGGCAGTTGGTTTAGAGCAAATTAGCGAAGATAGTTTACGCCAATTTGCGTTTGCAAAATAGATGAAAGTAATTTATACTGACTTAACAGAAGATGTTTTTAAAAAACAAGAATTTTCAAATACAATAAAGTGCGTTGCTACGATAGGCGTTTTTGATGGTGTACATTTAGGGCATAAATTTATTATACAAAAAGTAAAAGAGCAAGCAGAGACACTAAAAATTTTTTCTTTAGTAATCACCTTCGATATCCCACCTCAAATAATTTTAAATAAACATTTTTTAGGCTGCATAAGTAATTTAAAAGATAAAAAGAAATTAATTGCTACTTTAGGAATAGATTATCTTTTAATTTTAAAAACGTCAAAAAAACTACTTAAATTAACAGCGGTAGAATTTTTAGATGGTTTATCAAGGTATTTTTTTATAACTAAATTAATAGTAGGAGAAGGATTTAGTTTTGGGCATAATAGAAGCGCAACTATTTCTACTTTAAGGTCATTAGCCAAAAAATATAAATTTGATTTAGAAATAATAAAAAGGCAAAAAAAAGATGGTAGAATAATAAGTAGTACTTTTATACGTAAGTGCATAAGAAAAGCAGCCTTTAAAACAGTTTATAAATTTTTAGATAGAAACTATTATTTAAGTGGAGTAGTTAAACGTGGTAGTGGTTTAGGCAAAAAAATTGGTTTTCCAACCGCAAATATTGATTTTTCTAATTATGTTTTACCTTATAACGGTGTATATATAGGTTTAGCTTATATCAAAAATAAGTATTATATGGCTGCCATAAATATTGGGACAAAACCAACGGTAAGCAATGAAAAAAAAATTACCGTTGAAGCACATATAATTAGTTTTAAAAAAAATATTTTAGATGAAAAAATAAAAATAATTTTTATTAAAAAAATCCGTCGTGAAAAAAAATTTTTTTCTATTTTAAAACTAAAAAACGCAATAAGTAAAGATGTTAGTTATATAAAAAAATTTTTAAGTCATCACAAAACTCTACTAAATATAGCCCACCTTTTTTAAATATCCACAATTTATTGTAGAGGCTTAAATTATTTTTTAAAATTTGTTGACAAATAAATGTTGGAGCAATATATTTATATTGTGGCATAAAATGGAGTAAAATGGAATGTGGTATGGTGAATATACTCATACTCTTGATGATAAAGATAGATTTGTTTTGCCGGCAAGGTTTAGAGAGAAAATAAAAGGTTTAAAATTAAAAAAATTTTTTCTGACCAAAGGCCTTGAGCGATGTCTATTTTTGTTCTCTCAAGATATATGGGAAAAAATTGAGGAAAAACTAAAAGCCTTACCCTTTACAAAAAAAGAAAGTCGTTTTTTTGATAGATTTTATTTTGGAAGTGCACAAGAGATAGAAATTGATAGTCAAGGTAGAATTTCTATACCAACTTATTTAAAAGAATTTGCAAAGATTAAAAAAAATATTATTATCGTTGGGGTTGCAGATAGGATAGAAATTTGGGCAAAAGAAGAGTGGGATAACTTCTGTAACACAAATCAAGAAAAATTTGAAGAGATAGCAGAAAACCTTTTTACATAAAAATATGGAAGCTTTAGAAATTTTATCGGAAGAGATTTTTCATTATCCTGTTATGCACAGAGAGGTGTTAGAATTTTTAGAACCAACCTCAAAGAAAATAATTGTAGATTGCACAGTAGGCGTTGGTTCTTGTGCCCTAAAATTATTAGAGGTTGCTTCAGGGGATGCATTATTTATTGGAATAGATAAGGATGAAGAGTCTTTAAAGATTGCGGCGGATAGATTAAAAAAATTTGGTTCAAGAGTAATTTTAATAAAAGATGACTTTATGAATGTTGATAGGATTTTAGAAAATTTAAACTTAAAAAGCGCGGACGCTTTTTTATTTGATTTGGGAATATCTAGCTATCAACTTAATAGAGCTGAAAGAGGATTCAGTTTTTTAAAAGAAGGTCCTTTAGATATGCGCATGGACAAGCAAACTTTTCTTTGTGCATACGATTTGGTAAATAATTTAAGTAAAGAGGAGTTGGCTAATATATTTAGAAAATTTGGCGAAGAGCGTTTTGCTGATAGAATTGCAAAAGTTTTAGTTGATAGTAGAAGAAAAGAACCAATTTCTACAACTAAACAATTGTCAGA
Organism: Candidatus Omnitrophota bacterium; assembly: GCA_023819525.1. Lineage (GTDB taxonomy): Bacteria > Omnitrophota > Gorgyraeia > Duberdicusellales > 4484-171 > JAMWCT01. The sequence continues at coordinate 5,610 of JAMWCT010000010.1, forward strand.
GCTTATTTTACATACAGTTCCAATTAGAAGTTATTATTATAGGATACATCCAGCTACAAGAGTATTTCAAGCGTTAAGGATTGCAGTAAATAGAGAACTGGAGGCATTAAGAATAGGATTAGGCAAGACAATAAATTTACTTAATCAAAAAGGACGAGTTATTGTTATTTCTTTTCATTCTTTGGAAGACAGGATTGTTAAAAATATTTTTCGTCAAGAAAGTCTAAAAAAAAGTATAAAAATTATTACTAAAAAACCAATAATACCGACTATGGAGGAGATAACAGAAAATAAAGCTTCTCGTTCAGCAAAACTACGAGTTGCCGAAAAATTATAAATGGAATGAAAAAGAAAAAATATTTAATAAGTGCTATTTTTATATTTTTGGCAATATTTTTTTATGTTCATCAAAAAGTTCAAATTTATGTAGAAGGTTATAATCTGGCAAAAAATTATTATTTATATAATGAATATATTGATAGGCGAGATTATTTAGTGTATAATTTTGCACAAAGAATTTCTTTGCCAAAAATCAACGAGTGGGTAGAAAAAGAAAATTTCTCATCTATAAAAAAAGATAAAGTATTAGCCCTGCAGCCAAAAACAAAAGATACGTTGAACAAGCAAGAAAATATGGTCTCAGCAAAATATAATGTGAAGATAAAATTTGTTACACCTATTGCTTTAGCAAAAGAACAGGAATAGGTTATTTATTTAAATGCCTGATATCTTTCTGCGTAATTTACTGAAAGATTTAAAAGGTGAAATCAATACGAAATTTAAGAATAAATTATATATATTATTTTTTTACCTTTTTATTTTTCCTTCTTGCAGCTAGGATAATCTTTTTACAATTCTTTCGTAAAGAGCTCCTTAAAAACCTTGCCCAAAGCCAATACTGGTCTCTTATACCACTGGAGGGAAGGCGGGGTAAGATATTTGATCGCGACGGAAGATTGCTTGCATCAAGTATGTATAGCTATTCAGTTTTTGTAGATCCTGCATTAATTGAAAATCCTTCACAGGTCATATCTTGTCTTTCTTCTAAGTTGAATATTTTACCTTCTGAAATTGCCTCCAAAATATCGGCGAAGAAAAGGTTTGTCTGGATAAAAAGAAAAATTTCTTTAAAAGAAAAAGAAGAAATTAAAGCACTTAAATTAAAAGGTGTAGGATTTATTAGAGAACAGAAACGTTATTATCCTCAAGAAAATTTAGCCTCAACAGTTTTAGGTATTGTTGATATAGATAACAAGGGGTTGGATGGAATTGAATTGTCTTATGATAATTATTTAAGAAGTAAACAAGGTTGGTTTAAGGTTTTGCAAGATTCCAGGCAAAAGAAAGTTTTTTTGAGTTCCCAAATTATCACACCAAAAGATGGAGCAGACATTGTATTAACGATCGATGCTCAAATTCAATATTTTGCTGAGAAATATTTGTTTGAAACAATAAAAAAATTTTCCGCAAAAGAAGGTAGTATAATAGTAATGGATGCAAATAGTGGTGAGATACTGGCTTTAGCAAATTATCCTTCTTTTAATCCAAACAAAAGAACTTTAAATGCAAATTATAGAAACTATGCAATAGTTGATATGTTTGAGCCTGGTTCAATTTTTAAGATAGTTACACTTATAGCTGCGATTGAAAAAAATATATTTAAAGATGATGATAAGATATTTTGTGAAAATGGCGAATTTAAAATACCGGGAAGCACTTTACATGATTGGAAACCATATGGCTTTCTTACATTTAGAGAAGTTTTTAAAAAATCAAGTAATATTGGAGTAGCAAAAATCGCAAATAAATTAGGAGCAAAGATTTTGTATGAGAATATAAAAAGATTAGGTTTTGGGCACAAGACCGGAATAGACCTTAAAGGAGAAGTTTTAGGTAAAGTTAAACCACCAGCCAATTGGTCTAAAACCTCTAGTTATATCATCCCGATAGGGCAAGAGATAAGTGTAACTTTAATACAATTGGTAAGGGCTTTTGCAGTGGTTGCTAATGGAGGTTATTTGGTAAAACCACATTTAGTTAAAAAAATTTATTCACCCTTTTTCACAAAGGAAATACAGCCTGAAAGAGAGAAGATTTTACCAACCCGCCTAACAGAACGCGCAAAGGATATACTTATTTCAGTAGTGGAAGACGGGACAGGTGTTTTGGCTAAAATAGATGGTTTTAAAGTAGGGGGAAAAACAGGAACCGCACAGCAATTTGATCCAAAAATTGGCCAATATTCTCCAACTGAGTATAGAGCTTCATTTATAGGTTTTGTAAGTGATTATGAACCGACTTTTGTAATAGGGGTTAGCATATATGCTCCTAAAACTTCTCATTTTGGAGGAGTAGTAGCAGCCCCTCTTTTTAAAAAAGTGGCTGAAAAAACACTTATGTATTTTGAGAGCAAAAATTTATTTAGGAAAAATAATAAACAAAATGAAGATAACTAATATTTTGCCAGATATAAAATTTACAAAGAACTCTTCTATACAGATTACAGGTATTTGCGATGATACAAGGATAGTAAAAAAAGGTGATGCATTTTTTATAATTGAGAGAAAAAATTTTGATATTTTTTCAGCAATAAAACAATTAGAAGATAAAGTTTCAGTTTTTGTTGCGGACATAAAAGATAAAAAAAAGGTTTTACCTCTGATAAATAAAAAACCAATTATCTTTGTTAAAAATATAAAGGAACATTTTTTTAAAGCTGTTGATTTGTATTATAATTTTAATACTTATGATTTTAATTTTATTGGGGTTACAGGAACTAATGGTAAGACAACAGTTACTACTTTAATTTATCATATATTAAAAAATTTAAGATATAAAACAGCACTTCTTGGAACAATAAAATATATTATTGGGAACAAAGAATATCCTCCATTATATACAACCCCAGATTATCTTCTATTGCGAAAAATTTTATCAGAAGCAAAAAAGAAAGGTGTAGAATATGTTGTAATGGAGGTGTCTTCCCATGCACTTGTCCAAGATAGAGTTAAAGGGATACAGTTTTTGCGTTGTGTATTTACAAATTTAACAAGAGATCATCTTGATTATCATAAGACAATGAAGGATTATTTTATTGCAAAGTGCAAACTTTTTATAGAAAATAAAAATGCATTGGCGATTATAAATACAGATGATTTTTACGGAAAAAAAATTGCAAAACTAGTTGATTGGAAACTTACTTATTGTATTGAAAATAAAGCAGATATTGTCGCAAAAAATATAAGTTTGAGCACAAACAAAACAGAATTTGATTTTGTATACAAAGATACAACCTTTCATATAAAAACACATCTTCTGGGAAGACATAACGTTTACAATATATTAGCTGCAGTAGGTTGTGTTATTTCATATGGTTTTTCGATAGATAAGATTATTTCTTTAGTTGCTTCCTTTAAAGGGGTAGAAGGTAGGTTAGAACAAGTGGTAGATGATATTTTTGTTGATTATGCGCACACCCCAGATGCTTTAAAAAAAGTAATTTTGACTTTACGCCAGATTGGATATGAAGAAGTTATATGTGTATTTGGGTGTGGAGGAGACAGGGATAAAGGTAAGCGTCCCTTGATGGGTAGGGTTGCAGATAAGTATGCTGATTTTACTTTTATAACTTCCGATAACCCACGCAGCGAAAATCCAATTTTGATATGTAAGCAGATAGAAAAAGGCTTTAGTGGCAAAAATTATAAGATTACAATTGATAGAAAGTGCGCAATAAAAGAAGCAATAAATTTGTGGAAAAAGAAATTTAAAAAAGGCAATAAGTGTTGTATATTAGTAGCTGGGAAAGGTCATGAAAACTGTCAGATTATTAAGGATAAAAAAATACCCTTTAAAGATAGCAAGATAATACGTACAATATTAAAAAATGAATTTTGATATATTTAAGTTAAAAGAAATTATAAGGCCTAAAAAAATTTATAATCTTTATCATCAGAAACCAATAAAAGGTTTTTCGATAGACTCAAGAACAATAAATAATAATGAGGTGTTTATTGCTATTAAAGGTAAATATAAAGATGGGCATAGTTTTATTTCTGATGCAATTGATAAAGGCGCCTCATTAATAATATCAGAAGTTGATATTTTGATAAAGCAAAAAGTGCCAATTTTTGTAGTAGATAATACCTATAAAGTTTTAGAAAAACTTATCGTAAAAATACGAGAACGAAAAAATCCGTTTGTTTTTGCTATAACTGGTTCTGTCGGTAAAACCACTACAAAAGAAATGTTAAGTTTTCTTTTAGAAAAAGATTTTGAAGTTTTAAAAAATCAAAAAAGTGAAAATAATTTATTAGGAGTCGCTAAAACATTTTTTTCACTAAAAGAGCAAAAAATTGTTGTTTTAGAGTTGGGAACAAATTTTAAAGGAGAAATAAAATTATTAGCCGAGCTTGTAAAGCCAGATGTAGGTATAATTACTTTTATTAAACCAGTTCATTTAGAGGGCTTAAGGAGTTTAAAAGATATATTTTTAGAAAAAATCTCCCTTTTCAGAGTAAATCCAAAAATAGAGGCTATCCTTAATAGAGATGATAGATATTTACGTAAAGTGGATTTTTGCAAAAAAATTTTTTGGTTTGGAAAAAGAAAGGATAGTGACTTATATGCGCGTCCTATAAAACTTAATTTTAATTCATCTACTTTTAAAGTACAAGATAAATTTGTTCTTACAATTAATAATCCATTTTCTGACTTTATTTATAATGCATTAGCAGCAATAGTAGCAGCAAGCCGTTTAGATATACCTTTACCTATTCTTATAGAAAGAATGAATAATTTTAATTTATTTCCAACTTATAGGATGCAAATTGACAAGATAAAAAATTTTTTAATTTTTAACGATGCTTACAACGCCAATCCTTATTCATTTAAAAAAGCTTTTAGTATGTTAAGTAGATATAAACAAGAAAAGATTGCGGTTATAGCTGATATGTTGGAACTGGGAAATAAAAGTATTTATTATCATAGATTATTAGCAGCTGATGTTATAAAATGTAATTTTAAGTATTGCATTATGTTTGGAAAATATACTTTTTATTTATTTGAGCAATTAAAAAAGATGGGGTATAAAAATGCTTTATATTTTTCTACCCATAAAGAAATAGCATCTTTTTTAAAAGAAAAAGCAAAAAAAGATTGGTTGATTTTTTTAAAGGGTTCGCGTAATATGGAATTAGAAAAAGTAATAGAATTTTTATACAATTAACTATGCTTTATTTTTTACATTTTTTATCAAAATATTTTCCTATTTTAAATGTTACAAGATATATTACTTTCAGAGGTGGTTGTGCTTTTATAATTTCTTTCTCGTTGGTTATGGTTTTTTGGAAATTTACAATAAACAAATTAAGACGCCTGCACTTAATAGAAAAAATAGATATGTATGGGCATATACATCTAGAGGCATTATATGAAAGTAAAAAAGGTACTCCCACAATGGGAGGATTGTTAATTATTTTTTCTATAATTTTCTCAACACTGCTTTGTGTGCGATTAGATAACTACTTTGTGTGGCTTGTAATTTTTGTATTAGTTAGTTTAGGTATAGTAGGTTTGCAAGATGATATTTTAAAAACAAAAAGAGGGAAGGGTCTTTTGCGAAAAGAAAAACTAATTTTTCAAATTTTAATTGGAACAGTTATAGGAATTTTGGCTGTTTTAGATAAAAATATTTCTACAACCTGGGATTTGCCATTTTTTAAAAAAATAACAATTGATTTAGGATATTTTTACATTTTTTGGGCTACTTTAGTGATTATCTCAACATCGAATGCAGTTAACTTTACAGATGGTTTAGATGGGTTAGCTATAGGTGCTTTAATTGTAAATTCTTTAATTTTTGCAATATTAAGTTATTTGGCTGGGCATATAAATTTTGCTAATTATCTTTATATTCCTTATATAAGGGAGGCAGGAGAACTGACTGTATTTTGTTTAGCAATGGCAGGTTCATGTCTTGGATTTTTGTGGTTTAATTCTTATCCTGCCCAAATTTTTATGGGAGATGTTGGGGCACTTTCTTTAGGTGGCACAATTGGAATTATTGCATTACTTATAAAAAAAGAATTTTTACTTATTTTAAGCGGTGGATTGTTTGTTTTAGAGGCTTTAAGTGTGATTTTGCAGATAGTTTCGGTAAATTTAAGGGGGAAACGGATATTTAAAGCAGCACCACTTCACCATCATTTTCAACTTTTAGGATGGAAGGAACCAAAAATAATTGTGCGGTTTTGGATTTTTTCTATCCTTTGCGCAATTATGACAATGCTTACTTTAAAATTACGATAGATGGATATAGAAAAAATTAAAAAAGTTTGTATAGTTGGTTTTGGCAAAAGCGGCATTTCTTTATGCAATTTATTGTTATCTTTGGGGAAAAAAGTAGTAGTTAGTGAGATCAAAGATGAAAATAATTTTAATTTAAATCTGGTAAAAAAATTTGAAAAAAAAGGTGTATGTTTTGAATTTGGTGTTCATACAGAAAATTTTATAAAAGATATAGATTTACTAATTTTAAGCCCCTCCGTAAATATTAAAAACTCAATTATTACTGAAATGGCAAATAAATTAGGTATACCTTATGTTGGCGAAATAGAGTTTTCTTTTTGGCTTACTAAAGCAAAATTTATAGCCATTACCGGTAGCAGCGGCAAAACAACCACTACTTTTTTGACCTATCAAGTTCTAAAAAATAATTTAAAGCAAAGAATATTTTTAGGAGGAAACATAGGCATTCCTGTCTCCTCATTTATTCTAAATACAAAAAAAGACGATATTATAGTTTTAGAAGTTAGTTCTTTTCAATTGCAAACAATACTTTATTTCAGACCATTTGTTGCCGTGCTTTTAAATTTAGAGCCAAATCATTTAGATCACCATAGTTGTTTTGAGGAGTATTTTTTGGCAAAAATGAATATTTTTAAAAATCAAAACCACAACGATTGGGCTGTACTTGATAAAAATATGTCTTTACTTGGTAAAGTAAAAAAATATGTTAAAGCAAAAAAAATATATTTTTCTTCTGAATTTTTAAATAAAAATTTTTCTTGTGTTTACAGAATTGGAAGTATTTTTGGTTTAGATAAATTTAGTTGTCAAAAAGTATTTTCTAACTTTAAAGGCCTTCCTCATCGGCTACAACTAGTGAGAGTAATTAGGGGTATAAAGTTTATAAATGATTCTAAAGCAACAACTACTCTTGCAACTATTTGGGCTTTAAAAAACACTAAAGGTAAAGTTATCCTTATAAGTGGTGGAAAAGATAAAGGTGTTGATTATTCTCAAATACTTTCCTACAAAGAACAAATTAAAAAAATCAATCTTATTGGAGAGGCTGCATTAAAAATCAAAGAGGTTTTAGAACCAAGTATAAAAAGTGAAATTTTTTCTTCGTTAGAAGATGCTGTATTAAATTCCTATAAAGAGGCAGAAAATGGCGATAGCGTTATTTTTTCTCCTATGTGTTCAAGTTTTGATATGTTTAAGAATTATAAAGATAGAGGACAAAAATTTATTCATATTGTTAATAGTTTAAAATAAGGTGTGGGAACAATATTACACTGATGAGAAAGAACCGCAGATTGATTTAAATAGCAAACGACGATTTATATTCTTTACTATTTTTTTTCTAACGCTTTTTGGGATGCTATTTGTTTATGAAGCCTCGAGTATATATGCTTACAGCATCAAAGGCGACCCTTCTTATTTTTTAAAAAGACAATTTATATTCTTTATTATTGGCCTTTTTTTGTTTTTTTTTACACTATTTTTAGATCTTAATTTTTTGCGAAAGTATTATAAAGAATTCTTACTTTTCACATTATTTTTACTTTTATTGGTCTTGTTATTTGGTAGGCGCATTGGCGGAGCCAAAAGATGGTTTAATTTTGGGGAATTTAATTTTCAACCTTCCGAGATATTAAAAATAAGTTTTTTAATTTATTGCGTTGAGTATTGTAATAGGAAAAAGACATTGCTACGCACTTTTAAGTTAGGCCTTCTTCCTTTAGGAATAGTTTTAGGTATACTTTGTTTACTTTTAATATTACAACCCGATTTAGGGACAGCACTTTTTTGGGTTATCTGGACATTTCTTTTCCTTTTTCTTTATCGTGCACGTAAAAGCCATTTATTTGTAGTTGGTTTTATTACTATTATTTTTATAATTTTTCTTGTTTTGTTTTTTCCCTATAGATTTAGAAGGATTATTGCATATGTTAATCCTTTTGCCGATCCGCAAAGTAGTGGATTTCAAATAATTCAATCACAAATTGCCTTTTGTGAGGGTGGTTTATTTGGTGTTGGTTTAGGCGAGAGTAAGCAAAAATTATTTTTTTTACCAGCCGCCCATACTGATTTTATTTTCTCATTAATTGCTGAAGAATTAGGTTTAGTTGGGGCTCTTTTTTTTATTTTTGTATTCTTTATTTTATTTAATGCGATGGTAAAAATTGCAAAATATGTTTGGGGTGAGTTTTCTAAAGGGGTTTTGTTAGGTATAATTATTATTTTTTTTCTGGAAATTGTTATAAATATTGGGGTAAGTTGTGGTTTTTTCCCAACGAAAGGAATGCCTTTGCCTTTTATAAGTTACGGGGGCAGCAACCTTGTTATTCACTATATACTTTTAGGTTTATTTTTCAACGCTTCAAAAAATTTGATGTAGATGAAAGTATTGTTGGTTTGCGAAAGAAGTGGTGGGCATGTTTTTCCAGCTTTGGTTTTGGCAAAAAAAATAAGAAAAAACACTTCTGATATAGTTTATTTTTTTGCTACATCTACCTCTTTTAAGAAAATAATTAAGACTGAAGGTTTTAAAGTTTATGGAAAAAGTTTTAGGAAAAGAAATTTAATGCTAGAAGGATTTTATAGATTTTTTGAGGCGATTTTTTTAATTTGTAAAATAAATCCAAAAAGAATTATAGGTTTTGGTGGTAGAGATAGTTTTTTTTTAATCGTTTTGGGTTTTTTGTTTGGGATAGATACTGCTATATATGAACCAAATAAAAAGTTTGGAAAAGCAAATAAAGTTCTTTATTTTTTTGTAAAAAGAGTTTATTGTGGTTTCCCACAATCTAAAAATAAAAAAATAATTACTGTTGGTATACCTTTACGTGATAATATTGTTTTAATTGATAAGGATATAGCAAAGACATATCTTAGGTTAGATAAAAAACCTGTTATTTTTTGTTTTGGGGGTAGTCAAGGTTCATCGTTTATAAATTCTATAGCTATAAGGTTGTTAAATGAACTAGATTCTGATTTTCAACTTGTGCATATAACGGGTAAAAGAGAATACTTTAAAATTTCTCAATTATATAATAAAATAAATAAAAAAACAGTTGTTTTTGATTTTTATCCTGATATGCAATTACTTTATAGTGCAGCAGATATAGTGATTTGTAGGGCTGGGGCTTCTAGTTTGGCTGAAATTTCTTATTATCAACTCCCAGTTATTTTTATTGCACATCCGGCGGCTAGTTGTCATCAAAAATCTAATGCAGCATATTTTGTTAAAGAAAAGGCAGCATTTTTATTTTTGCAAGATAAATTTGATTTTGAGAAATTTAAAACTACAATAAAGATTTTACTTGAAGATGAAAACTACAGAAACAAAATAAAGAATAATCTTAAAAGAATAAAATTAGCAGTAGATGCAGAAAAATTTTATAAAATTTTATATGCATCTTAATTTAAAAAAAATAACTTTTTTACTTGTATTTATATTTTTATGGCGTAATAATTATCTTTTTTCTTATGAAGATAACTTTGTTCAATTACGTTCAGAACATTTTATTGTTTATTATCGTCAAGATGTTAGCCAACAGCATGTATCAAGTATTGTTGATATGCTTGAAAATTTTTACCGTCTTATAACTGGTGAGTTTAATCTCGTTCGAGATAAACTTTGGCTTTGGGAAAATCGCACAAAAGTTTATATAGCAAAGGACAAAAAAGATTATTTAGAAAATTTTAAATGCCCTTTTTGGTCGGGTGCATGTGTAGATTATAAAGATAGAATTATTTATACCTACCCTGATCAAAAAAATTCTTCATTAATTTTCGCCCATGAACTTACTCATATAATTTTTAGAGAATATATTAAAGACTCACCCTTACCTTGTTGGTTTGAGGAAGGTATGGCAACTTATATAGAGCATAAAAGTACTTTAGCAAATCAGCACTTTGATTTATCTTCACTAAAAAAAATGATACAAAACAAAAAACATATAAAATTTGATGAATTAATGAATATTAGCTGTCAAGAACTTTACAATTTATCTGAAAGCAAGATTAATATATTTTATTTACAGTCTTTTTCTATAATTAATTTTTTGATTAAAAATTATGGAAAAGATAACTTTACCCAATTACTTTTTTATTTGCGCTCTGGTTTGAATTTTGGGGAAGCATTTAGCAAAAGTTTTTTATCTTTTAGGACATTGGAAGAATTAGAAAATAAATGGAAGAAATATTATACTGAAAACTAATATGAAAGATTTTAAAAGTATAAAAAATATTTATTTAATAGGAATAGGCGGGATAGGGATGAGCGGGTTAGCAATTCTTTTAAAAGATAAAGGATTTAATGTGAGTGGTTCAGATATAAAAGAAAGTTATATTATAGATATGCTTATAAAGGAAGGGATTAAAGTATATATAGGACATAATCCAAAAAATTTGACAGCTGATATAGATTTAGTGGTATATTCTTCAGCTATAAAAGAAGATAATCCGGAATTTATTGAAGCAAAAAAAATCGGGGTAGATATTATAAGACGAGGTGAGCTTTTAGGTTTACTTTGCGCTGACAAGAAAACTATTGCTGTAAGTGGTAGCCATGGAAAAACTACAACTACGGCTTTGTTGGGCTACCTTTTAAGTTGCATGAATTATAAACCAACTGTTTTTATAGGTGGCGTGCCTTTAAATTATTCTAAAAATGCTTGGTGGGGAGGAGAATATTTCGTGATAGAGACAGATGAGAGTGATGGCACTTTTTTAAATTATAAACCTTTATTTTCAATAATTACTAATATAGACAGGGAGCATTTAGATTACTATAAAAATTATCAAAATTTATGTGAAAATTTTTCAAAATTTGCAAACCAGACAAGACAAAAGGTTATAGGTTGTGGAGATGACCCATCAGTAAGGAAGATAATTTTACAGGTAAATGGTATAAGTTATGGTTTTGGAGATAATAATTATTTACGAGCTGCTAATTTTTATTATAAGGACAATTTTAGTTATTTTGATTTTATAGTTGGTGGTGAGTTTATTAAAACTATAAAAATGCCATTACTTGGAGAACATAATGCTTTAAATACCCTTGCAGTATTAGGTTTTTTTCTACATATAGGTGAGGATATAGGAAAAGTAGTAGAGTTTTTAAAAGATTTTAAAGGAACAAAGAGGCGTTTTCAAATTAAAGTTATAGATACAGTTACTTTTATTGATGATTATGCGCACCATCCTACAGAGATTTATAGTGTTTTACGCGCATTGCGTTATTTAAAACCAAAAAGAATTTTAGCAATTTTTCAGCCACATCGTTATTCAAGAGTCGCTGCTCTTTATAAAGAGTTTGCATCTGCATTTATTGGTGTTGATGAATTAATTGTGACAGATATTTACTCTGCTTCAGAAAAAAATATCTATGGCATAAGTGTCGAGTTTCTTATTGAAGAGATAAAAAAGGATTTTAAAGGAAAAATTTATTATATCCCAAAAGAAAAGCTTCCCTTTTTACTTCCTTTTCATATTAAAGAGGGGGATTTTGTTATTGGTTTAGGTGCAGGAGATATAAATGTACTTTTAGAAAATATAATTTATGAATTTAAAAGAAGTAGAGTTAAAACAAAAAGTTAATTTGAAAAATTACACTACGATTAAAATAGGTGGAGAAGCAAATAATTTTTTTATTGTTCGTTCAGTAGAAGGGATAAAATCTATTTTAGAGATATTTGACAAGTGTTTCTATATTTTGGGTAAAGGTTCTAATATTCTTATCAAAGATACATTTATTAAAAAACCAATAATTAAACTAGGATATGATTTTGATTATATAAGAAAAACAGACAATTCTTTTGAAGTTGGGGCTGCAACATCTTTGTCAAAACTACTACACTTTTGTATAAAAAATAGTCTATCTGGTTTAGAGAATTTAGCCGGTATTCCGGCAACAGTTGGTGGACTTATTTCTATGAACGCATCAGCTTTTGGAAAAGATGTATCTAGTTGTTTAGAGGCTGTAGAAATAATTGATGAATATAAAAATTTAAAAAAGATTAAAAAAAGCGATATTTTTTTTACCTATAGAAGCTGTTCCTTAAAGGATTCAATTATTTTACGTGCTTGGTTTAATTTTTCAAATATAGAAAATTTAAAAGATAAAATAAAATATTTTTTGAAAAAAAGATATTTAACTCAAGACTTTAGTTTTCCAAGTTGTGGTTGCATTTTTAAGAATCCACCTAACTACAATGCTGGTTTTTTAATTGAGTCCTGTGGTTTAAAAGGTTTTCGCAAAAATGATGCACAAATTTCTTTAAAGCATGCAAATTTTATAGTAAATTTAGGGAAAGCAAAATATAAAGATGTTGATTATTTAATTAAGATAGCAAAGGAAAAAGTATATAAAAAATTTGGGATTATTTTAGAGGAAGAGATAATAAGATGGCATTAGTATATGAGTAAAGATTTAAAAGAGTGTCTAGTAGGGATTTTAGGAGGAGGGGTTTCGTCAGAACGAGAAATCTCACTTCTTTCTGCACAACAGGCACAAAAAGCTTTAAGAAATAAAAATATAAAGACTAATTTTATAGATATTACTGTTTCAGATAAAAATGAAGTTAAGAAACTTATTTCTTCTTATAATATCGATATAGCATTTATTGCACTTCATGGTGAATTCGGAGAGGATGGTCAAATACAAAAAATTTTAGAGGAGATGTCAATACCATATACAGGTTCTGGTCCAGTAGCAAGCTTATATGCTATGGATAAAATATTATCAAAAGAATTTTTTATAAAATACAATGTTAATACCCCTAAGTATATGGTTTATAAAAAGAAAGATGCCTTACCAGAAATTAAAAAATTTCCTGTCGTTGTAAAACCCTATTTTTGCGGTTCAAGTTTAGGCGTATCGATTGCAACTGATAAAGTTAATTTACTTAAAGCAATAGAGAATGCTTTTCTTTATCAAGATAAATTAATTATAGAAGAGTATGTTGAAGGTAGGGAGTTTACTGTTGGAATTTTAGAAGATAAACCACTTGGAGTGGTTCAGATAATTCCAAAAACAGATTATTTTGATTTTAAAACAAAATATACAGATGGTTTAGCAGATTTTATTGCACCTGCAAAAATAGAGAAGAGTTTATATACAAAGATTCAAAATATAGCAATTTGTGCTCATAATGCTTTAGGATGTAGACATTTTTCAAGAGTAGATATCAGGGTGGATAAATCCAACACAGTTTATGTTTTGGAAGTAAATTCTATACCAGGTTTAACTAGCCATAGTCTTCTTCCGCTTTCTGCTTCTTGTTGTAATATAAGTTTTGATGATTTGATATTCCGTATGTTAGAATTAGCTTGGTATGAGAAAAAGAGCAATAAAAAAAATTAATTTTAAAATAAATTTAAAATTTTTTATAATAGGAATTTTCTTCTTTTTCCTAGTGATATTACTTATCTATCCACTTAAGTTATTTTTTGCATCTAATTTGTTTATAATTAAGGATATAAAAACAAATGTTGTTTTAGAGCCCGATATTATTAAATTAATTAAAGGGAAATCACTATTTAGTATCGATTTAAAAGAAATATATTCTAAAATAAATAGTAAACATCCTGAATATAAAAAAATTCAAATTTTAAAACAATTTCCTTCTACTTTATCAATAGATGTTACTAAAAGAATTCCTTTTGCGCAGATAGTGGGTAAATATTATTATATGATTGACAAAGAAGCGGTTGTGATTAGCGATAGAAACCTAAAACCTTCCGCAGGATTTATTCCAATTAAAGTAGGGGAAGAGAGGTTATTACTTAGAAGAGGATTAAAAATAATAGATAAACGGCTTCAAATAGCACTACTGTTAATTGATGAGCTAAATCGGCTAAATAGATTTTTCGAAAAATTTCCTATTAACTTTATAGATGCAACAAGCCTTTCAGAATTATATTTTGCTATTGGTAATACAAGGGTAATTATAGGAGGAAGTGATTTTGACAAAAAATTAAGATTATTTAAGCGGATAGTTGAAGAAGAATTAAATAATGATTTATCTTTGGTTGAATATATTGATTTACGATATGAAAATATTTATATTAGAAAACAAGAATAAATATGCGTAATTTTTGTGGGATTACTATAGATAACGATAAAACATTTATTTCTTTCGTAGGTTTAAATAAAGGTCTCATTAAACCAATAGAGGAAATTAGTCTAAAACTTAATTTTGATTATGATATCATAAATTTTTTTAAAAAAAATGCACTTATTATCAGCGAGAAAATAAAAGAGAAAGCAAAATCTTATGGTTTTAATATTGAAAAGATTTTTTTAGGATTGCCGTCACAATTTGTAACGATAAAAACTATAGAAGAAGTTGTGCCACTTGCGCGACTGAAAAAAATAACTTTAGCTGACATAGAGATCGCAAAAAAATATGTTGAGGATTCTGTTTTGTGCTGGGATGAATTTTGTCTGCATCATTTTGTTGCGTGGTATCAGATAGAGGATAAAAGATATAAATTGCCACCAATAGGAGTTGTTGCAAAAAAAATTGCTATTAAGTCTAGTATTATATATTTAAAAGATAAATTATATCAGGAGATTGATAGCATATTGGCTGATGCTGATTTAAATTTAGGTGGTTTTGTGGAAGAAAATATAAGCGATTTTTCTATGTTGTCAGAAAAGAGCGATATTGGTTCTACTTACGTTGTAATAAACATTCGTTATACGAGTAGTTCTTTTGCTATATTTAAGGATGGGTTGTTTCAATTAAGTAAAAGTTTTCCTTTAAATTTAGTTACAATTTTTGAAGAATTGTCTAAAAAATTTTTGATATCTGTTGAAACTGCAAGAAATATTTTCCAGCAGTATTTTTCATTTAAAGATACTTCATACACTAAAGAGATTAGCATAAGAAATGATAATACTTATATTAATATAAGTATAGGGGCTTTTAATTCTTTTTTGATGGCATTTATAAAAAACCAGATTGAAATATTACTCGAACAGATACGGGAAATTTTAGAACTAAATGATTTCAAAATTTTATTTCTTGGTAGGTTAAATATTTATGAAGGTTTTATGGATTTTTTAAAGACATTTATTACTTACAATTTAGTATTGCCGGTTATATCTACAGTTAATTCGTCTTTCGGGTGTGTTTATTACGGTTTAACAAAGTTCCTTGAGAGCTATCCTAAAAAAGAAACTTTTTTAAATAGGATTTTGACAATATATAAAGAGTATTTTTAATGGATATAAAAGAAGCAAAAGAAGATTTTATTAAAAGTTTGCGCGTAGCATTAAATTGCGCTTTGATTTATTTTAAAGAACACCCTTTAGTGAAAAATTCTATAGAGGATTTAAGTCAAAAAATAAAAGTTTTATCAAATTTTTCCGACACTATTGAAATTTCTATAACCCCCTCTAACATTTTTTTGGGGAAAGAACCTTTTGCACGGTCAAAATTAAATCAAGAGTTGGCAGAGCTTTTTCATTTTAGAAAATTAAAAAAAATTATTTTTGATGCAAAAAGATTGACATCCGATGAACTAATTTCTTTTATTTATATTTTAGCAAAACCTCCAAAAGAGATCTTTAAAGAAGGAGGAGTAGAAAAACTTATAAAAATAAACGAGATTACAAATATTCTTGTTGAAGAGTTAGATTATTCTTATTTTTTAGAAGGAGATGGAGAAAAATATAAAGATATTTGGGAGGCGATTTTGGCTGACACAACTAGCAACAAGGATATGCTAAAGACAAGTGAATTTATTAGTATTTTTGATAAAGTTTTAGAGCGATTTACCTCCAACCTTTTTATACAAAACGATACAGTAAGAGAGAAGATTACAAATTTTTTAAAATATATTAAAGAAGTCGACAGGGCAAAATCACTATATTTTAGTAAAAAAATTTTCCATATAGTTATAAGCGACAAAGATATTCTACAACATGAATTTTTTTATAAACTAAAAGAACTTTTTGAAGGATTAAAAACTTTAGAATTAGTTGATATATTATATGAAGAGATAGTTACTAATAACAATTTTGATCAAAAAAGCTTTGTTATTTTTTTTGACCTTTTTGACGTAAATACACATAAAGAAGTAGCTAGTTTACTGAAGACAAAGTTAAAAGATTTACCTTCTGCTAATTTATTTATAAAAAAATTTAAAAATTTATTTTTTGATAATAATACAATTTCTGGAATTTATCAACCCCTCTTATTATCTTTGTCAAAAGGTATTTCTCCTAATGGACAAATCTCTTTAGACCATAATGTACTTTTAAAAAATTATCATTTTATACTTTTATATTTGCTTGATAACTTAAAGTCACAAAAGAAAATTGATTTTATTTTTGAACAGCTAATAGAGCAAACTAAATTTTTTATTGAAAAAAAAGAGTTTAAAGTTTTAGAAAACTTATTAGTTAAATTAGAGCAGAGAAAAAATTTTTTTGAAACTTCTAAATTTGAAGAATTTAAAAAAAGATTAGGGTTTGAATTAGAGGAAATGGCTATTAAGGGAAGCCTTTCTTTTGATAATATATTTTTATTGGATAAAATAAGAGAAAGTAAATATGATTTTCTGTTTTATCTTAATTTGATTTTTGGCGAGATTAAAATAAATCCATCAATTTTGTACCTATTTTTTAAACTACATAAAAATAATAAACAATTATTTTATACACAATTAAATAAATATAAAAACAACATTAAATTTCTATTGGTGATAATAGATAATTTATCCTATATTGATTTACCTGAAAGTTTTGAAGCTATCAAATACGTCTTTTTTCTTTCTAATAATTTCATTAAACATAAGGCACTGGATGCATTAGAAAAATTATCAATATATGATAAAGATTTTTTCTATAGTCTATTAAAGAGTTCTGATATATATTTAAAAAAAACTGCTTTTAGAATTTTGGCAAAAGAACAAGATACAAAAAAAGAAGCTGTTAAAATATTACTTAGTATTTTTAATCCATTTGGGATAAGAAATAAAGTTTTACTTGAGAATTTAAAACTTATAGAAGAAATGCCTTTATCAGATATAAGAGAAGATTTAATAATTTTTTCTAAAAAAATTTTTTTCAACAGAACTATCGCTAAACGTATAAAGAAAATTATCAAAAGTTAAAATAAAAAAAGTGATATAATTTTATATGGTAAAAAAAGTTGAGGGGTTTATAAAAGATTTTGTTAGTCTACTACAAATTGCAAGAATTTATACTATTGAGCATCCTAAATTTAATCAGGCTTTACAGTCTGTATTTAAAAGCTTAAAAGAGATTTTATTAGAAAAAGAAACGTTAACGTTTGGTTTTATTGGTGGCGAGATTGCCTTTGAGAATGAAATATTTTTCGAATTAAGCAAAAAAATAAAAGATACAATTGATTTTTTTAAGAAAAAAGACATAGAGAAAATTACTTTTTATAAAAATATTAGCCAAGAAGAAATGGTAAATTTTATTAATTATTTATGCATTCCTTTAGAAGAATTTAAAAATCTTGAACTGAAGA
>JAMWCT010000111.1 GCA_023819525.1 Candidatus Omnitrophota bacterium
TTTGACCTTGAAAATATTTACCATTTATTATTAAAACAGTTGCTAAAATTGCAAAAATAAGAAGATTCTTAAATAGAATTTTTATCCTATGAAAAAAATAAGCAGAAAAAAAACTTATTCCAATTAGCGATAAACCAATAAATCGCCAAGGAAATTGAATAATAGACATAATTGGTGAGAAAAGATTCCAAATAAATCTTGATTGAAAACTAGTTAAAAATAAACAAGTAAGAGTGGTTAAGATAAAAAACCAATAAATATTTTTATTTTCTTTTTTTCTTATGATAAAAAGTATCAAACCCAAAACAAAAAATATTATTTGTAATTTTCCGATCATAAAAGACATACCATCATTAAGACATCCTTTAGTTGATCCGCCAAATCCCCATTGAGATTGCCAAAGTTGATTTAGACATAAAAAATGATCATTAAAATTAGTTATTGTTGCTATTTCTTTAGCCCAGGTGTATTTCATTTCTAAAATTGCCGGTAGCCAAAAATAACTAGAAAGAAGCAATCCTAAGATAATAGAGATTAAATTTTTCTTTTTATTTTTAATAAGAAGGGTAAAAATTAAAATAAAAGGAATTGAGATAAGAGAAAGGATATTGTGAGAAGTGAAAAGAAACGAAAGCAAAATAGATAAGACAGGCAGATTATTAGCCGATAATAATAAAGCCATTGTTAAAGGTAATAGAGCTAAAAACCAAGTTTCTCCTAAGTTGCCGCGGACAAAAATATTTAAGGGAAAGTAAAGAGAGGTAATATAGAAAAATCCGCCTAAAATTGAGGGGAGGAAATCAAAAAATTTTTTAAAGAAAAGGTATGTTCCCAAAAAACCAACGGTTAAAGCTAAAAGAAATGAAAGTTTTAGTGAATTAACGACATCAAACCCGATAATGTTAATAACAGAAGTAATCCAGTAAGAAGCAGGGGCATAAAAATTAAAAACAGGATATCCTAATTGGTAGTTCATATCAGGCGCCACCCGAGGAGGAATATGAAAATTTTTTAATTCTTTAACAAATTGCTGAATTCTTGCCGGCTGAGTGGAGTCGTGAAAGGTAAAAAAATAATTATTTGGTAAAAGATGGCGACCTAAGGAAGAAATGATTATAAATAAAAGGATAATAAATAATTTTTTCATTAAATTATTTCAATTTCAAATAATAATTCTTTGGCTTTTTTTACTTTTTCGTTATTAATATTCTTGAGTTTATTTTTGTAAATATATAGATTTGATTTTTTGTTTAAATGATTTATTCTTAGGTAATCTTCACTCAATTTTTTAAGGGTGATTCTTCCAATTAAGCCATTTTCTGTTAATCCTGTATCAACAATAAAATCTGGCGGATTTTCTTTAAACAGCTTCTCAAAACTATCATTTTCTTTTTTGATTTTTTCCATCCAAGGGTAATATTCAACTATTCTTATAGGAGGGTTTATATTTGTTAAATAATAAATTAATGGATCATTAGGAATAACTAATAATGTATCATTTTTATCTTTTAAGACATTGATTATTTTTCCGTATTTTTCTGATTCAGAATAGTTTATATAAAAATCATTTAAAAAATCTCTTTTCTTAAAAAAATTTATATTTTTTAGAATTAAAAAAAAGTTTGTAACAATTATTAAGAAAAGAAAAATTCTAGTTATTTTTTTATCTTTTTTATAAATATAAATAAGACTTAAAATGATTAAAAAATAAAAATAACCAATCCAAGGTAGCATATGAAACTTTGGAAAATCTTGAAATTTTAATAGTTGGTCCCTTGTGTTTGAAAGATAAAGTAAAAGTGTTAAAAAAATAAAAAAATAAAAAAATTTTCTGTCTTTTTTGAATGAAAAAATTAATATGTAAAGGAAAGATAAAGTAAAAGGGATGGTTAAAATACTTATATCATCATATGGAGGTAGTAAAGATTGAAATGGAAAAATTAAAAAATTAATTAAGTTAATTTTTTTTTCATAACTTGGGATGTAGTATTTAATATTGTAGAAAATTGTCTCTTTTATGTAGGATTTGTAATTGATAATAAAACCAAATATAAAAAAACTTAAAAAGGTTAACAAGATCAATATAAAGCGATTCTTTTTTCTAGTAATAAAAAATTTAAAAATAAATAAAAAAGCAATGATCGGCCATAAAGGAAGAAGAGAAAAAAAACTTAAAAAAAATGCCAAGCAAAAAAATATTGTCTCTAAAATACTTGTTTTTTTATATATGTATTCTTTAAAAATATTTCCTATTATAAAAACAAAAGGATAAACAGCTAAAGTTTCTCCTAAATTTTGATAGCCTAAAAAAAATAGTTTTATAAATTCAAAGATGAAAATAAAAATTAAAGATGTTTGCCTGAAGAAAATAAATAATAAAATATTCCAAAAAAAACTATAAAAAAATATTGACATTCTTTGAATTCCGATATATTTATATAGATTTTCTGGTTTAAAAATAGATTCAGTTATTGCACTTAAATAATAAATTATAGGTTGATGGTGAGAAAATATATCGTTATATATTTTTTTATTTTTTAAAATAAGACTACCAACATACCAATGTCCAACCTCATCACCAAATCTTAAGTAATATCTTAAGTTATATGAGGCGTAGAAAGAAATTGATAAAATTAATAAAAATATTGATAAAGTTAAAAAATTTTTAACGGAGATTAATTTTTTCATAAATAACATGATATATTTTACTAAATTTAAAGATGTTTTTATTAGCTTATATAAAAATAAATTATTAGCTTTTTTAATTTTATTAGGTTTTTTTGCTTATTTGTTAATATCTTTTCCATCAGGAAAATACTATTGTTTTCATGATAAATGTGGATTGTATTTTTGGGGAGCCCATATTCATGATGGGGTATGGCATTTGGCAGTAATTGAAAATTCTTTTAAACATTACCCTTTTTTTCACCCAGTTTTTTCTGGAGCTATCTTAACAGGATACAATTTTTTATTGGATTTAATTATATATTTATTTTCAAAGGTTGGTGTTAATTCTTTAGATCTTTATTTTAGATTATTTCCTTTTTTATGGTTTGTTTTTTATACTTATACAACTTTAAAACTAGCTTCCAAAATATCTAAAAAGTTTATTTTAAAATTTTTTATATTATTTTTTAATTATTTTGGAGCATCTTGTGGATTTTTATTATCTTTATATCATAATAAAACTATTTTTGGCTCGTCTTCAAGGCTTGCAATGCAATCATTACTTTCTCCTGTAAATTTACAATTTAGTATATCTTTGATTTTTATAAATTTAATTTTAATAAATTATTTTAATAAGAATTCGTCAACAAAGTATTATCTATATGGTGTTTATTCTTTTATAAATTTTGGTTTAAAGTTTTATAGCGGTGTAATAAATCTTTTTTTAATATTATTTTTACTAATAATTGAAAAAGAATCTTTTTTAAAAAAAATTAATAGTTTTTTAATAGTTTTTTTACTTTCTTTTGCTTCTATTATATTTTTTTATAATCCTTTTAATGCTATTAAAACAGGATTTCCTCTCATTTTTTCGCCTTTTTCTCAAGTTAATTACTTAATAGAACAACCAACCTTATTTTATATGCCTAACCTAGCAAATATTTTAAATATTTTGAAAGAAGGAGGTTTTGGTCCTAGATTATTTTTAATTGAGATATTTTTAATAATACTTTTTTTTATTCTTCACTATGGAATAAGAATTTTTGGGTTTTTTTACTATTTTTACTATTTTTATAAGAGAAAGAAAATTGATTTTTATTTTGTGATTTTTGTTACTACTATTTTTTCTAGTTTTTTAACAATATTTTTTGTTCAAAAAGGTGAATGGTGGAATACTATTCAATTTACTTATTATGGTATTTTTTTAGCCAATATTTTAGTTGCAAAATTTTTATCAGAATTAAATTTTAATAAATTTTTTTCAAAATTATTAATAATTTTTTTGATTCTATTTAATATTCCAGAAAATTTGGATATTATAAAAAATTTTAATCCTTTTTTACCAGGAAATTATATTAGTAGGTATGAATTAGAAGCTTTAGCTTTTTTAAAAAAACAAAAGGATGGAATTGTTTTTTCAATCAATGATAAAAATATTAATTATATAATTGAAAATTCTTATATTCCTGCTTTTGGTAAAAAGATTATTTTTATAGCAGACTCAGCTCAATTGAAAATTACAGGAATTGATTATATTAATAGATTGAAATCTATAGTTAGACATGATTGTAAAGTTTTTGAAAAAATTAATTATATATATGAAAAGAAGACTGATTTATTTTTAAATAAATACTATAAAAATTGCCAGTTAAATCTAATGAAAATTTTTGAGAACAAAGAAGTTTTGATTTATAAGGTTATTTAATTAACTCAAAAATATAAAAACTGTGTTTTTTGCCGGGTTTTTCAATTTTTTTTATTAGTTTAATGGGCCAAAAGCTTGGAAATTCTTTTCGATGAGAGAAAAAGACAAAGACATAATTATCTTTTAAAAACTTTTGGTTTTCATAAAGATGT
>JAMWCT010000112.1 GCA_023819525.1 Candidatus Omnitrophota bacterium
TTTTTATTGACAATTATGATAATAATATAAGATAATAATAAGTGTTTTATAAAACATAAATAAATTTAAAGGAGGTGAAAATGGAAATTATTAAAAAGGTTTTAGCCCAAGCTGAGGTTATTCATATCGATAAGCCTAATGAAGTACAAGTAACTCAACTTGGTCCTTTAATTAAGGCAGGTATTTCAGTGGCCATTATTTTGGCGGCTATTTTAACTTTTGCTTATTTAGTTTGGGGAGGTCTACAGTGGATTACTTCTGGCGGAGATAAATCTAAATATGAGGAAGCAAGAAACAAAATTACGGCTGCCTTAATTGGTTTGGCAATTGTTGCTTTGGCTTGGTTAACAATTAAACTGGTCGCTTATTTCTTTGGCATACCCGATCCTTTTGATAGGTCGTGGACCCTCCCTAAGGCTTTTTAATAAAATTAATTAAGTTGAAAATGGGTTTAAAAATAACGCCTGCGGTTCAGGCTCAAGGGGAGTGGAACAATCTTTTAGAAGGAGATGTTCCTACCATTAAATCTTTAGAGTCTGTTTTTGGCAATATTTTAAATGTTGCCAGTGCGGTCGCGGGCATAGCCCTTTTTATTGTCCTTATTGTGGGCGGTTTTAATTATCTTACTTCAGGAGGCGACCCGGAAAAATTAAAAAAAGCGGGTCAAACAATTACCAGCGGTCTTACCGGCCTATTTTTATTGATTCTTGTCTGGTTTATTTTCCTTTTAATTGAACAATTTACCGGTGTCAATATTACCAGTTTTGAAATTCCCGGACCAGAAATTTAAACGATGAAAAAAAATCTGCCAAAATTTTTTGTTTATATTTTTTTGTTTATCTTTTATTTATCATCTACCTCTTTTGTCCACGCCCAAGATATATCTTGTATTGCTTCTGGATTAGCCTCTTATATAGGAAATGTTTTTAGAGATTTACAAATAACTCCTGGCTCTTCTGTCAACAGTTTTGGAAATGTTTATTTTCTTTCACCTGTTTTTAATATGACTAGCCCATATTTTTCTTCATTTGTGAATGAATTTAATCAAGAGTTAAACAACCAAGGTTACAGTTTCAATAACTTTTATGCCATAGCAGGCAATGCTTACAACACTTCCTGGGGAACAATAGGCCAGTTTGTTAACATTGCCAGAACTACTCCTATTGGCCAAAAGGGTATTATTTTAACCGAAATTGGCTGGTATCCTCATAACACTAGTAATAGAGAGGCGGCGGTAAACCAATTACAACAAGAAGTGGCTAAGTTTCCGATTGAAAATGTTTTGGGTGGTTTAATTTTTGATGTTTTTGGAAACAATCCTCAGTTTGCTGCTCAAAGTCTAACTGAGAGTGAAATAAATTTTATTTGTTCGGCTAATTGTTTTCAAGCAAGAGTGGGTGCTAACTCGGCTAGTTATTATTCTTCTTCTGATGAAAGTTTTTATAACAAAGCGGAAGAAAACGCAATGAGATATACTTTAGAAATCGCCCAAAATAATATTTCTACTTTAATACCCGGCATCAATAGCGCTCATAATAAAGGAATTACTCCTATAATAAGATTAGGAACGGGTAATATAAGCGGCGGCTTTGATAATCCTGAAGATTTAGTTTTTTTTATTCAAAATTTAAACCATCAATTAAATAAGGCCGTTTATCTCATTCTAGGACCTAATGAACCTCTTAGTGAGTGTTGGGCTACTCCCGAATGTGAATGTGGGAGTGAATTTGAATTACCAGTAAATGTTTTGAGTGACAATTCGCCGGTAAGAAGTAATTGGGTGGTGAAAGGAAGTCGAAGTGAAGATCAACCACTCACTTCTCCTTTTCCCTCTTCTCCATCTCCCAACAATCCCCTTCAGGCCTCTTCTGAAATGATTCAAGAAACTTCTCAGGGAAAAATTATCTATAGTCAAGAAAAAAAACCTCAGCTTCCTGCTTTAACTAAAATGACTAAAAATTTTGTTAATGCTTTTTGGTCCCTCCTTCCTGCTCAAATAGCCAAGAATGCCCTTTTGCCTTCTTGGGAAACTGAAGCAAAGGTAGTAACTTATGCTATTCCTTATATTCCTGATGGCCAAGGTAATTGGACTCCTGATAACAACTACCAACCAGCTTGTTTTGATGGAGAACCACAAGAAAATGAAGATGTAGCTAAACATATTTTTCCTATTCCTGGAGAGTGGTCTCAGCTAGTTGGTTCTTTAACCGGTTTAGCGGGAATGGTTTTGCCCCATTATTTATTAAATGATTCTTTTTTATATCAATATTTTCGTTATCAAATGCCTAAACTAGATTGGCGCTGTGTTATGTGGAATCATGGTCCGGGGGTCGAGGCCAACAAAGAAAGTTTAGGTTCTCCTAATAATAATTTAAAACCTCAAATAAAAGTAACTCTTTGGGCTTTTATTCAAAGAGTTCTTGATACAGTGGAATCGCTTCTTCATATTGAAGAACAAAAAGTAGTAGAAATAAGAGAAAATAATGAACTTCCGGCCGGCAATAATGCCAAAAAAAAAGCAAAAGAGGTTGTTTCTGCTTATTCTTCTAAACAAGTTCGCCAACAATTTCGATCAAAAGGCGAAAGTCAAACCTTAAATAGTGAACTAACAGCTACCGTTGATCTTTCTAATGGTCTTAGTCAAGGAGGAACTTACCCCTATCTTTTTGCTGGTCTTGATTCTGTTCGCCGCGATGCCTGCGAAACTCTTTGCTGGAGTACTCCAAAACAGTGGTTAGAAGATGGTAGTCAGCCTTGGGTAGGAGAAGGAAAAATCTGTCCTTCTTGTGACCCAAAAGATTATCCTTTTCTTCCTGTTAATCTTCCTCCTCCTCCTCAACTTCCTCCTTATTGCGAGTGGATTCCTGCTGAAGGTTGTAAATATTATACCTGCAAATATAATACTAAAGAATATTCTTATACTGACCCTAATAATCCTTGCGTGGGTTGTGGAGAAGGCAAAAGTCCTTTTTGTGAAGATACTGGCGACCAGTATATTTATTGTAATGAATTTGCTTTACACCTTCCCAAAGATACCAACCATTGTCCTCATGATACCCCTGGTTATAATAAGGCTTGTTTTGATTTTGGGAATGATTGTGAAATCTTAATTTTCCCTTCAAGTAGAATATTTTATCAAAACCATCCAGATCTGGCTGCCTTAAGAGGAATAACCCAAGAATATTTGTTAACTCTTCCGGAAAACGGCCCTCCTTATGGCCCTTGTTTTTATGCTAATCCTAATGTAGCAATCCAAAAAGGAAGATGGAATAATTGGGATGGTTGTATTAACCTTTGTAATTATGCCTGCGATGGAGCTTCTAGGCATTATGACTATTAAAAATTTGACTTTAATCAAAAAATACCATAAATTAATAATAAATATCACCATTTATTATGTTGTTAATTAAAAAAAATAAAAAATTGACTATTTGGTGCTTCTTACCTTATCTTTGGTTTTTATTTTTTTTTATTCTTTTTTCTCATTCCATTAAACGGGTTTATGCTGATACTCCTGAAGGTCAAAAAGAGTATGAGGAGGCGATTGTTGATACCCAACACAATCTTCAGGACCATTCCCAAAAAACCTATGAATATCTTTTGCACAACATTAATATTGCTCTTTTAGGCCCTTCTACCCTAGAAGGCCAAAGGGCTTTTAATAAAGGGGGTGCCAATGGTAAAATGGCATCGTTGATTGCTTATCTTATTGGCTCACAGCCGGTAAGCAGTGTTGAGTATCTTGCTTTTTTAGGAGAAAATTTAGGTTTACCTGTTAAAAGAGTTTATGCCCAAGGAGTGGGTTGGACCGCCCTCAAACCAATTTTACAGGTTTGGCGGGCTTTTCGAAACATTAGTTATCTTTTTATCACTCTTTTTTTCATTGTTCTCGGTTTTATGATAATGTTTCGGAGTAAAATTAATCCCCAAACGGTTATTTCGGTTGAGACGGCTTTGCCTAAAGTTATTATTACTCTTCTTTTAATTACTTTTTCTTATGCTTTGGCAGGATTAATGATTGATTTTATCTATGTTCTTATTTATCTTTTGGTAGGGATTTTTGGTCTTTTTGGTCTTTTTACCAATGAAACTATTCCTCTAAATTATATTTTAAATAAAAACCCCTTTTCCTTGGTTTTTATAAGAAATGCTTCGGATATTTTTTTAGATGCACCAGCAAGGGCCATCCAAGACTTAATAAATGGTCTTTTTGGCAATTGGCTTAGTGATGTTGATATTTTAGGAAATCTTTTGGGTTCACTGGCTAAAGCTGTATTTGGAGTAAGCATTCTTTTTGCTCTTTTTAAAGTTTTTTTAAGCCTTTTGTTTGCTTATTTTAATATTGTTTTAAGCGTTATTTTTGCTCCTTTTAATCTCCTTTTTAATGTCTTTCCCGGCAATCAAGCATTTGGAAACTGGTTTAAAAATCTATTGGCTAATGTCCTT
>JAMWCT010000113.1 GCA_023819525.1 Candidatus Omnitrophota bacterium
GGATTTTTGCGATGATTTGTTTGACCTGCTCTTGTATCTGCTCAATTTGTAGATTTTTATTATCTTCCTCCATCTTTAAGTCTATTTATATCAAAAATTTAATATATTTCAATAGTTTTTTATCAATTCTTCGTTTTTAAAACGATAATATATTTTATAGACGCCTTGAAATAATTTCTTCACCAAAAACATCAATTACATCTTCTTCTTTTATATCATCCCAACCAACATTTATTCCACATTCAAGGCCTTCAGTAACTTCTTTTACATCATCTTTAAATCTTTTAAGTGAAAGGATTTTTCCTTCAAAAATAATTTTGCCATCTCTTGTTATACAACAAGATAGCCCTCTTACAATTTTTCCTTTTTCTACAATACAACCTGCTACTGTTCCAGCTTTAGAAAGTTTAAAAACAACCTTTACTTTTGCCCTGCCATAAAATACGCGCTTTATTTGAGGAGCTAGTAATCCTTCTAATGCGGCTTTTATGTCATCTAACAACTCATATACAATTTGGTAAATCCTTATTTCTATGCCTTTTTGTTTTGCCAAATCCTTACTAGAAGCATCAGCTGAAACTTTAAAACCAACAATAATTGCATCTGTAACATCCGCTAATAAGACATCAGAAGTATTTATTGTGCCTACACCACGATGAACAATATTTACCTCAACCTCTTCGGTAGAGATTTTTTTTAATGCTTCTTCTACTGCTTCTAATGTTCCTGCAACATCTGCTTTTAAAATAATACTTAATTTTTTTTCTTGAGTAATTTTTTTATTTAAATCCTCCAATTTAAAATGTCTTGGACTTGATATCTTTCTTTTTTCTTCCTCTTCTTTTCGCCTTTCAATAATTTGGTGTGCATCTTTTTCATTTTCAACAACTAACAATTTATCTGCAGGGTTAGGCAACCCATTTAATCCTGATATTTCAACTGCATCTGAAGGGTAAGCTCGCTCTAATAGTTCAGCTCTATCATTTCGCATAGAACGAATTCTACCGCAATAAAGCCCACAAACACAAAAATCACCAACTCTTAAAACTCCTTCTTGTATTAATACAGTAGCTAAAGGACCAGCCCCTTTTGAAAGCTTTACATCAATAACTACCCCAATAGCTGGCCGCTTTATATCCGCCTTCAATTCCATTACTTCTGCTTGCAAAAGTATTAATTCTAACAGTTCGTCCACCCCTTTACCTGTTTTTGCAGAAACATTGACAGTTATAGTTTTTCCTCCCCAATCCTCAGGAACAAGCCCCAATTTTGAGAGTTGTTGTTTTACCATATCTGGATTAGCTGTTGGTTTGTCAATTTTATTTATAGCAACAATTATAGGAATAGATGCTACTTTTGCATGGTCAATTGCTTCTTCTGTTTGAGGTTTTACTCCTTCATCTGCTGCCACAACCAAAACTACTATATCAGTGACATTTGCACCTCTTGCACGCATAGCAGTAAATGCTTCATGACCGGGGGTATCTAAAAAAGTAATAGTCCCTTTTGGTAATTTTACTTGATATGCACCAATATGTTGAGTAATTCCACCTGCCTCTTTTTCAGCAATTTTACTTTTCCTGATATAATCAAGTAAAGATGTCTTTCCATGGTCGATATGACCCATTAAGGTCACAACAGGCGGGCGCTTAACTAGTTGTATTGGTTGTTGTTTTAAGATTTTTTCTTCAATAGTTAGCTTTCTTACTAAATTTATCTTGTATTGATAAGCAATATCTTTGGCGGTTTTTTCATCTAGGTTCTGATTTATTGTGTAGAATTTGCCTTCTTTTAAAAACTTACTTAAAAGCTCGGATGGTTTTATATTTAATTTAACAGCCAGCTCTTTAACTGTTATGGGAAAGTCAACTTCAACTACATTCTGTTCAATTTCTTTTTTCTTTAAACTTTCAATTTCATGGGTGATAATTTCTGCAGTTTCTTCATCTATAACTGACATATGACTTTTTACAGGAAAATTTAAATTTTGTAATTTTTCAATAAGTTCCTTTGTATCTATCCCTATTTTTTTTGCCAACTCATAAATTCTCATATTGTTTTTTATTAATTTTTGTTATTATTTTGTTTTTTGGCTAAAATATCTTTTGCTTCTTGAATAATTTGAGTAGCCTTTTTATCACCGATACCTTTTATTTTAGATAAAGCCTCAACATCTGCCTGCGCAAGCATTGTAATGTTAGTGTAGCCAGCAGAAATTAGGTTTGTGGCAATCTTTTTCCCAACATTTTTTAATTTTAGAATTTCTTCCATCTCTTCTTCAACTGTTTCTTTTGAGCGAATATCTATCTCCCAGCCAACCAACATAGAAGTAAGTCTAACATTTTGCCCCTTTTTCCCGATAGCGATAGATAATTGCTCTTTAGGCACCAAAACTTTTGCATGTTTACGTTCTCTATCAATTTCTATACTAGAAATTACCGCAGGAGAAAGAGCTGCCTTTATGTATTCTTTTATATCCTGGCTCCAGCGCACAATATCTATTTTTTCACCCCGTAGTTCGTCAATTATATTTTTTACTCTAGAACCTCTTATGCCAACACAAGCGCCAACGCAATCAACTTTTTCATCTTTTGAATAAACAGCCACTTTTGTGCGTTCACCTGCGATGCGCGCTATTGATTTTATCTCCACTATTCCCTCAAAAATTTCTGGAACCTCTAGCTCAAAAAGTTTTTTTACCAAACCTTCATGTTTTCTTGAAAGAACTATTTGTATCCCTTTTTCTTTTTTAACCTCATACACAAATGCTTTAACTCGTTCACCCAATTTAAATCTATCTAAAGGTGAAAGAAATGAATGCGGAATAACACCCTCTGCTTTGCCCATTAGATCCAAAATAACTGCTTTTTTTTCTAAACGATAAACTATCCCACCTACTATATCTCCTTCCTTATTTTTAAACTCATTAAAAATATTATCTTTTTCTGCTTCACGAATTTTCTGAATAATTACTTGTCTTGCTGTTTGTGCTGCAATGCGTCCAAACTCTTGTGAAAAAATCTCTTTATCTCCAATCCAAACCCTTATATCACATTTTGTTGGTTCTATTTCCACGCGCACATCAGCACCCGGAGAGGTAAGTTTTGCAAATTTTTTTGCAGCCACAACCAAAGCGCTTCTTATTGCTTCTAAAAGAGTATTCCTGTCTAAACCTCTTTCGCGTTCTAACTGACTTAATATAGCCAATAATTCCTTATTCATAATTAAATTTTTACCTTTCCTAACTTTATCTTTGATAAACTAATATTTATAATATTATCTTCTTTTTTCAGTAAAACAAAATCTTGATCAACTGAGACTATCTCTCCTTCTATGTAGCTATCTTTGTGTTGATCATTTTTATACCATATCTTAACTTCTTTATTTTTGAATCTTAAAAAATCTTTATAAGACTGTAGCGGTCTATCTAAACCTGGAGAATTTACTTCTACAACAAAATCTTCACCTAAAATTTTTGTTTCATCAATAAATGAAAAAATTTTTTCATTTATTTTAGCACAATCATCTACCTTTATGCCACCATAAGGATAATCAATTAAGCAACGGACAGTATATCTTTTCCCACTACAAAAAATTTTAAAATCAACTAAATCAATACTATTTTGTTGTAAAATCTCTTGAATTTTTCTCTTAATTTTTAACTCTTGTTCAGCTAAAAGCATTTTAATTTTTTTTAAAGAAATTAAGTATTTCGTTTCTATCTAAACTAAATTTTTCTTTCGTTCTTCTTACTTCTATATCTATTTTTTTAGATTTTATATAATTTTTTCCAAAAACAACAATATAAGGATTACCTATAAGTAAAGCATCATTAAATTTTACACCTGCTGGCTCTTGTCTGTCGTCAATTAAAACTTCTAAAGCCTTTTTTTTAAAAAGTTCTTCTAATAATAAAGCCTCCGACAATAGATTATCTTCCAAAAGAATTAAAGATATATCAAAAGGGGCTAGATTTTTTGGCCAAATTATTCCTTTATCATCATAGTTTTGCTCAACTATTGCAGAAAGTAGCCTACTTACCCCTATACCATAACAACCCATAATTATTGGTTTACGGCTTCCATCTTTATCAAGGAAAAAAGCCTCTTGCGCCAAAGAATATTTTGTGCCCAATTTAAATATATGACCTAATTCTATCATGCGTTTTTCTTCTGGTTGTTTTTGACATCTTATGCAAGTCTTTTGTTCTCTAAAATAACTATTACAGCCACTACAATAAAAAAGTATATCTTCTCCTATGTCTGCTTGGACTAAAAATTCTTCAGAAACACTTCCGCCCATAAAACCACTTTCCGCCTCTATTGTTATAAAATTTAAACTACAATATTTAAAAATTTCTTGATAAGCTTGACGCATTTTCTGATAACTTACATCTAAGCCTTCTATATCTTTATCAAAACTA